>NZ_CADFEC010000006.1:0-345498 GCF_902833195.1 Burkholderia sp. BCC1638
ACGCCCTTCACGGCTTCCCCTTCGCAACCGAGACTCCCCGTACCCTAAAATGCAGCTTCCTTTAACGACCATCCAGCTCCAAGTACTCCGCTCCCGCCAGGCTCCTTTTGGTTTTGGAAAGTACTCGCGGCGGCGCGCGCGGTACGTGTCAGCCGGCCTTGCGTATACCTGCGTCGCGCAGGTTGACGGGTACGACGGGACGGAAGCGTTCGCGCTTCTGTTCGTCGTCGAAGTGCTGGAGCGCGGGCTTGATCAAGTCGCTGCGCGACACGATGCCGATGATGCGCAGCGATTGCGGATCGTCGACGACCGGCAGGCGTTCGAGGCCGAGCAGCGCGAGTCGCGATGCGACCACGCGGCACGTTTCGTGCGCCTGCGCGACGGCCGGCACGCGCTCGGCGAACGCGCTCGCGAGCACGGCGCCGGGGCCGGCTTGCGCGCGCTGCGCGTCGAGCGTCGCGCGATCGACGATGCCGAGGAGTCGCCCGTTCTGCACGACCGGGTATGCACGGTGCGTCTGCTTCACGCCGAAGTACTGCGACTCGACCGCGTCGAGCGTCGTGGCGCCGTCGATCGCGACGAGCGCGTCGGCTGGCGTCATCACTTCGGCCACGTCGTGGCGTTCGAGCGGATCGACGCCGTATTCGCGGTAGATGTGATACCCGCGGCGCGCGATCTTTTCCGTCATGATCGAACGCTTCATCACGACGGTCGCGAAGCCGTGCGCGACGAGCGTCGCGGCGAGCAGCGGCAGCAACGCGTTCGCGTCGTGCGTGAGGCCGAACGCGAACACGATCGCGGTCAGCGGCGCGCCGAGCGTGGCGCCGAGCGTCGCGGCCATGCAGACGAGCGGCCACAGTGCCGGATCGCCGCCGGGCAGTACCGGCGACAGCACGGTGCCGAGGCCGGCGCCGAGCATCAGCAGCGGGGCCAGCACACCGCCCGACGTGCCGGAGCCGAGCGCGATCACCCACATCACGGCCTTCACGATCAGCAGCGCGAGCGCGATCTTCAGCGCGATATGCTGGTGCAGCAGGTCGCCGATCACGTCGTAGCCGACGCCGAGCGCGCGCGGCTCGAGCCAGCCGCCGACGCCGATCACGATCGCGCCGAGCGCCGGCCACCACATCCAGTGCACCGGAAGCTTCGCGAAGGTGTCCTCGACGCGGTACAGCGCGGCAGACAGGCCGCACGCGAGCATGCCCGACAGCAGGCCCGCGACGATGCACGACAGCAGCGCGACGGGCGTCGGCGATGCGGTGGCCAACGGAAACAGCGGGTCGACGCCGAAGAACACGGCGCGGGCGAAACCGGCCACCGCGCACGCGAGCGCGACCGGCAGGAAACTGCGCGGACGCCATTCGAACAGCAGCAGTTCGACCGCGAGCAGCACGGCGGCGACCGGCGTGCCGAACACGGCGGTCATGCCGGCGGCCGCGCCCGCGACGAGCAGCGTCTTGCGCTCGGCCGCGGTCACGTGCACGCATTGCGCGATCAGCGAGCCGAGCGCGCCGCCCGTCATGATGATCGGGCCTTCGGCACCGAACGGGCCGCCGCTGCCGATCACGACGCCGGACGACAGCGGCTTGAGGATCGCAACCTTCGGCGACATGCGGCTCTTGCCGAACAGGATCGCCTCGATCGCTTCGGGAATGCCGTGGCCGCGGATCTTCTCCGAACCGAAGCGCGCCATCAATCCGACGATCAGCCCGCCGATCACCGGCACGACGATTACCCACGCGCCGAGCGCGTTGTGGGCGGGCGAACGATCGGCGAACGAGAACTGCTGGAAGAAGAACAGGTTCGTGAACAGGCGGATCAGGCTCAACAGCACGAACGCCGCCAGCGTGCTGAGCACGCCGATCCCGGCAGCCAGCAACGCGATCCTGGGCAGGCGTTCGTTGGTCGAGAAATCGCGTTTGTGTGGTGCGTTCATCGGAGTAGGGGAAGGTCGGTAAAGCCTAGGTCAGAAATCGATCTGCGGAACCTGGAACGTGCCCTTGAGCGATTTCAGTTCCGTGCGGTGCATGGCCGCGAGACGGGCGAGCAGCGTCTCGCCGGCTTCCTCGAGATGGACCTCGACTTGCCGGCGGTCCGCTTCGCTCGTCTTGCGCTTCACGAGCCCGAGCGCCTCGCAGCGCGTCACCAGCGCGACGACGCCGTGATGCTGCGCCTGCAGGCGTTCGGCGAGTTCGCCGATGGTGGCCCATTCGCGATGCGGGTAGCCCTTGATGTGCAGCAGCAGCAGATATTGCAGCGGCGTCACGCCTTCGCTTTGCGCGGCGCGTTCGGAGAAGCGCTCGAAGCGGCGCATCTGGTAGCGGAACTCGGACAGTTGCTGGAAATCGCCTTTGGTCAGCGCGCGTCGGGTATCGGTCATTGCGGTCGGTCGGGCAGCAGTTTCGGTAACGCAAAATATATCACAACATGATATAAATGGACGATTTTCAGCGAAATGGAGCACATTTTTATGTTCGTCGGCGTTACGCGGCTTCGAGCATCCGCGTCTGCTGGTACAGGCCCGTGACGAGATCCGTCTGCGTAATGATGCCGACGAGCCGTCGCGATGCGTCCACGACCGGGATGTGATGGTGACCCGAATGCGTAAACAGCGGCACCAGCACCGTGATCGGCAGGGTCTGCGGCACGGACGCGACGTCGCGGGTCATCACGGTGGCGACGCTGGGCGGCCGACCGCCGAACGACTGCGGCAGGCGCGCGGCCAGCCGTTGCCACAGCGGGGCCGGGCGGCGCAGCTGGCGCGTGAGGTCGGCGCGCGTGACGATGCCGATCAGGCGATCGTCGCCGTCCACGACGGGCAGCGCCTTCACGCGATGGCGGTCGAGCAGCGTCAGCGCGGCCGCGACCGACGTCGATGGCGCGACTTCGATCGCGTTCTTCGTCATCAGGTCGGCGCACGTGAGCTGGCCGAACGTGCGCGCATACGCCTGCATCTCGGTTTCGCGCAGCAGCATTTCGAGGTCGTCCGGATCGACGTCGAGCCATTCGCCGCGGCGCTTCAGCACGGCGTCGAGATCGGCGCGCGTGAAGCCGCCGCGTGCCGGCGCGGCGCTGCCGCCTTGCGGCTTCGCGTCGGGACGCACGCCGCCGTGCGGATAGCGGTGGCCCGTCAGCGCGTGGTACACGAGCGCGGCCGACAGCAGGATCGCCGATTGCAGCGCGATCGGCTCGACCACGAAGCCGAAGCCGAGCGAGTGGATCGCGGGGCCGCCGAGCACGGCCGTCAGCGCGACCGCGCCCGACGGCGGGTGCACGCAGCGCAGTACGAACATGCCGCCGATCGCGAGGGCGACCGCAACCGCGGCGGCCGTGATCGGATCGGCGATCGACTGCGCGCAGGCGACGCCGACGGTCGCCGCCACCAGATTGCCGCCGATGATCGACCACGGCTGCGCGAGCGGACTCGCGGGCACCGCGAACAGCAGCACCGCCGACGCCCCCATCGGCGCGACGAGCAGCGGCACGAGGCCCGGCACGCCGGGCAGCAGCCGCATCGTGACGCCGACCGTCGCGATGCCGACGAGCGCACCCGCGCACGAGCGCATGCGCTCGCGCCAGCCGAGTGTCATCGGATGGGGAATGAAGCTGTGCAGCCATTGGCGGAATGTGCGACGCGACGGGGAGGTGCCTGACGACATGGACGATAAGCGGTAAAAAGGACGGCGCGGATGACTCAGCGCAAGGAAGGCGCAAATTATATCGCGTTGTGATACAAATTGTCGCGCCGCATCAATACGTTGCGAGCGTGCGACGTATTCGTCTTGCAAAAACCTTTCATCCGATGAAAGCCTGGAGGCGCGGCGATCGCGCAAATTTGCCTGCGGCGGCGTACAATTCGGGCCACCGAATCCCCCGATATGCCACAACCACGCACGCGATGCCCGCTCTCCCGCCCGTTCCCCGGCATGGTGATCGCTTGCGTGTGGTTCGCGCGCACGCCCCGATTCCCGTCTGACGCGAGCGCCGCCGACGTTCCTCCACCGATACTCCCCAAGCCAATTCAATGGACATGCTCGAAAACATGCGCCTGTTCGTGCGCGTTGTCGAAGCCGGCAGTTTCACCGCGGTCGCCAAAGAAATCGATGCGACCACCGCGCAGGTGTCGCGCGCGGTGTCGAATCTCGAAGCTCACGTACAGACGCGGCTGCTGCATCGCACGACGCGCCATCTCGGCCTCACCGAAAGCGGCGAGCGCTACTTCGAGCGTGCGAAATCGATCCTCGCCGAATTCGACTACGCCAACGCCGAGGCGCGCAACGCGCTGCTGCGGCCGAGCGGCAAGATGCGCATCCATGCGATGACGGGGCTCGGGCAGAGTCATGTCGTCTCGTCGATCGTGCGTTACCAGGAAGACAACCCGGACGTGTCGATCGAGCTGACGCTCGCGCAGCGGATGCCGAACCTCGTCGAGGAAGGCTACGACGTGTCGATCGTGACCGCGTCGCAGCTGCCCGATTCCGGCTACGTCGCGCAGACTTGCGGCACGAGTTGCAGCGTGCTGGTTGCATCGCGCGAATACCTGGCGCGGCATGGCACGCCGACCACGCCCGATGATCTGCCGAACCACGTGTGCCTGCGCCTCGATACGCCCGCATCGCCGGCCAGCGAGTGGCGGCTCGAGCGCGGCGACGACGAGGAAACGGTGTACGAGCTGCAGCCGGCGCCGTTCCAGGTCAACGTGCCGGATGCGTTGTGCGTCGCTGTGCGGGCAGGGCGCGGCATCGCGTGCGTCGCGCTGTACACCGTGCTCGACGACATCCGCGAAGGGCGGCTGATTCGCGTGCTGCCCGAGTACCGGCTGCAGACGGTCAGCGTGTATGCCGTCTATGCGACGCGCCGCTATCTCGACGCGAAGATCCGCACCTTCCTCGACCATCTGCGCACGACGCTCACGCCCGCGCTGGAGAACGACCTGCGCGAACTCGACCGGCTCGCGGTCGCGCCGACGCCGGGCACGCGCCAGCGCGCGTGATGCCGCCGCCGGGCGTCATGCGTGCGGCGTGACCCGAATCCGGTCGAAGCGGCCGGCGAGCGACGGTCATGAAGGCCTCGGTCGGCGTGCGCGGCGCGGGCCGCGCATCGGCTGCAACCGAGTATGGGAATCATATCGATATCGGTCTACCATCAAGAGACTATCGATTGATTCAAGATTTGAATGATTGAGCTGAACCAGCTTCGCTGCTTCGTCGCCGTGGCCGAGGAACTGCATTTCGGCCGTGCGGCCAAGCGGCTCTTCATGACGCAGCCGCCGCTCAGCCGGCAGATCCAGTTGCTCGAACATGCGCTTGGCATCGCGCTGCTCGAACGCAGCAGCCGGCAAGTCAGACTGACCGCGGCCGGCGAGCGCTTCTTGCGCGATGCGCGGCACATCCTCGAGTTTTCCGCACGGGCCGAGCAGGCCGCGCAGCGCGTCGCGCACGGCGGGGCTGGCCGCATCACGCTCGGCTTCACGGCCGTCAGCGCATACCGGATGATTCCGGAGCTGCTCGCGCATGCGGCGCACGCGCTGCCGGACGTCGATGTCGAGCTGCGCGAAATGGTGTCGACCGTGCAGATCGACGCGCTCGCGTCGCGCATGCTCGACGCGGGCTTCGTGCGCCAGCGCGCGGCGCGCCATCCGCTCGAATACCGGCTCGTGCAGCGCGAGCCGATGCTCGTCGCGGTCGCGCAGGGCGCGCCGCTGGCCGCGTACGAGCAGATCGGTCCGGACGAGCTCGACCGGCAGCCGTTCATCGCGTATTCGCCGAACGAGGGCAAGTACTTCCACGACATGATCTCGGGGATGTTCGCCAGTGCGGGGCGCTTGCCGAATTACCTGCATTACGTCGGGCAGACGCATACGATCCTCGGCCTGGTGCGTGCCGGGCTGGGTGCCGCGCTGGTGCCGGCGTCGGCGCGCGAGCTGCATGTGGACGGCGTGGTGTTCCGGCCGCTCGCGGGCGTCGACGTGGCGGCCGAGCTGTATCTCGCGTGGCGCGCGGACAACGACAATCCGGCGCTGCCGGTGTTCAACGCGATGGTCGGGCAGTTTCTGACGGACGGGGCGGACGGCGTCGTCGTTTAGAAAAAGTCAGTTGTCTGACGATATCTGCCGGCACGCCTGACGTGCGCCACGGGCCGGAAAGACCGAAATACGCCAACTCCGCATGGCACTTCGGCCCGAAATTTCCACCTGCCCGTCACGGGAAAACCCTCATTTCTCACTCATCGGTCGTCGTATTACTGTATCGATACACTAAATCGATACAGTCGTGTCGGAAGACGCGATTGGAAAGGAGACGGCCATGACTACCTTCACCCGGCGGCGCTTTCTGCAAACGGCATCCGCCGCCACGCTCGCGGTCGCGGGCGGCTTGCCGGAAATCGGCCGCGCGGCGCAGACCGTGACGCTGCGCTGCTCGTCGTCGATGCCGGCCGATCAGAACGCCGCGCACTACGTGTGGTACGAGCGTCTCGCGGCGAACCTGAAGGCGAGCGTCGGCGACGCGATCCGGGTCGACTACTTTCCGAACAGCCAGCTCGGCAAGGAAAGCGACGTCGCGCAGCAGGTGAAGATCGGCGCGATCGACATGATGATCGCGGGCTCGTCGATCTGGGCCACGGTCGCGCCGGAACTCGGCATGCTCGATCTCGGCTACCTGTTCGACAGCTATGCGCACCTCGCGAAGGTGCTCGACGGCCAGGTCGGCGCCAGCCTGAACGCGCTGCTGCAAAAGCGCGCGGGCTGTTCCGTGCTGACGTGGGGTTCGCACTTCGGCGGGCGCTGCGTGTTCACGAAGCAGCCGGTGACGGCGCTGCAGGGCGTGAAGGGCACGAAGCTGCGCGTGCTGCCGACGCCGGCCTTCATGGATACCTTCAAGGTGATGGGTGCGGTGCCGACGCCGATTCCGTTCGGCGAGCTCTACATGGCCGTGCAGACGGGCGTCGTCGACGGGCTCGAGCACGATCCGGCCACCGTGCTCGCGAGCCGCTTCGACGAGATCGTCAAGTCGTGCTGGCAATCGCACCACGTGTTCGCGGCGATGACCGTCGTGATGGGGCGGCGCGCGCTCGAGCGGATTCCGGCGAACCTGCGCCCGGCGTTCGACCGCGCGGTGGCCGACGCGACCGCGCAGCAGCGCGCGATCGCGGCGCAGAAGGCCGAGCAGGCGGAGGCGGCACTGAAGCAGCACGGGATGACGTTTCATCCGATGGCGGATGCCGAGCGCGCGGCGCTGCGGCAGGCGATGCACGACCGCCTCTACATGGCATTCGCGAAGCAGTATCCGGCTACCGCGCCGCTGTTTCCGGCGATCGCCGCCGCGCGGGGTTGAGCGATGGATACCGGTTCCGTTTCGAGCGTCGTGCCGGCCGTTGCCTCAGGCCGTCCCGTGCGCGCCGCCGCTCGTGCGCTGGATGCGGCGATGCGCTGGATCGAATACATGTCGGCCGCCGTGCTGGCCGTCGAGGTGCTGGTCGTATTCGTGTCGGTCGTCTTCCGTTATTTCCTGCACGATCCGGTCGACTGGGCCGAGGAGGTCGCGAGCGCGCTGATGATCGTGCTGGTGTTCTTCGGCGCGGCGACGGTGCTCGGCCGCAGCCAGCACGTCGGCATCGACCTGTTCCGCGGCTGGCTGCCGGCACGGTGGCAGGGCGCGCTCGTGCAGATCGGGCACTGGATCGTCGCGGCGGTGTCGCTGAACCTGCTGGCGTCGTCGTGGCAGTTGCTCGGCGACTCGTACGATCAGTTGACGACCGGCGGCCTGCCGGGCTGGATCAACGTGTATCCGATGATGTTCGGCGCGCTGTTCATGAGCGTGTTCGCGCTCGCGAACGCGCTGAACGCGCCGCGCCGCCGCGTGCTCGGCACGCTGGCCTGCTGCGTGGTGCTCGCGGGCGCCGTGTACGGCTGGAACGCGCTGCGGCCCGAACACGCGATCGCGCCGGGGGCGCTGCTGGTCGCCGGCTTCGTCGGCGGGCTCGTGCTGGGCGTGCCGATCGGCTTCGTGCTCGCGTTTTCGGCGTTGCTGTACTTCCTCGCCGATCCGACGCTGCCGTTGCTCGTCTACTCGCAGCAGGTGATGGCCGGCGCCGATCACTTCGTGCTGCTCGCCGTGCCGTTCTTCGTGCTGGCCGGCTTGCTGATGGAGTCGAACGGGATGTCCGCGCGGCTCGTCGAATTGTTGCTGCGGATCTTCGGGCGCGTGCGCGGCGGGCTCGGGCTGATCGTGATCTTCGCGACGGCGTGCTTTTCCGGGGTGTCGGGTTCGAAGCTGGCCGACATCGCGGCGGTGGGCGGCGTCGTGATGCCGGCCGTGCGCCGCGCGCGGCAGGATCCAGACGAAACCGCAGCGCTGCTCGCGTGCAGCGCGGTGATGGCCGAGACGATTCCGCCGTGCGTGAACATGATCATCATGGGCTTCGTCGCGAACATCTCGATCGCCGGCCTGTTCGTCGCGGGGATCGTGCCGGCGGCCGTGCTCGCCGCGTCGCTGGCGGTCGTGACCGTGATCTGCGGACGCCGGATCGACATCGACGCGGTATTCGTCGAACGCCGCGCGTGGCTGCCGCTCGCCGGCGGCGCGCTCGTCGCGCTGATCATGGTCGCGATGATCGGCAAGGGCGTGACGTCGGGCATCGCGACGTCGACGGAAGTGTCGGCGTTCGCGGTGGTCTATGCGCTGGTGGTCGGCTGGGCGGCGTTCCGCGAGCTGACCTGGCGCTCGGTCGGCCGCGTGTTCGTCCGCGCGGCGTCGATGGCGAGCGGTATCCTGTTCATCGTCGCGGCGGCGTCGAGCGTGTCGTTCGCGCTGTCGATCGAGCAGATTCCCGCGCTCGTCTCGGGCACAATGACGGCGTTTGCCCATCAGTACGGCTCGACGGCGTTCCTGTTGCTGGCGGCGCTGCTGATGATCGTGTTCGGCGCCGTGCTCGAAGGCGCGCCCGCGCTGATCATCTTCGGGCCGCTGCTCGCGCCGATCGCGCTGCAGCTCGGCATCAACCCGCTGCATTTCGGCACGGTCGTGGTGGTGGCGATGGGGCTCGGATTGTTCGCGCCGCCCGTCGGGCTCGGGCTGTTCACGACCTGCGCGATCACGGGGACCGAGGTCGCGCGCGTGGCGCGGCCGATGGTGAAATACCTGCTGGTGCTGTCGGTCGCCCTCGTGGCGCTGATCTTCGCACCGGCGTTTTCGTTGTGGCTGCCGGCCCGTTTCGGCCTGTAGCCCGTTCATTGCAAGACGACATGAGTACGATTCAGGACGTGGCCCGTCATGCGGCTGTTTCGGTCAGCACGGTTTCGAACGTGCTCAACGGCCGCACCGATCAGATGAAGCCGGAGACGCTCGAACGCGTGAAGGCGTCGATGGATGCGCTGCAGTACCGGCCGAGCACGCTCGCGCGCCAGCTCAAGACCGGGCAGACGCCGCTCGTCGGGCTGCTGGTGCCGTCGATGGCGAATCCGATGTACGGCTACATCGCGCGCGAGATCGAGGCTTGCGCGCAGGAGCAGTACGGCCATCGCGTGCTGATCGGCAACACGTACCGCGACGCGGGCAAGGAGGCGTCGTTCTTCGACGACCTGTTCGCGCACGGCGTGCGGCGCGTGATCGTGATCTCGTCGCTCGCCGACGAAAGCCACCTCGAACGCGCGGCCGAACGCGGGATGACGGTCGTCAGCTACGACCGCCGCGCGACGCCCGGCGAGCAATCGAAGGTCGATCACGTGACGGCCGACAACGAAGCGGCCGCGCGGCTCGCGACCGCCTGTCTCGTCGCCGCGGGCCATACGCGGCTCGCGTTCGCGACGGTGGCCGGCGTCACCGTGAGCCGCAGCGACAAGATTCGCGGCTTTCTCGCGGCTGCGCGCGACGCGGGCGCCGATGCGCAAGTGCTCGACGGCGGCCCGGCGAACGAATACGGCGACGCGGTGATCGTCGAGGTCGGGCGTGCGCTCGGCGCCGCGCTCGCGGCCGATCCGGCGCGGCCGACCGGCATCGTCGCGGTCAACGACCTGTTCGCGCTGGGCCTGATGGCCGGGCTGCGCGACGGCGGGTTGCGCGTGCCGGACGACGTATCGGTCGTCGGGATGGATGGTCACTTCCTGTCGGCGATCTCGTGGCCGGCGCTGACCACGGTGCAGTTGCCCGTCACGGACATGGCCGCGGAAATGGTGCGGCGTGTGATGCGGCACGACGGCGACCCGTCGGAGCCCGGGCAGTGCGTGTTCCCGGGCGTCACGCTCGTCGAGCGCGCGTCGGTCGCGCCGCCGCCACGTGCGGTCGAATCGGACGGAGCCCCCGCATGACGCGCGTCTACGTGACCCATCCGTCCGGGATGCTCGATTACTACTTCGGTGCAAAGGCGCTGCGCGCGCTGCAGGCGATCGCGGACGTCACGTGCAATCCGCTCGACCGCGAGCTCGGCTCGGACGAGCTGATCGCCGCCGCCCAGGGATGCGACGCGATGATCGCGTACCGGCAGACGCCGGCACCGCGCGCGCTGTTCGCGGGGCTGCCCGCGCTCGCCGCGTTCCTGCGCTGCGCGGTCGACATTCGTACCGTCGACGTCGACGCGGCGAGCGAATTCGGCGTGCTGGTCACGCAGGCGAGCCCCGGTTTCGGGCCGGCCGTCGCGGAGTGGGTGATCGGCGCGATGATCGACCTCGCGCGCGGTATCGGCGCGTACGCCGATGCGTACCACCGCGGCACGCCGCCGCTGCCGCGGATGGGCCGCGAATTGCGCAGCGGCACGCTGGGCGTGGTCGGCTATGGACAGATCGCGCGCCATCTCGCGCCGATCGCGACGGCGTTCGGGATGCGCGTGCTCGTGTGCGATCCGTACGTGCGGGTCGACACGCCGTCGATCGAACAGGTCGACCGCGCGACCTTGCTGCGCGACGCGGATTACGTCGTGTGCCTCGCGCCGGCGACGCCCGCCACCGCGAACCTGTTCGATGCGGGCGCGTTCGCCGCGATGAAGCCGGGCGCGTGCTTCGTCAATGCGTCGCGCGGCGAGCTCGTCGACGAGCGGGCGCTGGCCGACGCGCTCGACAGCGGTCGGCTGGCCGGTTGCGCGCTCGATGTCGGCCGCGCGACGGACCAGATGCCGACGCCCGCACTCGCCGCGCATCCGCGCGTGATCGCCACGCCGCATATCGGCGGACTGACGCGGCCGGCAGTCGAGCATCAGGCACTGGAGACGGTCGAACAACTCGCCGCGCTGCTCGACGCACGCGTGCCGAACGGCGCGGTCAACGCCGCGCACGCGACGCGGCTCGCACGCTGGCGATCGGCCGACGCATCCGCCGCACCGGGCGCACGATGACGCACGACCGCACCGGCGCGCAGCCGTCGCCCGCCTGCGATTGCCATATTCATATTTACGACGATGCGTATCCGCTCGCACCGACGGCGACGTTCCGCCCGCCGCATGCACCGGTGGACGCATATCGCCGCGTGCAGCGGGCGCTCGGCCTCGCGCGCGTGGTCGTCGTGCAGCCGACCGGTTACGGGTTCGACAACCGCTGCACGCTCGATGCGCTGGCCGCGCTCGGCCCGCAGGCGCGTGGCGTCGCGACGTTGCCCGTCGACGTGCCGGACGCCGAACTCGAGCGGCTGCACGCAAGTGGCATCCGCGGTGTGCGGTTCATGACGCTGTCGGGCGGCGTCGCGCGATGGGACGAGCTCGAGCAGATGGCCACGCGGATCGCGCCGCTCGGCTGGCACATCGACCTGCAGCTCGATGGCCGGACGCTGCCCGACGTCGAGTCGATGCTGACGTCGTTGCCGGCGCATGTCGTCGTCGATCACACGGGCAAGTTCCTGACGCCGGTGACGCCGGATGCGCCGGCGTTCGTCGCGTTGCGGCGCCTGCTGGATCGCGGCCACGTTTGGGTGAAGCTGTCCGCGCCTTACGAGACTTCGCGATCCGGTGCGCCCGGTTACGACGACGTCGCGCGCCTTGCCACCGTGCTCGCGCGCGAGCATTCGGCGCGCTGCGTGTGGGGTAGCAACTGGCCGCATCCGAACGCGTCGCCGGTGCCCAACGATGCGCACCTGCTCGGCTGGTTGCACGCCTGCGCGGCGGACGAGGCGGTCGGCCGCGCGATGCTCGTCGACAATCCGGCCGTGCTGTACGGGTTCGATGCGGACGCCGCGATCGGCGTCGAGACGTAACATCCCGGCGACCGGCCGCGGGCCGCGCTTCGATCGACATCAATTTCGACCGAGCGCGACGCGTCGCGGCACCGGCAACATCCTTACTGTTCGGAAAGCTGACGTGCCGCGCATGCTTTCGATCGCGAACGGGCAACGCACCGCGCCGACCGCTTGACGCTGCATGCCGGTCGGCGCAGGATACGTGCGTGCATTTGGAGCGGGGCGCGCTGGCCGCGCGTTCCTGCATCAGCGACGCGCACAAGAACAACGATGAGCCTTCACGCACTCGTACCGGAATCCCGGCGCCGCAGCCACCGGCCTGCCGGAATCACGATTTTCCCGACGCCCGTCGCGTCACGTATCCGTCATCCCGTTTCGTACCGCGCATCGGTACACTTTCCCGTTCGCGCGCCTGCCGTGACGATGAGCGGTGCCGATCGGCGCCGCCGCGTCGCGCGTCAGCCTGTCGCGCCCGAATACCGTATCGCGCATGACGCTTACACCGGCGTCTCGTGACGCCGCCGCCACGCATTCACGCATCGTGCCGTCGACCGTCCCGCGCGCGCGGCGGCACCGGAGTCCGAAGCATTTCGATTGAGCAAGACGCAGCTTACGCACGCAGTTCAGTTCGAGGTTCAAGGAGAAAAACTCATGTCGCAGCTTTCGAATGAAGCAAACGGCAGTTCGGGGAGTGGCAAGGCAAAGCTGATCAAATGGGCGATCATCATCGCCGGCGTCGCGATCGCGGCACCGGCCGCGCTGTTCATCCTGAAGGGGATGATCGCGCTGATCACGGCGGCCGTGATCGGCCTCGGGGCGATCTATTTCGCGCCGGTCGTGGCGATGAAGTTCGCGAACCAGAAGGTGAAGATGATCGTCGAGGAAGCGCAGTCGAATCCGATCGAGACGCTCATCAACCAGCTCGCGGAAAAGCGCCAGGCGGCGCAGAAATTCGCGGACAGCATCACCGCGTTTCGCACCGAAGTGAAGAACTTCGGGGACAAGACCGAGCTGTTCGAGAAGCAGTATCCGGACGACGCGCCACGCTTTCGCGCGCAGCTCGACACGATGAAGCAGCTGCTCGCGTTTCGCGAAAGCCGCTACAAGCAGGTGCAGACGGAACTGAAGAATTTCGCGTCCGCGATCGATCGCGCGAAGGCGATGTGGGACATGTCGCAGGCGGCGCAGCACATGAACAAGCTCGCGGGCCGGCAGTCGGCCGATACGTTCGAGCAGATCAAGACCGACGTGGCCGTCGATTCGGTGATGCGCTCGGTGAACAAGGCGTTCTCCGAAATGGAGACGTCGCTGCTGGACAATCCCGAGGTCAAGCAGGCGCAACAGCAGGCGGCGATGAACGGCACGCCCGTGCCCGGCCCCGATGCGGCACAGGCCGCTGCATTGCCGTCGAAACAACAATAACTTCCCGCAGGCACGCAACCATGAAAAAACTTCTCGGTGCAGTCGTGTTTCTGGTGGTGCTCGTCGGCGTATGGATCGTCCACCAGGGCGGCCTGTCGACACTGATTCCCGCGCACGATGCGGCGCCCGGCGCGACATCCGCGCAGGCGGGCGACGCAGGCCAGCCCGCGCAGCCGTCGACGTCGGGCAACGTGCTGCCGGCCGGCTTCACGCCGCAGGCGAGCACGCTGAAATCGATCGCGGAAAACGGCGTCGTGCGAGTCTCGGTGCAGAACCCGAGCGAGCCGTTCTTCGGCGAGGACAAGGGCGCGCCGCACGGCTTCAACGTCGAATTCGCGCGGCTGCTGTTCTCGGATCCGTCGTTCTCGCACGGCGGCAAGCCGGTCGTCGTCGATACGCGTCACGAAGTCGACACGTACCCGGGCGTGCCGAAGCAACTGCTCGACACCGACGCGAAGGGCAACCATGTCGTCGACGTCGCGATGGACGGGCTGACGTTCCCGGACAACACGCCGGCGGGCGTCGTCTACTCGGTGCCGTACGTCGACGATTTCGGCTATTCGCTGATCGTACGGCAAGGCTCCGCGATCCGCTCGGCCGACGATCTGGCCGGCAAGACGGTCGGCATCCTGAAGGGCGACCCGGACGTGCGTGCCTTCGTCACGCGCCAGTATCCGAACGTCCGGTTCGTCGAGGTCGACGATTCCGACCCGGCGTTCATCGCGAAGAGCCTCGACGGCCATGCGGTCGACGCGTTCATCTACGACTATCCGTTCGCGGTCAGCTCGATCAAGGGCACCGACCTGAAGTTCGCGGTGACCAAGCTCGACGGCTCGAACATCGCGTACAAGATCGGCGTGCGTGCCGACGACCAGGACCTGCTGATCTACCTGAACGCCGCGATCGCGAAGCTCAAGCAGTCGCCGCAGTATCTGGACCTGCTGCGCAAGTACTTCGTCAGCGACCAGACGATGACGACCGCGGCCGCGTCGGGCGAAAAGACGTACGTGGTGAAGGCGGGTGACACGCTGAACATGATCGCGGCGAGCAAGCTCGGCAGCGGCCAGCGCTATCGCGAGATCCAGCGCCGCAACAACCTCGCGAACCCGAACCTGATCCTGGCTGGCCAACATCTCGTGATTCCGGCCCGATAGGCGCGGCGTGAAGCGAAGAAGGTGAAGCGGGGAAGATGAAGCACGGCGCGCGGCATGGCGAATCGTTTTCGCCATGCCGCGCGCCGTTTTGCATCAGTGCGTGATCGACAGGAACAGGTAGGCCGCGAACAGCGACAAATGCACGACACCGTGCAGCACCGTCGTGCGTCCCTGGCTGAGCGTCAGCGTGCTGACCAGCAGCGTCAGCGACAGCAGCACGGTTTCCATCGCGCCGATGCCGAGCGTGAGCGGCTGGCCGACCCAGATGAACACGGCCGCGACGGTCGGAATCGTGAGCCCGATGCTCGCGAGCGCCGAGCCGAGCGCGAGGTTCATGCTGGTCTGCAAACGATTCGCGCGTGCGGCGGTGACGGCCGCGAGCCCTTCGGGCAGCAGCACGAGCGCGGCGATCACGATGCCGACCGCCGCTTCCGGCGCGCCGAGTTTCATCACCGCATGCTCGACGGCCGGCGACAGCAGCTTCGCGAGCAGCACGACCGCGACGAGGCTCGCGAACAGCAGCACGAGGCTGATCAGCGCGGTACGGCTGCTCGGCGGCGCCGCGTGCACCGATTCGTTCGCGCTGTCATGCTCGGTGAGGAAGTAGTCGCGGTGGCGCACGGTCTGCACGAATACGAATGCGCCATACAGCACGAGCGACGCTACGCCGGCGAACGCAAGCTGCGATTTCGAAAAGAACGGGCCCGGCGCGGCGTTCAGGTAGTTCGGCATCACGAGCGACAGCACCGACAGCGATGCGAGCACCGCGAGCGCCTTGCTGGCGCCGCGCCCCTGGAAATCCTGTTCGCCGTGCTTCCACGCACCGACCAGCAGGCAGAGGCCGACGATGCCGTTGCAGATGATCATTACGGCGGCGAACACGGTGTCGCGCGCGAGGCCCGATTTCTCGGGGCCCGCGCCGAGCATCACCGACACGATCAGCGCGACTTCGATGACGGTCACGGCGACCGCGAGCACGAGCGTGCCGAACGGCTCGCCGACGCGGTGCGCGACGACTTCGGCATGGTGGACGGCGGCGAACACGGCGCCGGCGAGCGCGGCGGCGAACACGGCGATGACGAGGCCTTCGGCCGGCACGACGCGCGACAGCGCGAGTACCAGCCATGCGGCAAGCGGGGCCCAGAGGGTCCAGCGCGGGAGCTGGTTGGACGAGAGCGGCATGGACGGTTTCCTATGCGAGTGGCGGCGCGCGACGCGCCGTCACGGGTTGACGAAGCCCGGCCGGATGATCCGCCGAACGAGGACGATGAAGCTGATGCACGGCAGCACGGAACGGTGCTGCCTCGGGTTCGCCGCCGTGAGGCGACGAGGGGCGCGGGCGGGCCGAGGCCCGTCGCTGGATGAAACGGTTCGATGCGACCGAGTGCCGAAGGCGGGGCGCTTGCACGTGGCGACAGACGTGCCGGCGGGACTGAACCGACCCCGAAAGGGCGCGGACGATGGACGGCAACGGCGTGACACGCGGTTTCCCCCTGAAATCCGGCGAATTGTCGAATTTTATCAGGCGTTCGGGGGCCACTATCTCATATTTGAATGCTTTCATTGACCTTTCGGCTTGCAAAAAGTGCCCCGATCGTTCGATTTTTTGAGTTTTACAGTTTCCGTAACGGTCTCTTGCACGACAAATTCGGGCTCGCCCTGACATAAATCTACCGACCGGTCGGTTTATAATCGCTCGCACTTCCACTTCATGACGGATCGCAAGCGATGGCTGTTTCTTCTGCACATTCGGTGAATTCGGGCGCGCTGGCGCAATCGGCGGTCGTCGGCGTGATCGGCGCGGGCGCGATGGGCGCGGGCATCGCGCAGGTTGCCGCGGCGGCCGGCCATGCGGTGCTGCTGTACGACCTGAACGAAGCCGCGTGCGACAAGGCGCTGGCCGGCATCCGCGCGCAGTTCGCGCGGCTCGCGGAGAAGGGCCGTCTCGAGCCGGCGCAGGCGGAGGCGGCCGGCAACCGGATTCGCGCGGTGCGCGCGCTGGCCGAGTTCGCCGGCGCGGCGCTGATCGTCGAGGCGGCGGCCGAGCGGCTCGACGTGAAGCGCGAGATCTTCGCGACGCTCGAGCGTCATGTCGACGATCGCTGCGTGCTGGCGACCAACACGTCGTCGATCTCGATCACGTCGATCGCGGCCGGGCTGCGCGCGCCGCAGCGCGTGGCCGGCCTGCATTTCTTCAATCCGGCGCCGCTGATGGCGCTCGTCGAAGTGGTCAGCGGGCTCGCGACCGCGCCGGAAGTCGCGCGGGCGCTGTACGACACGGCCGTCGCGTGGGGCAAGCGGCCGGTGCTGGCGAAGTCGACGCCGGGCTTCATCGTGAACCGCGTCGCGCGGCCGTATTACGCGGAGGCGCTGCGCGTGCTGAACGAGCAGGGCGGCACGCCGGCCTCGATCGATGCCGTGATGCGCGAAGCCGGCGGCTTCCGGATGGGGCCGTTCGAGCTGATGGACCTGATCGGCCACGACGTGAACTTCGCGGTGACCGAGTCGGTGTTTCGCGCTTACTTCAATGACCCGCGCTACACGCCGTCGCTGATCCAGCAGGAACTCGTGAACGCAGGCTTCCTCGGACGCAAGTCGAGCCGCGGCTTCTATTCCTATGCCGACGGCGCGACGCCGCCCGCGCCCGAACTCGAAGCGCAGCGCGATGCGCCGGCCGACGTCGCGCTGTTCGCGCAGGACGGCCCGGCCGCCGCGCTGCATGCACGCTTCGCCGAACGCATCGCGGGCGCGCGGCCGAGCGGCGCGCATGCCGACGAACTGCTGGCCGTGGCCGGCCGCGCGTCGATCGCGCTGACCGACGGCCGCACCGCGACGGTGCGCGCCGCGCAAACGGGCGTGGCCGACCTCGTGCTCGTCGATCTCGCGCGCGATTACGCGCAGGCCGGGCTCGTCGCGCTGACGCGCGCGCTCCAGTGCAGCGACGCCGCCTATGCGGATGCGGTCGGCCTGTTTCAGCAAGCGGGCTTTCGCGTCGTCGGCATCGCGGACGTGCCGGGCATGGTCGCGATGCGCACCGTCGCGATGCTCGCGAACGAGGCGGCCGACACGGTGAACCAGGGCGTGTGCTCGCCCGCCGATCTCGATCTCGCGATGGAGAAGGGCGTGAACTACCCGTGCGGCCCGCTCGCGTGGGCCGATGCCATCGGCATCGGCCGCGTGCATCGCGTGCTGTCGAACCTCGCGGCGAGCTACGGCGAGGACCGCTATCGCGTGTCGCCGCGCATCGCCGCGCTGCACGCGGCCGGCCGCACGTTCCGCTAGCCGCCGGCAGCCGCACCCCGATCACGATAACGACATCACTCCATTGGAGGAGCACCCCGATGACTCACCCGACGCATCCCGCCGCCGCCCTCGAGCCGATCGAGACCGCCAGCCGCGACGAACTGCAGGCGCTGCAGCTCGAGCGCCTCAGGTGGTCGCTGCGCCACGCGTACGACAACGTCCCGCACTATCGCCGCACGTTCGATGCGGCCGGCGTGCATCCGGACGACCTGAAGACGCTCGCCGACCTCGCGAAATTTCCGTTCTCGACCAAGCACGACCTGCGCGACAACTATCCGTTCGGGCTGTTCGCGGTGCCCCGCGAGCAGGTCGTGCGCGTGCATGCGTCGAGCGGCACGACCGGCAAGCCGACGGTGGTCGGCTACACCGCACGCGACATCGATACCTGGGCGAACGTGACCGCGCGCTCGATCCGCGCGGCCGGCGGCCGCCCGGGCGACACGCTGCACAACGCGTTCGGCTACGGGCTCTTCACGGGCGGCCTCGGGATTCACTACGGCGCGGAGCGGCTCGGCTGCATGGTCGTGCCGATGTCGGGCGGCCAGACCGAGAAGCAGGTGCAGCTGATTCGCGATTTCGAGCCGAAGATCATCCTCGTCACGCCGTCGTACATGCTGAACCTGATCGACGAGATGGTGCGGCAGGGCATGGACCCGGCCGAGTCGTCGCTGAAGATCGGCATCTTCGGCGCGGAGCCGTGGACGCAGGCGCTGCGCGAGGAGGTGGAGACGCGCGTGGGCATCGACGCACTCGACATCTACGGGCTGTCGGAAGTGATGGGCCCGGGCGTCGCGTGCGAATGCGTGGAGACGAAGGACGGCCCGGTGATCTGGGAAGACCATTTCTATCCGGAGATCATCGATCCCGTGACCGGCGAAGTGCTGCCGGACGGCAGCGAGGGCGAGCTCGTGTTCACGTCGCTGACGAAGGAAGCGATGCCGGTGATCCGCTACCGCACGCGCGACCTCACCGCGCTGCTGCCGCCGACCGCGCGCGCGATGCGCCGGCTCGCGAAGATCACGGGCCGCTCCGACGACATGCTGATCGTGCGCGGGGTGAACGTGTTTCCGAGCCAGATCGAGGAAATCGTCGTCGCGCAGACGAAGCTGTCGGGCCAGTTCCAGATCACGATCTCGCGCGACGGCCACATGGACCGGCTCGACCTCGCGGTCGAGCTGCGCTCCGAGGCCGCCGCGTGCGTGACCGAGGGCGACCGTGCGGCGATCGCGCGCGAGCTGCAGCACCGGATCAAGACGATGGTCGGCGTATCGGCGGGCGTGACGGTGCTCGGCGCGGGCGGCATTCCCGCAAGCGCGACCGGCAAGGCCCGGCGCGTGATCGACCGCCGGCAGGCCGCCTGAGTTTCGCCGTTCCCTGTTCTACCCCGAGGAAACCTGTTCGATGGATGGATTGAAGACCCTGGCCGTCGCCGTCGATGCGCGCGGCATCGCGACCGTCGCGCTGCAGCGCGGCGACGTGCTCAACGCGTTCGACGAGACGATGATCGCCGAGCTGACCGACGCGTTCACGACGCTCGGCGGGCGCGACGACGTGCGCGCGATCGTGTTGCGCTCGGACGGCCGCGCGTTCTGCGCCGGCGCCGACCTGCAGTGGATGCAGCGCGCGAGCGCGAACGACGCCGCCGCGAATTTGCGCGACGCCGAGCGGTTCGCCGCAATGATGCGGGCGATCCGGCAGTGCCCGAAGCCGACGGTCGCGCGCGTGCAGGGCCACGCGTTCGGCGGCGGCGTCGGCCTGTGCGCGGCCTGCGACATCGTGATCGCGAGCGATCACGCGCGCTTCTCGGTCAGCGAGGCCCGTTTCGGGATCCTGCCGTCGGTGATCGGTCCGTATCTGGTCGAGGCGGTCGGCCAGCGCCAGGCGCGCCGGCTCGCGCTGACCGCGACGCAGATCGCGGCCGGCGAGGCCGTCGCGATCGGGCTGATCCACCAGGCGGTGCCGCCCGACGCACTCGACGCGGCGCTCGACAAGACGCTCGCCGAACTGAGCCGCAATGGCCCGAACGCGCTGATGGAGATCAAGCGCTTTTTCGACGCGATCGGCGAGTATCCGCCGTCGGACGAACGCGCGGCGTTCACCGCACAGACGATCTCCCGCGTGCGGGCGACGCCGGAAGCGAAGGAAGGGTTCGCCGCGTTCTTCGCGAAGCGGCCGCCGGCGTGGGAGCCGGTCGCCGAATAAGGGCGTCGCGCGGCCCGTCGGGCCCGGGGCGCGATTTGCGTCGCGGGCGCGGGCGCTTGCTCTACAATGCGTGACCCCCGGCGCGCCGCCGGCCCAGCCCCGACCGTTTCCTCGCTTCCGATGATCGTCAATCGCCTTATCTCCGAGATCCTGTTCGGCTTCACCGGCCTGATCGGCATCATCAATCCGATCGGCATCGCGTTCCTGTTTCTCGAACGCACCGAGGCGCTGACCGAGCACGAGCGGAACCTGCTGGCGAAGAAGGTGGCGTTCAACGCGTTCATCGTGTTGCTGGTCGCGTTCTTCGCCGGCACGCCGGTGCTGCATTTCTTCGGGATTTCGATGGAAGCGCTGCGGATCGGCGGCGGCTTCGCGGTCGCCGTCGCGGGCTGGCAGATGCTGAACGAGCCTGACGGCCCGGCGGGCGGCGGCGATACGCCGATCAAGCCAATCAATGCGAACGCGATCATGACCCGCGCGTTCTTCCCGCTGACCGTGCCGCTGACGGTCGGCCCCGGCTCGATCGCCACCGCGATCGCGCTGAACGCGAACCGCACGCACAAGCTGTCGGAATTCATGCTGTCGAGCATCGTGTCGATCGCGGTTTCCGCGCTCGTCGCGGTCGTGATCTGGCTGACCTACAGCCGTGCCGCGCTGCTGTCGCGTTATCTCGGCACCGAAGGCACCAAGGTCGCGAAGCGCGTGTCGGCGTTCCTGCTGCTGTGCATCGGCGTGCAGATCATGCTGACCGGCTTCTCCGAATTCCTGCAGCCGCTCGCCGACCAGATCAAGTAACTCCGTTCGTCATTCGACGCGCAACCCGGACCGAGCGACGCATCCGGGCTGCGGGGGCGCGTTCGTCCGTCCGGCCTTGGCCGGTAGCGCGCGAGTGCACCGATACGCGTTTGCGCGCCGCGGGATACCATGCGACGTCCGGCGGATGCATGCCGCGGCGTTCGTGCCCGGCGCGGCGAACCGCGGCGCGCATCCGGCCGCCACCCACTTCAATGACGAGGCGAGCGATGGAATACGTGAAATTCGGGTCGACCGGGATGGACGTGTCGAAGCTGGTGCTGGGCTGCATGACGTTCGGCGAGCCGTCACGCGGCACGCATCCGTGGACGCTGCCGGAAGCGGAAAGCCGTCCGATCATCCAGCGCGCGATCGAGGCCGGCATCAACTTCTTCGATACCGCGAACATGTATTCCGACGGCACGTCGGAGGAGATCGTCGGCCGCGCGCTGCGCGACTTCGCGAAGCGCGACGACGTCGTGATCGCGACCAAGGTGTTCTACCGGATGCGGCGGGGGCCGAACGGGGCGGGGCTGTCGCGCAAGGCGATCATGACCGACATCGACCAGAGCCTGAAGCGGCTCGGCACCGACTACGTCGACCTGTACCAGATCCACCGCTGGGATGACGGCACGCCGATCGAGGAGACGCTCGAGGCGCTGCACGACGTCGTGAAGGCCGGTAAGGCGCGCTACATCGGCGCGTCGTCGATGTTCGCGTGGCAGTTCGCGAAGGCGCTGTATACGTCGAAGCAGAACGGCTGGACCCGCTTCGTCAGCATGCAGAACCACCTGAACCTGCTGTATCGCGAGGAGGAGCGGGAAATGCTGCCGCTGTGCGAGGCCGAAGGTGTCGCGGTGATCCCGTGGAGCCCGCTCGCGCGCGGCCGGCTGACGCGCAACTGGGACGAGTCGTCCGGCCGGCAGCAGAGCGACGACGTCGGCCAGCGGCTCTACGACGCGACGGCCGATGCCGATCGCGCGGTCGTCGAGGCCGTCGCGGCGATCGCTGCCGCGCGCAACGTGCCGCGTGCGCAGGTCGCGCTCGCGTGGGTCGCGCACAAGCGCGGCGTCACCGCGCCGATCGTCGGCATCTCGAAGCCGCATCATCTGGACGATGCGCTCGGGGCACTTCAACTGAAACTGACGGACGACGAAATCGCGGCGCTCGAAGGCCCGTACGTGCCGCACGCGGTGGTCGGCTTCAACTGATCAACCGCGCGAAACCGGCGGACTGCCGCCGCCGCGCCGCCGCGCACGGCGTTCAGCGCGCGGCGGCGAGCATCGGGTAGGTGAACAGACCGAAGTGGATCGCGTTCAGCCCCGCGTGCGCGAGCGCGGACGCGAGCAGCCCGCCGCGCCGCCAGGCGAGGCCATAGCCGATGCCGGCCACCGTGCCGAGCACGATCCAGGGCCAGCCGCCCGCCGCGTGCGCGGCGCCGAACAGCACCGCGCCGATCGCAAGCGCGGCCCATGGCCCCCATTCGAACCGGCCGAGCACGCGCGTGAGCCCACCCTGCACGTAACCGCGGAACAGCGCTTCCTCCGCGAGCGTGACGAGCAGCACGTTGTTGACGAGCCACATCCAGCCCGACGCCGGCCATTTCGGCGCCCAGCCGACCATCCCGAAGGCGAGCGCGCCAGCCAGGCAGGCCGCCGCCGTCGCGACGGCCGCCACGGCGCCGGTGCGCAGCGCACGAGCCGGCGGGACGTCCGGCGCGATCCACGGCAGCGCCCACAGCAGCCACAGACCGACGAGCGGCTTGTCGAAATTCAGGTACATCGTGAACGGCACGGCATCCGGCGTGAAACGCGTCGGTTCGATCACGCGCGGATTGTGGAAGCCGGGGATCAGGTGCAGGCTCAGCGCGATCGCGAGCGCGGCAAACACGACGTGCGCGCCGATGCGCACCGCGACCGGGCGGCCCGGCGCGACGCCCCAGGCGGCGGCCACGAGCAGCGCGAGCGGCGCGAGCACGATCGGCTCCAGCTTGCCGAACGCCAGCGCAGCGGCATAGCCGAGTGCGGCAAGGGCGATGCTCAGGCCGTGCAGCGGGCGCTGCCACGCGAATGCGGCGGCCGCGAACAGCGCGAGCCAGATCGTGGCACACGGGAGAAGCGAGAGAGACATGGGGCGATGCAGGGTCGGACGAAACGCCGCGCATCATACCCTAGCGGCCGTGACATGCCGCGGGGCGGGCGGTCAGCGGCCGGCGATTTCGGTGATGCCGTCGCGGCCAGGGATGTCGACGCGGTTGCGCTCGCGCATTCGCCGCCGGTACCAGAAGGTCCACAGCAGCAGCGTGCCGAACACCGTGTAGCCCATGATCGGCGACACGACGAGCACGCGCTCGACGGGCCAGGTGACGACCATCCACAGGCGCAGCAGCATCTCGAGCGTCATGCACGCGCCCCACACGAAGGTCATCAGCCGCAGCATCTGGCGCAGCCCCGGCTGCTCGGCCCAGACCGTCTCGAAACGCGCGGCGCCGCCGGCCATCTCGCGGGCCACCGTCGCACGCGCGAGATAGAAAATCAGCGGACGATCGCGGAACAACGACAGCAGGAACACGACGCCGATCGTGCCGGACGCGAGCGATTCACGCATCAGCAGCGTGCGCGCGCTGCCGCCGAGCGCCATGCCGGCGATCGACAGCGCGATGCCGAGCAGCACGATGGCGGCCACCGCATCGATGCGGCGGGAGCGGATGAATTCGACGATGGACCAGACGATGGGCGGAATCGCCGACGCATACAGCGCGCCGGTTTCGCCGAAATACGGATGCGCCGCCCGATATGCGACCCAGGGCAGCAGCAGGTTGACGACGAGTTCGAGGATCAGGCCGGCTCGTGGTTTCACGGAAGCGGGCGCGCGGGCGGCGCGCGGGGCGGTGATGTCGCTTCGAGTATATCGAAGTCCGACCCCGCGCGCCCGTGCCCGGTGCCGTTGTGCGCGCACCGAAAACGGGCGGGAACATGTGCCGGTTGGCCGGCCGTTTCGGCCGTGGCAGGGCTGCCCCGGCCCCGTTCGACGCCGCGTCCGTCCGGCACGCGGCGGTCGCCGGCCGGTCCCCGGTTCGTCAGGCGGTCGCGGGCTGGACGATGATCTTCACGTTCCGGTCCTTGTGGTTGACCAGTTCCTCGAAGCCGTGCGTGACGATGTCGCCGAGATTGATGCGTCCGGTGATCAGCGGCTGCACGTCGATGCGGCCGTCCGCGATGAAGCGGATCACGTCCGCGAATTCGCCGTTGTACGCGAGCGAGCCGATCACTTCCTTCTCGGTCGACACGATGTCGAAGAAGTTGAACGACGTCGGCTCCTCGAAGATGCCGACCATCACCGACTTGCCGGCCTTGCGGATCACGTCGATCGCGAGCTGCGCGGTGGCCGTGTGGCCGATGCACTCGAACGACACGTCGGCACCGTAGCCGCCCGTCAGCGCCTTGACTTCCGCGATCGCGTCGGACGCCTTCGGGTCGATCACGACCGTCGCGCCGACTTCCAGCGCCTTCTGCTTGCGCGCGGCCGACATTTCCAGCGCGATCACGCGTCCGGCGCCCGCGGCCTTCGCGCACATGATCGTGCACAGGCCGATCGTGCCGGCGCCGACCACGACGACGGTCTGGCCGACGATGTTGCCGGCCTTCTTCACCGCATGCAGCCCGACGGCGAGCGGCTCGATCAGCGCGCCGGCTTCGGTCGGGAAGTCGTCGGGCAGCTTGTACAGCAGTTCGGCCGGCACGTTGACGAATTCGGCGAACGCGCCGTTGTTCATCAGCCCGGTGAACGCGAGGTTCTCGCAGATGTTGTACAGCCCGTGCCGGCAATACCAGCAGGTGCCGCAATGCTGGCACGCGTCGGCCGTCACGCGCTCGCCGACCGCGAAGCCCGTCACGCCAGCGCCGAGCGCCGCGATTTCGCCGCTGAATTCGTGGCCGAGGATGCACTGGCCCTTCAGGCCCGTCAGCGGGTGCGGCGCGTCGACGGGGATGAACACGGGCCCGGCGACATACTCGTGCAGGTCGGAGCCGCAGATCCCGCACCAGTGCACGCGGATCTGAACCCAGCCGGCCGGCGGATGCGCCGGAACGGGAACCTCCTCGACGCGGATATCGTTGCGGCCGTGCCAGACGGCGGCCTGCATGCTGGGAGCGGTGTTCGGTGCCGGTGTACTCACGTTGCTGTCTCCGTCAGGTTGTCGTCGGACGCGCGGCAAGGGGGCCGGCGCGTCCGTCGCGCGATTGCGCGAGCGACCGACATGCAGGAACGGGGCCAGCCCGACTCGGCGGTCGCGTGGCGACGGAGCGGGAGGGGCGGTGTGCGGTGCAGCATCCGGTCTTGCGTCGACATCAGGGCGTGCAGCGCGAATCGCGCGTGAAACTTGCTGCGCTTGCGACAGTTTGGGACGGGTGAGACGCCGGGACATTCGTCTCAGCCGATTGAGACGAAACGCGAGACGCTGCCGCCATCGTCGGGCAACCCATTGTGCCGATCGGCGAAACGCACCGTTGCGCGCGCCGCCCCTTTACTTGAAGTTAACTTCAATTTGTATCATCTGCGGCAATGTCCGATCGCGTGCGTGCGCGGCGCGGCTCGTTTCAATCTTCACGGAATGTCGTCCAGCATGCCAAACCTCATCGAAAGCCTGATCTGCGAGTACGTGTCGTACCACATGCTGGTAGCCGACGAGCGGGACGCGATGCCGTTGTTGCCAGAGGTCGGGATGGCCCGGTCGGAGCGCGTCGATCGCGCACTGTTTCCGGAGCCTGTCGCGCCTGGCGTTTCACCGTTGCGGCCGCAACTGTTCGTGTCGATTCTGGAGGCTGGCGACGACGGCTTGCTGGTGCGCTGGAGCGAAAGCGGGCGCTGCCATTACGGCGAGCAACGCTGGCGCTTGCGCGTCGCGTTGCAGCCGGGCCGCTGCGCGATCTCGGGGCAGGCGATCGAGCCGGGCGAACCGGTGTACCGGCCGGTGCGGCGGCCGGTGCCCGTCAACGGCGACGAGATGATCCACCCCGCGTCGGTGCCGCCTGCGGCCGGCGCCGCGTGTCACGTAGCACCAGCCTGCGGCGCGGCGACGGATCCGGTCGACGCCCTGGGCTGAGCGCGACCGGTCGCACCCGCGCGTTACTTGAGATCCTTCCGGTACTGAATGAACCCCGCGTTGGTCGCGAGCTTGTCGTACAGCGCGCGCGCCGTCGTATTGGTTTCGTGCGTGAGCCAGTACACGCGGCTTGCGCCGGCTTCGCGGGCCCGTTCGTACACGGCTTCGATCAGCGCACCGCCCGCGCCTTGTCCGCGGGCGTCGGCCGCCGTGAACAGGTCCTGCAGATAGCAGTACGGCCCTTCGGTCCAGCATGAGCGGTGATAGATCGCGTGCACGATGCCGACCAACGTGCCTGACGCGTCGAAGGCGCCGAGCACGAACATCGGTTCGGCGGGATCCATCAGGCGCGCCCACGTCGTCGCGAACACGGCGTCGCTCAGCGCGGTCTCGTAGAACCTCTGGTAACCCTGCCACAGCGGGCGCCATGCGGCTTCGTCGGCGGCGACGAGCGGGCGGACCGTGACGCGCGTCGCGTCGTTCGCGCGGCCGGCTGCGTCGCGCGCACGAGCCCGCGCGTGGCGGATCGCAACGAGCGACTCGCGCTGCGCACCGTTGGCGTCGAAGTTCTCCGGCGCGAGCCAGGCTTCGAACGCGGCGCGCACGTCCGGCCATTCGCCGTCGACGATCGAGAACCACGCCGTGTCGCGATTGCGGCCCCTGTAGATGATCGCCTGCCGGAACGTGCCTTCGTAACGGAAGCCGAGCCGCGCGGCCGCCTTGCGCGATGGCTCGTTGAGATCGTCGCACTTCCATTCGTAGCGCCGGTAGCCCAGCGTGTCGAACGCGTATTTCATCAGCAGGTACTGCGCTTCCGTCGAAATCGGCGTGCGCTTGAGCAGCGGCGAGAACGTGACGGAGCCGACCTCGATCACGCCGTTGGCCGGGTCGATGCGCATCAGCGCGAGCGTGCCGACCGCTCGGTTCGTCGCGCGGTCGATCACCGTGTAGTGCAGCGGATCGGCGCTTGCCGCCGCGCCGCGCGCGTAGTCGCGGTAGCTCGACTCGTCGGTGTACGGCCCGTGCGCGAGATAGGTCCAGTCGCCGCCGTCGGGCGCCTGCGCATACGCGGCGTACAGGTCGGCGGCATGGCGGTCGGCGTCGAGCGGTTCGAGGCGGCAGTAACGGCCCTCGAGCACGATGCGCTCCGGGCGCGGGCGCGCGGACCAGTCGGGAACGGGGTGGCCGATGGGTTGCTGGAAGTCGTTGGTGAGCGTGGACAAGGTCGATCTCGCTTCGGTTGGCGGCCGGCGACATGCCGGCATGCAGACGATCGTAGTCCCGGCGAGGTACCATGAGAAGCGCCAGACAATGGCAAATTTATGGTGCCACGAACGCGCGACGATGGCGCCATGCACCGAGACTTCCACGCCGCAATATTCCGATGACGACTGCCATTCCTTCCGGCGCCGCGCCGCTGCTGCCACTCGACGCGCCGCTCGCGCGCACGGCCGGCGCGCCTTCCTTGCAGAAGCAGTTGCTGCGCCGTGTGCGCGACGCGATTCTCGGCGGCGCGATGCCGGCCGGCACGCGGTTGCCCGGCACGCGCGCGCTGGCCGAGACGCTCGGCGTGTCGCGCAACACGACCGCGGCCGTCTACGAACAGCTCGTCGCGGAAGGCTTCCTGCAATCCGATCGCCGTGGCACGCGCGTGGTCGGCCTGTCGCGGCCGGCCGCACCGCGTCGGCGGGCCGCGCCGCCGGCCGTTGCGCAGCGGCTTGGCCGGATCCGTCCGAGCCTGATCGGCACGGGCGAATCGGAGGGCTTCCGGCCGGGCATGCCCGCGCTGTCGCATTTTCCGGTCGATGCGTGGCGGCACGCGATCGACCGCGCGTTGCGCCGCGCCGGCCGCGACCTGCTCGCGTACGGCGACCCGCTCGGCGAGCGCGCGCTGCGCGAGTCGATCGCGCGCCATCTGGCCGTGACGCGCGGCGTGCGCTGCGATCCCGAGCAGATCGTGATCACCGAGGGCGCGCAGGGGGCGATCGCGTTGTGCGCGCAACTGCTGACGAACCCGGGCGACACGGTCTGGGTCGAGGAGCCCGGCTATCGCGGCGCGCGCACCGCGATGCAGGCGGCCGATCTCGACGTCGTGCCGATGCCGGTGGATGCGGAGGGGCTGCGCGCGGAAGACGCGGACTGGCGCGAGCGGCCGCCGCGGCTCGTCTACACCACGCCGTCGAACCAATTCCCGACCGGCGCGGTGCTGTCGATCTCGCGCCGACTCGCGCTGATCGACGCCGCACGCCGGCATCGCGCGTGGATCATCGAAGACGACTACGACAGCGAGTTTCGTCACACGGGCGAGCCGATCGGCGCGTTGCACGGGCTCGCGGCCGATTCGCCGGTCGTCTATCTCGGCTCGTTCAGCAAGACCATGTTTCCGGCGTTGCGGATCGGCTTTCTCGTGCTGCCCGACGCGCTGCTGGCCGCGGTGCGGCCGGCGTTGCCGGAGATGCTGCGCGGCGGGACGCGACACGTGCAGCTCGCGCTCGCCGATTTCATCGAGACGGGCGAGTACGGACGGCATCTCGGGCGGATGCGCCGGCTGTATCGCGACCGGCGGCGCTTGCTGCTCGCCGCGCTGGACGACGCGTTCGCCGTGCCGCATCAGGTCGAGGGCGGGCCGTGCGGGCTGCATCTGGCGCTGCGGTTGCCGGCACGCTATCGCGACCGCGCGATCGTCGAGGCGGCGCGCGCGCACGGGATCGGGCCGTTTCCGCTGTCGGGGTTTTCGATCCACGCGACGTCGGCGGCCAACGGGCTCGTGCTCGGGTTCGGCAATACGTCGGCCGATGCGTTCGCGCCGATGCTGCGGACGTTGTCGACGATCGCGCATCGGGTCGCGGGAGAGTGAACCGCGGTCGCGTCGCTCCGAATCGGAACTTACCGCACGCGTTCCTCGCGCATGATCCGGCGGGCAGCCGCCAGGCCGAGCACGAGCAGCACCGCGACATACGCGGCGACCGCGCCCCACGCACCGTGCTGCCAGAACGTGCCGCCGACCGAGCCCAGCACGCTCGACCCGAGGTAATAGGCCAGCAGGTAGAGCGACGCAGCGTGCCCCTTTGCGGAACCGGCGAGATGCCCGACCCAGCCGCTCGCGACCGCGTGCGCGACGAAGAAGCCGATCGTGATCAGCACGATCCCGACGATGATCGCGACGAGCGAATGCGATAACGTGAGCGCGAGGCCGGCCGCGAACACGAGAATGCCGCTGACGAGGACGGGCGCGCGCCCGAGGCGATCGGCGAGTGCACCGGCGCTCGACGACGACACCATCCCGAACAGATAGGCGCCGAAGATCAGCCCGCATGCGGTCGCGCTCAGGTTGAACGGCGCGGCCGTCAGCCGGAACCCGGCGTAGTTGTACACGGTCACGAACGCGCCCATCACGAGGAAACCGATCGCGAACACGAACGGCAGGCGCGCGTGATGCAACTGCGCGTTCCACAGCCGCAGGTGGTGACGCAGCGTCAGGTCGGTTCGCTTCACGAAGCGTCGCGACTTCGGCAGCAGCATCACGAACGCGATCGCCGCCACCAGGTCGACGACGCCGATCGTCAGCATCGCGGTGCGCCAGGAGAAATACTCCTCGAGCGCGCTCATCCCGATTCGCCCGATCATGCCGCCGAACGCGGTGCCGCCGACATAGAGCCCCATCGACAGGCCCAGCCCGTCGGCGGCGATTTCCTCGGCGAGATAGGCCATCGCCACTGCCGGGACGCCGCCGAGCGCGAAACCTTCGAGCGCGCGCCAGATCAGCAGCAGGTTCCAGTTCGGCGCGATCGCCGAGAGCACGTTGAACAGCGCCGCGAGCGTCATCGACGCGAACATCAGCCCGCGTCGGCCGAAGCGTTCGGACAGCGCGCCGGCGCACAGGATGGAGACCGCCAGCATCCCCGTCGACAGCGACAGGGATAGCGAGCTCGACGCCGCGCCCAGGTTGAACTCGCGCGCGAACGCGGGCAGCAACGGCTGCACGCAGTACAACAGCGAGAAGGTGGAAAAGCCGGCCAGGAAGAGTGCCAGCGCAATGCGCTTGTAGGCCGCCGAGCGTGGCGACACGCCGGCGGGCAGCGCATCAGGTGCGGCGCTCGGGGCGCGAGTCGCGGTGGACGAAATCGCGGGATTCGACATGCTATGTACCCGATGGGCTGGGGAATGCCCGAATTCTTGCGCACGATCATATATATGTCCAATATATGAAAGAAACCGTAGCGATATGTTTTGAGAATGGCTTGGTCGCCATTTCCATCTACCCGAGATCACATGGAACTTCGACATCTCCGATACTTCCTGGCCGTGGCGGCCACGTCGAACTTCACGAAGGCCGCGGAAGCGCTCGGCATGGGGCAGCCGCCGCTGAGCCAGCAGATCAAGGCGCTCGAAAACGAACTCGGCGTGGAGCTGTTCCGGCGGACCGCGCGCGGTGCCGAGCTGACTGTCGCGGGAGAGGTGTTCGCGGAGGAGGCACGGCGTGTGCTCGACGATGCGGAGCGCGCGGCGCGGGCGGCAAAGCGGGCCGCGCGTGGGGAAATCGGGCAGCTGCGGGTCGGTTTCACCGGGACGGCGGCCTTCAATTCGAAAGTGGCCGACCTGATTCGCCGCTTTCGCGAAGCGTTTCCGGATACGGACCTGACGTTGCAGGAGGCGACCTCCGGCGTGTTGCTCGAGGCGCTGGACGCCGGGCGGCTCGATGTCGCGATCGTGCGGCCGGAGCGTCGCATCGCGGACACGTTGCTGGCCGCGGATTGGGACGAGGAGCCGATGTTCGTCGCGATGCCGGTCGCGCATCGGCTCGCGCAGCGGCGTCGGATCGACCTGGCGGAACTGGCCGACGAGGCGTTCGTGCAGGTGCCGCGCGAAGCGGGCAGTGCACTGTTCGACGACATCGTCGCGGCGTGCAATGCCGCCGGCTTCCAGCCGCGCATGGCGCAGCCCGCGCCGCAAATCGCGTCGGCGGTGACGCTCGTCGCGGCCGGGCTCGGCGTGTCGATCGTGCCGAAGGCGATCACGCAGGTGCAAGTCGCGGGCGTCGTGTATCGGCAGGTCGCGGGCAACGGGCTGCGCGCGCGGCTCGCGATTGCGTCGCGACGCGACGATCCGTCGGCGGTGGTGCGCAACTTTCTGCTGCTGGCCTGGTAGCGCGGGACGCCCTTCGTCGCGCGCATCGCCGCGATGGCGGGTGAATGTTCCGATTGACGAACCGTGAACTTTGCCCGGAACGAACGATGACGCGGCTCCGACGCCGCGCGACGACCCGGCATGCGGGTTTCGATTCGTATGTTCCGCATGCTGCGTGGACTATAAATGGAGGGGTGTACCGGTGCTTGTCGGGCGCCCGCGCGGGGCGGAGCCGCGACTGCCGGGGGAGGTGCACCGTGGTTCGCCAGACGCTTGCTCGCGCCGTGCTTCGCACCGCGTTGATCGGGGGCGTATTCGCCTCGTTGCTGTCGCCGTCGCCAGCCGTTGCCGGAACCGTCGCACCGCCCGCCACACCGCCTGTCATGAAGAACCGGCTCGCCGCATCGCCTCACGCGATGCCGGTCGACTTCCCGACGATCGTCGACCGATACGGCCCGGCGGTCGTGACCATCATGACCGCCGCGCCCGACCAGCAGGCCGGTGGGCCGTCCTTCGCGATTCTCGATTCCGACGATCCGCTCGCCGCGTTCTTCCGCCGCGGCGGGCCGCCGATGTCCGCACAGGTTCCACCGGCGCCGGCGCCCGATACCGCGCCGCGCACGCTGTCGGGCAGTGGCTCGGGTTTCATCGTCAGCGCCGACGGGCTGATCCTCACGTCCGCGCATGTCGTCGACGATGCGACCGACGTCACGGTGCGACTCGCCGATCATCGCGACCTGAAGGCGACGGTGCTGGTCGTCGATCCGCAAAGCGACGTCGCCGTGCTGCACGTCGACGCGACGAAGCTGCCGGTCGTGCGCATCGGCGATTCGTCGCGGGTGCGCGCCGGCGAACCGGTGATGACGATGGGCGCGCCGGACGGCTCGGGCAACACGGTCACGGCCGGCATCGTCAGCGCGACGTCGCATGCGCTGCCCGACGGCAGCGCCTTTCCGTTCTTCCAGACCGACATCGCGGTGAATCCCGACAACTCGGGCGGCCCCGTGTTCAACCGCGCGGGCGACGTGATCGGCATCGCGGTGCAGGTCTATACGGGCGCCGATCGCTACGCGAGCACGACGTTTGCGATTCCGATCGCGCTCGCCGTGAAGGTGCGTGCGCAAGTGCAGGCGCAGATGCGGGCCAGTGCGCAGACGCAGCGCGCGTCGTCCGGCAACGCGTTGGGCGTCGACGTGCAGGACGTCGGCGTCGGGCTGGCTGCGGCGTTCGGCCTGCCGCGTCCGGCGGGCGCGCTCGTCAACGGCGTCGATCCCGGCTCGCCCGCTGCCGCGGCCGGCGTGACGCCCGGCGACGTGATCGTGAAGTTTGGCGGCAAGCCGATTGGCCGGTCGGCCGAACTGAACGACCTGGCCGCCGAATTGCCGTCAGGCGCGAAGGCGCCGCTACGGGTGATCCGCAACCGCGTGCCGATGATGCTGACGGTCACCGGCGTGGGGACCGGCGATGCGATCGACAGCGCGGGAGTGACGGGAAGCGGGGGCAATGCGGGCAGCGCGGGCACGGTCGGCGCGGGCGGTGCCGCGGGCGTGGCGATGGCGGCCGCGCGGCCGGCTGACAGCGGCGATCGGCTCGGGCTGACGATGCATCCGCTGAGCGACGCCGAACGGCGTTCGACCGGGCTCGCGGTCGGGATGATGGTGGATGCGGTGCACGGGCCGGCCGCGAACGCGGGAATCCGGCCCGGGGACGTCGTGCTCGAACTCAACGATACGCTGCTCGAAACGCCGGACGACGTGCAGTCGCTCGAAGCGAAAGGCGGTGTAATCGCGGTGCTGATCCAGCGGGAGAATGCGCGGAAGTTCGTGTCGGTGCGGGCGCGGTAGGGGTGTTGATGGGGGTGGGGGGAACGCCGGCGTTCGGCCAGAAGGAGTCATACACCGTCTCGCCGAGCCGGACCTGCGGGCGACCGCTTTGTCTTATGAATCGACAGGAACTTCCGGATTGCCGCTATCGAGACTATGGTTCTCTTCTAGTTTTGCCCCGCTTCGGGCAGTAGGCGACTGACGGAAACTTAATACGAAGTGCCAGAGTAGAGCGGGCTCGCCCGGATGTTCCGTGTTTCCCCCTGTCGCATGCATCGGACTAGTCGGTGGATTGCGTACCGCGCTCCTGTCGTCGTGTCGCCAGATCGGGCGCAAGCGCTGCCACGCTTCCACGACGGTCGACGCGTGCGATGCGACATCGGCCACCGCAACGAACCATTTGAAAGGGGCGATCATGCCTGCATTGGTGGAAGCGACCAAGGACGCCATCGAAAGCCTCCTGCCTGAGCTCGAAGCGATCTACAAGGACCTGCACGAGCATCCCGAACTGTCGATGCAGGAAGTGCGCACCGCACGTATTGCAGCCGATTATCTCGAAAATGTCGGCTATGACGCTACGCGGGGTGTCGGTGTGACAGGCGTCGTGGCGGTGTTACGCAACGGCGACGGTCCGACTGTAATGTTGCGCGCCGACATGGATGCGCTCCCGATGGCAGAAGCGACCGGATTGCCGTATGCCAGCACGGCGAGGGCGAAGGACGAGGATGGCCTCGAAGTGGGCGTCGCGCACTCGTGCGGCCACGACATGCACGTGACCTGGCTGATGGGTGTGGCGCACCTGATGGCTGCGCACCGGGACGCCTGGCGCGGAACGCTGATGGCGGTCTTTCAGCCGGGCGAGGAAGTGGCGCGCGGCGCCCGCAGCATGATTGACGACGGCATGGCCGAACGCTTCCCGAAGCCGGACGTGATCCTTGGCCAGCACGTCATGGTTGGCGCGGCGGGCACGGTCGGCTATCGGAGCGGCACGATTCTTTCGGCGGGCGACAGTTTGAAGGTGAGGCTGTTTGGACGCGGTTCGCACGGATCGCAGCCACAAACTTCGATCGATCCGGTCATCATGGCGGCTTCTACGACGCTCCGTCTGCAGACGATCGTATCGCGCGAAATCTCCCCGCGCGATAGTGCGGTGCTGACGATTGGTGCGCTGCAGGCGGGAACGAAAGAGAACATCATTCCCGACGACGCGACGCTCAAGCTCAACATGCGCACGTTCGACGAGGACGTGCGCGAATACATGCTGGGTGCGATCCGTCGCATCTGTTGCGCGGAATGCATGGCTTCCAATGCACCACGCGAGCCGGAATTCACGACGCTCTCGAGCTATCCGCTGACCATCAACGACGCGCAGACAAGCGAGCGTGTGTGGGCGGCTTTCGAAGCGCACTTTGGAGAGCGCGCGTACGAAACGCCCCCGGCAGCGGCGAGCGAGGACTTCAGCGTATTCGGACGCGAATGGGGCGTGCCATATGTGTTCTGGTTCATCGGCGGAACCGATCCGGACACGTTTAGAAAGGCGTTGGCAGAGAAAAAACTAAATGAGATTCCCAGCAACCATTCGCCGAAGTTCGCGCCGGTACTCGCCCCGACGCTGCGTACGGGGCTGGAAGCGATGCTATGCGCGGCCGGGGCGTGGCTCGACAAGCGAGATACATCGGCGTGAATTCGCACGCGGCCTACTTCGCCCTCGATCTGGTCGGGATTTTCGTATTCGCCATGAGCGGCGCTGTTGCCGCTCGCCAACAGCGGCTGGACCTGTTCTGACATTGCCTCGTTTTCACGTACAGCATGTCATGCAGCAGCGCGTAGGATTTCGTATTCCACGGGAGTGCAGTAGCCGATCGACGTGTGCATGCGCTGCCGATTGTAATAGCCTTCGATCCAGTCGACGATGTCTACGCGCGCCTGCGCGCGGGTCTCGTAGCGCGTTTGGTAAATGCACTCGACCTTCAGCGCTTTAAAGAAGCTCTCCATCGGTGCGTTGTCCCACGCGTTGGCACGCCGGCTCATCGAGACCGTCATGCCGAACTCGGCGGCGAGATTGCGACACCCCCAACTGGCATATTGACAGTCCCTATCCGAATGCGGCAGTAATCCGGGCCCGGGTTTGCGTTGCCAGTATGCACTGCGCAGTGCTTGCGCAGACCGGATCCGCGATTCGTCCCGACATCGACCAGCGGACGATACGTCGGCTTACCAGATCGAGGATCGCTGTAAGAAACACCGAGTCTTCATTGCGGGCGACGAACGTGATGTCACTCACCCACGCCTGATTCGGTTGCCAGCCGTCGAAGCGCCGATCCAGCAGATTCGGCGCCACGGGCAATCTATGTGTCGAGTCCGTCGTGACGCGATACGGTCGCCTGTAGACCGGGGGCAAGCCCTGGCGCTGCAAACTGCGACGAACGCGCTCAGCGCTCACCGGACGGCCTTGGGCGCGCAATTGCCGCACGACGCGGGGGCGGCCATAGCTGTCGCGACTGGCCCAATAGATCGCCGCCACTTCGACGTCCAACGCCTCGGTGGCCTGCACCCTGACGCTGGGCGCGGGAATCCGCCACTGGCAATACCCGCTGCGCGAGACAGCCAACACCCGGCACAGGCGGTTCACGCTGTACTGGTCGTGGTGTGCTCGATCCTTGCGTACTTCACCGCAACCCTTCGCGAAGTACGCCGTTGCCTTTCGGAGGATTTCGATATCCAGCTTCGCGCTGGCCAACGTCCTGCGCAACCCGCTGACCTCGGCCTTCCAGATCCCTGACCGATCGACGACTGGAACTCGGCGAAAGCGGACATCTCCATCTAGCCACTACAAAAACTCTTTTGATTATCGGCACTTTGTCAAGCGCGCAAGCCATCATCCGTGATGCAAATCAATGCGACTGAGCAAATTATCTGACTTGTCAGATTTATCAGTGGATGCCGATAGGTCAGAATTAGTAGCTGACCCAAGGAGCAGTCACGTCGGAGCAGATTCAGATCGATGAAGTAGCCAGCGTGATATCGGCGTGCACCGGTTTTCGGCGCCCGACCGCGGCAGGCGCGCTGTCTGCCGCGTGCGCATGTGTTTTCTCGGTGACTGCGTCGACCTGACCGTTTTCACTGATGTTCGCGAAGACGTCAAACGACCTCCGATCGTCATGCCGATCCGCTGGCAGCGGCGCGTCGATCCTGCTTCAACGCAACAACAGAGAGTTCGTGAATTTCGGACCGGGTGTGCTGCTCAGCCTGTCGTTCGTCAATCACGGTTCTCGGGTAGTCCGTCTTTATCTGGGACCAGTCGAGCTGCTTGCAGAAAATGGGACAGTCTGCCGCCTCGGTGATCTTCGCCGAAGGCGAAATAGGTCATGCGGAAATGTTCGCTGGCGTATCGCCGGACGGCGACGCCGGATCGTGCAAGCGCCCTGGTTCCAGCGAATTTCGTGATCGCCTGCCGGATGATCATTCAAGTAGCACGGCGGTGCTGGCCCTTAAATAAAAAGTAAGTTACTTGGTTCTTATATTGTGAATAAATCGTTCAAAAGTATTTGGAATGAAGCGCTTCGTGCGTGGGTGGCTATTTCGGAAAATTCGGCGTCGAGAGGAAAGCCGAATCAACTCAAGTTGGTTGTCAGCTTGATAGCCGGAATGATTGCATTGTCTGCAACCGGTGAGGTCGCCCATGCAAACTCTGCAGTTGTGGACCGGGCAGTGGCGACAGGTCAGGCAATGGCCTTGGGCGGTGAAGCTCGCATCACGCAAAACCTGAAGGTGAAGGCTGGCGTGGGCCTCGCCAGCGGTGGCAACACGGTTGGCATGGGCGCATCGTACCAGTGGTAACGCACGGGGCGGGTTGCTCAGCCCGTCCCACGCCGTTCCGATCTTCCAAACCCTTCATATGGACCTATCGGTCATTTTGTGGGTGAGGCATTTCATAAGGTGACAAAGTCACGGATATGCCATTGAAGAAGAGACGGACGGTACCATCACGGGCAGCGGCCGGAGGGCCGCTGCGTTAACCGGACCTAACCGTGAAGACATGTTTGCTTACGCTGGTATGAGTTGGATGGATTTGCCGATCGGGCGCTGAGCACCGATAGCACGGATGTCGATTTCATATGGCATTTGGCGCCGGTACGCCGACCACGCGCCCGTGGACTTCCGTCGAGTTGCTGAATTGAGGCCGGACCTTCGTGCGCCGATTATGTCAATCGCGTCGTCGTCCATTCACGTGCCTTGATAGCAGTCAATCGCGAATGTCTGCTTACGCTTAACACAAACACGGATGTCCTGCTCTTTCCCGCCTCCTAACATATTCGAGCGAAAATCTAGCGGATTTTTCGGGCGTAGCCCTTCTTAACAACGCGACTAATGAAGCTATTTAGGCCTTGGCCGACGTTTGCCAGGCGCTGCATCTCGGCAATATTTGCTGCGCCAGCGCTTTGCGTTGTATAGAGATAAACCGAGCCATCCCCGAATTGGACAGTAATCGCCCCCTGTTCAATTTCGTAGGCAACTACGTTCGAGTCGCCGCCAAGATTTTTGTAGCGCTCCATGAAATCTCCTATCACTTAACGAAAATGCCGGTTTTCTCTGCGTCATACAGATGACTGACCATTGTCGCGCAGACGGGATAGTGGAGGCTGATTTCGGTCAAGAGCGAATAACGTCACGACCGGCGACTTGTCGACTGGTTCGACGCGCAGAATGACCGCTGCACCACAACAGCTGCCGACCAGGTTGTGCCTAGTGCAATGTCGGGAGTGGATCGGAAGCGGGCCTCCACGTGAGTCTGCTACCGGCCATGAACAGCCAGTCGACACCACGGCATAGATCGTTAACAATCGACCCGATTCTCGCCGGGACCTGCGAACACTATGTCAAAACTGACAGATATTTTTTTGGACTGCCGATATCTCTATCTCAGAGGTATCGGCCAGTTGGACGACGGGACATTACGACTTGTCCTCTTGGAGGCAACCGAAGGTGGTGCCGTCGACTCGGCAAAGCTCGGCTTTGATTCACCCCCTGAATTGACCGACATACTTAAGGGGGCACGCGCGATCGAGCATCTGCCTGGATGTCGCATATTTGATATCCGCTGGTCTAGCTACATTGCGTACTCTGTTGTCAACGAGAGCTACGCGTCGGGGGAACCCGAGACCTCCGACGGGTCAGGGAAACTCTTCAGGGAATACATTCGCTCGGAGTATCTCAACTACATGCGCAAGGCGTCATGGGCCTGCGATGACCACCCAGGCCCTTACAAGCATTGGGCTGCGTATTGCCTAGATCACGTCGTTGATGTTGCATCTCCGTCAGAACCGGAAATTACCGTAGAGATTGCGGCGACTTGAAGAGTGAGAGGAAATCACCCTGGTAAGGCGGGGGCACATCGGGACATGAAGAAGATCGACCGCCGCCTCCAAGTATCTTCATGGCCATTGAATGTCGGCTTCGGGCTGAGTCGAACGACCGCTCCGGGTGGCGGATTCAACCGATCGCAGCAAGCGCTACTGCTCTCCGCGTTTGCAAAACCGCGTCAGGCGGCACGCGGCCAGGAACGGTCACTGGTACTCGGTGCCAGAATCGTCGACAATCCGACGATGGAGCATCTGTCGGAACCGGTTATATTGGGGATCGTACTGGATGAAGAACACACTGGGTTACCTGCATGAGGTCTGGCTCTGCCCGGACGGATTCGGCAACGCTCTACCCGCATGCATCGCCCACGGACCAGCCGGAGATGCCGCCCGTGCCCTCAATGAGCCGGGCAGTGAGTGGATATGGACGTTTTGGGCATCGTCACATGCGGAGGCGATGGGTATTTATTGCGAATTCGTCGGCTATGGAAAGTACGCATTCCAATTCGACGACGATATCCTTCCTTATCCGCAAGATTGGTATGAGCGCTAGGTCGCCCATCTGAACTGCAAGTGATCGATGCATGCGCGTCGGCCCAGCGTCCTTGTGAGTCGGTCGCGGTAGGCAACTTCAGGCAACAGCCGACCAGATTTGGTCGTGCGACGTCACCATTCCGATCGTCGACAATGTCGGCCGGGGTACGCACTGGAGACGGACGCAATAAAGCCGCCGGCACCAAAGTGCCCGGCGGCTTTGCTTTGCCGGTTGCGGTCCGGCGTCAGCCCTTCGGCATCTGGAAGTCCCTGAACCGCACAACATCGATCCCGATCCAGTCGTTCAGCTCGCGCAGCCGCGCCTTCAGCGGCTCGATCTCGAGGCCGTTGAATAGCCTCGGCGGATTAGGGCGCCTCTGTGCGGCCGCCGCGTCGGTACACACCTAGCTAAGGCCGCAGGGCCGTGGCGGGCCGCTTGACGCATCGGAGGCATCATCCCAGGGGCCGGACCTTGCCATTGGGATGATGATTCAGACCCGGCGCGCGCAGTTGTGACCCCGCCCCACCTGCCCGCAAAAACGAACGGGTTTTGTGCATTCATGCGCCCCACGCTGAGGGGCCGCCTGGCGTAGGCCGCGAGGGGGTCGGCGCGCCAATTCCTTTATGCACTTTTATGCGCCTTGGTTATGAAGTCTCGGCACGCGGACTTCTTTCCTGCACCCGTCCGCCGTACTTCGAAAACCGCATGTCGCTTGGCTTCCATGACTCGTCCAGAAAATCGCAATGCACCCGTGAAGAAGCGGGCGACAATCTGGCCCATGTGTTCTGTTGGCCTCGCGCGCAGCGTCACGATGGGCATTGCCCGGATGCACAATAAACGCAGGTGAATCGCCGCTTGAAGCGGCGCATCGGGAATTGTGGGAGGGAACCCGTGAGCCGATACCTTAGACAGGCGCGCACGCAGGATTGAATAACCAATAGCGGGGGAGTAGCGCGCCGAACTCGCGCCCACATTCTCGCGATAAATCAGTCATATCAATTGTCGGAATCATCACTTGGCATGTCGCTCCATTTGGCCTGCTTCATTGAAGCTCGGCACTCAATCAAAGCATCAATCAAACGGTCCAACGGAAGTTTGTAGCACATTGTACCGCCCGGAATTGGACCAAAGAGTTCGACTTCAAGATTGTCCAACCCGCGCTCTCGATTAACAACAACGACTGGATCAACGCCAAGTCGAATTTCCAGCGTTAAATAATCATACTCGATTGGACTGGAGGACCAGTCGATCGAATAGTTTTCAACGATTATTGTCTTCATCGCGGCCTCTTTGCGTCTAGTACACCAGAAAATGTTCCATCACTGTTAAATCGAATGCCAGTACCGTCCGGTGCCCGAAATTCGACGCCACCACGACTCAGCGGCGTTCGTACTGTCGCGGGATTCTCCAATAGGTTTCTTGCCCACTTTTCAGTGAAAGCATTTTTTTCAGGAATGCCGCCTGTCAATTTTGGATAATAGCTCGCCTCCCTGTTTCCCATCAAGTGTTTATCAAATGCCCGGCTCAACTCAGAAAGCCCCGTGTGATTATACGGTCGAGTTGCCGCTGCAATCAGCTGATCATTGGTCAGCTGTGTCGGGCTGCACTGCTGCGCAATCCCTTGCAACGCACCACGGATTGCGCCGGCCAGTCCGACGATCGCAAATGGATCGTCTTGGTTCGACGCCGCCGCCCATCCCCAAGACAGCGCAGGATTGAGGAAGCACTCGACACAAATCGGCTTAATGGCATCGGGCGCGGATTCAAATGGCGCCGGACCACGCCGCAAATCGACTATAGAAGGGCTAATCGAAGGATCGTTGGCCTCAAGACTGGCGACCCATCGATCCATCTCATCGCTACTTAACGGCCGGGAATGACCTAGGGTCGTTGAATATAGCTTTCCGGTACGCGAAACGATCTGTCCGTCAGGCGAATACTGGTACCTCAATATCACACTTCGCTTTACCCCGCCATTTATGGGAGAAGCCTCTTCTATTATCGAGAGAGTGTTCGGACGTCCGCGCTGGTCATATCCCACGGTAAAAAGTCGGTTCTGATTAATCCCACTGTCAATGCGATGGATGTTGTCGCGTCTACCTATCAGACGCGATGCAGCACCATTTTCGCCAAGGCGTTTGACCGAAAAAATATTGCCATCGTAATGGTATTCAAAATTAAACGCCCCCGTCTCGCGACCATCTTCATAAACGCGAGCCGAAATTAGACGATTGAATTGATCATACGCCCTCCCATAGGCGCGGGATACACCTTCGCCTTTCAACGCGTTGAATCCATTTTCACCGCTAATATCAGTCGTTGGCGTTTCGCTGATTCCGGTTACGTTGCCACGCCGATCGTAGACGAGACTCAATAGCATGCGTGGCGATGCGATCATCGAAGGGTGCAGACTGATTGCGTCGGTATAGCGTATCGAGGTAACTGCCGTGCCAGTAGTATTGCGAACAGCCATTCGAACGGGGCGGCCAAAATCGTCATAATTGTATTCGATGACGTTACCGCTCGCGTAACTGCGCTTCAGTAGCCGCCCGGACTCATCCCATTTCAAATTCCCACTACCGCCGACGGAGTTACTTCCGGTTTCGCGCAGCTTTCCGCCAATTGACGAAAAATTCAGTGTCGTCGTGCCTCGGCTATCCGTGACGGAGGTAGAACCATGGCCATACACCAGCCGCACGTTGCGCGTTGTATCCGGGTGACTAACTGTTGAAGCTCGCCCCAATGCGTCATATTCCCACGTCGCGATTCGCGCTCCCGCTTCATCGATTTCACCTGTCAAAGCGTTCTTGAATCGAGGGTCATCGTACATGTACCTGCGAGTATTACCATCAGGCCAAGTAACGGAAACGAGATTGCTATTCGCGTCGTATCCATACTGCGTCATGCCCGCCATAGGATCATTAAGGCGTAAAAGACGACGCTGACCATCGTAGTCCAAGCGAAGTGACAAATCGTAGTATGAGCTTGTCCCTGCAGCGTGCTGAGTGATTGTGGTTAGCAGGCCAGTACTGTCATACGTCAATGTTCGAGCAAAACCCGATCTCGTCGTTTCCGACAACAAAACACCCTCAGCTGAATAGGATTCAGTCCGATCATTAATCTGATTGGTAAGTGTCCAGCCGGAGTCGCTCTTCTCTAGTGTTAAACCGGTAAAGCTCTTAGTGCGCCAATCATCCCCCGTCCAGTTAAACGTGACGGGTTCGCCGTTTTCGCGATACGCTAGTATCTTTGATGAATTGCCAATATTGGCACTCGCCACCACCAAATGACGTTGCCAGTTATGGAGCCATGCTGTCCCCATCGCATTCAGATTTTTCGCTAGGGGCTTGGATCGATAGGTCCGCGTAAACAGCAGTGGTACATCGTCACCGCTAGCGAAGTCGGTCGCACTAAGCGTGACTGCTCCACTCCCGGGGAACACCGGGTCGGCTACCGGACAATTATTTTCAGGCTCGGGATCAGATTCAATTGCGTTGCACCATTGCTGAATCCGCGCGAGATCGTTGATACATGCGTAGTTGGCCATTCCGCCAGGAGTGCCGCTGACCACATCGAGTTCACAGGTCTTCGTTCCTGGTCTGGCTCCTGATTGTGCGTAAAGCGTGAAGCAGGTATCTGCACGCGCATCAAACGCAGTCAGCAACAATGCGACAGCGACCGTCAGGTGATATAGCCAATCAGGAAGGCCGAAAAAAATGGGAGAATTCCGATCTTCGCTATCTCTCACACAATACCTTGAAATTTAATTAAAAAATTAAATTGTCTAATTTACTTTAATTAAAATCAATCTGATTGGTCAGAAAATGTGGTTTTGTCAAAGGAGGTTTGGGGCTCTTGGACTTCTTTTCCTGTGGGTCGCAAGAAAAAATGAAGCGCTCACACGCGAGATAGAACAGCGTCCCTGAACACTGGCGCCCGGCGCGCATTGTTGCGGCACGGGCACCGGCCACCCTTGAATGTCCGTTGTAGAACACACTCATCGTCCGCTCAGGGTCGACAAGCGACACCCATGTAAATCCACTAAGAACCTTCCTTTTGCACTGCGCACGCGCCCGGAGGCTGACCGCTTGCAACCGCCCCCGCCGATCGCTTTCGAACGGACTACTCCGCGACCCGCAACGCTGATCCTGCTATGCGCGTTCTCGGTGCTGCCGTTGAGCCTGTTCCTGCCGTCACTGCCCGCGATTGCGCTTGACCTGCGCGCCGACTACGCACTCGTCGCACTGTCTCTCGGCGGCTACGCAGCAGTCGCCGCTTCGCTCGAGTTCGTGATGGGGCCGCTGTCGGACCGATTCGGGCGGCGGCCGATCATGCTGACGAGCCTCGGCGTCTTCACGCTCGGGTCGCTGGGCTGCGCGATGGCGACCGACATCCGTGCGTTCCTCGCGTGCCGGTTGATGCAGGCGGCGATCACGTCGGTCTATCCGGTGTCGATGGCGACGCTGCGCGATACCGCCGGCGGCGCGCGCGCGGCGAGCCGGATCGGCTATGCCGCGATGGCGGCCGCGTTCGCGCCGATGATCGGACCGACGCTCGGCGGCGTGCTCGATCAGACGGTCGGCTGGCGCGCGAGCTTCTGGCTGCTCGGTGCGGGCGGTATCGTGCTGCTCGGCTGGTGCGCGTTCGATCTCGCGGAGACGCATACGATGCGCGCCGCGACGCTTGCCCAGCAGCTTCGCGCATATCCCGCGCTGCTCCGGGCGTGCCGCTTCTGGGCCTATGCGCTTTGCATGGCGTTTTCGACCGGCGCGTTCTACGCGTTCCTGGCCGGCGCGCCGCTCGCCGCGCAGGCCGTGTTCCGCATCCCGCCGGCGGAAATCGGCCTCTACATGGGGGCGATCACGGCCGGCTTCGTGTGTGGCAGTTTTCTGGCAGCGCGTCACGCGCATCGCTATCCGCTCGCCACGACGATTCTGTGTGGGCGCATGGTCGCGTGCATGGGACCGGCGATCGGGATCGCGCTGTTTTTCGGAGGGGCGACGCACGCGATCGCATGGTTCGGGCCGTGCGTGTTGATCGGCATCGGCAACGGGCTGTCGAATCCGGGCGCGCATGCGGGTGCCATGTCGGTGCGGCCGGAACTGGCCGGTAGCGCATCGGGGCTGGCCGGGGCGATGACGATCGCGGGCGGGGCGGCGCTATCGTCGCTGACGGGCGCTGTGCTGACCGTCGGCAACGCCGGTCATGCGCCGCTGGTCATGATGCTGCTGTCCGCGGCGATCGCGCTGGCGGCCGCGGTGTGCATACGAATCTTCGAAGTACGCGAACGGGGCGCGTGATCGATGTGACACGAACGGCATGCCGATCCGGCACGACGCAATCGCCACCCGGATCGGCAAGGAGCGACACGACGCGACGGCCGTCGGACGAACGCCACGTCACATGCCCCCGTACGCTGCGTTACGGCTTCGCCCCCATCACGAACTCGAACGTCGCGACGCCGTCGACGCCACCCGTCACGCGGTCGCCCGGCTGCAGCGCGCCGACGCCGGCCGGCGTGCCGGTGAAGATCAGGTCGCCGGCCTTCAGTTCGACCGAGCGCGACACGTACGCGATCACGTCCGGCACGGCCCAGATCATGTCGGCGAGATCGCCTTGCTGGCGCGTTTCGCCGTTGACCGCGAGCCAAATCCGGCCGCTGGCCGGATGGCCGGTCGCGGTCGCCGCGCGCAGCGCGGTCACGGGGCCGGACGCATCGAAGCCCTTCGCCCAGTCCCACGGCCGGCTCAGCTTCTTTGCCTCGGCCTGCAGGTCGCGGCGCGTGAGGTCGACGCCGACGCCGTAACCCCACACATGCGACAGCGCTTCGGCCGGGTCGATCGACCGGCCGTCCTTGCCGATCGCGACGACCAGCTCGATTTCGTGATGGAGGTCGCCGGTCAGCGGCGGATACGGGACGGTGCCGGCGGCCGGGACGATCGCGTCGGCCGGTTTCGTGAAGAAGAACGGCGGTTCGCGATCGGGATCGGCGCCCATTTCGCGCGCGTGGTCGGCGTAGTTGCGGCCGACACAGAACACGCGGCGCACCGGAAAGCGCGCGGACGACTGTTCGACTTCGACGGAAGGACGCTCGGAAGCGTCGATGACGTATGCGGACATCGGATGGCCTCGTTCGATGGAAAGACGGATGCCGTCGCCCGCGCAATCCACCACGGGCCGGCATGCATGGAACGATACCCGACGCATGCGCGCCCGGATGCGACGCAACTGCGCTTTAACCGGACAAATCTACGCGTCGCCGGCCACTGGCGCGTCGTCGGCGGCCGGCAGCGCGGCGTTCGCGTCGCGGTACGCCTTCGGCGACACGCCGACCCGCGCGCGGAAGCGCCGCGCGAAATACCCTTCGTCACGGAAACCGACGGAACGCGCGATGTCGGCGATGCGCCGGCTCGTATGCGCGAGCAGCGATTGCGCGAGCGCGATCCGGCGCTCGGTCACGAGATCGGTGAAGGTGCTGCCGGTTTCCTTGCGCACCAGGTGCGCGAGGTAGTTCGGCGACAGGAAGGCGGCCTCGGCGGTGGCCGCGAGCGTCAGGTCCTCGCGGGTCAGGTTCGCGCGCACGTGGCGCAGCACGCGCGCGAGCGCGTCGCGCCGGCCCGCGCGCTGGGCGCCGCGCTGCGCGAGCTTGTCGAGCGCCCCCGCGTACTGCGTGCAGACGAGTCCGATCAGCTGCAGCAAGTAGCCGCGCAGCAACGTGGTCGAGCCGAAGGTGCGCACGCGGTCGGCATCGAGCATGCACAGCGCGAGGCGGCGCGCCTCGTCGAAGGCGTCGCCGGTCAGGATGAAGTCGAGATGTTCCTGGAAGCGGAACGGCGTCAGCTCGGGAAAGCGGTGCGCGGGCACGTCCTCGAGATCGAGCGGATCGACGTCGAGATCGGCGCGCAGGAACGCCTGGCTGAAGTTGATCACGATGAAGTGCGCACCTTCCGGATGCGGAATCAGGTGCTCGCGGTGCGGCAGCACGAACGCGAGCGCGCCGCGCGGAAACGGCCGCGTGACGCCGCCGATCCGCTGTTCGGTGTCGCCGCCGAGGTTGAACTGGATCTGGAAATACGCGTGCCGATGCGGCTCGGTGATCGCCTGGCGCGACGCCTGGTCGCGGATGTAGAAATCGAGCCGGTCGCTGCGTTCGGGCATCCCGTACAGGCGCGGCGGGGCGGTGGAGGGCATGAAGGATTCTGCTGTTCGTGACGCGGTTGAGCGGCGATGGTACAGCGAACCGGGCGCGGCCGGAATCCGCGGGCGCGATCCGCACCGGCCGGCCGGGCGGCGCGCACCCGCCCGGCGACGAGCCAATCAGGCGGCCGGATGAAAGCCCAGGTAGCGGCAGCGCGCGCCGGCCTCGTCGGATGCGGCAAGCCGGCTGGATGCGCCGACCGAGCGGAGCGTGTCGGCCGTCGCGCTGCGATTCGTGAGCAGCGTCCATGCCGTCGGGGCAGCCTCGGCGGCGGCCGTCGCGCGCGCATCGTCGAGCACGCGCAGCGCGGCCAGCAGCAGGTCGGCGGGCGGCGCATGAATCGCGAAGCCTTCGTTCGCGACGGCTGCCGTATCGATGCCGAGCGCTGCGCACAGGCGCGCGCGCAGCGGCGCCTCGGCCGCGCTTGCTTCCCGCGCGCGCACGATGTTCTCGCGCGTGAGCGCGTCGACGATCGTGCCGCCGCGGGTGAGCGGCGCGTGCTGCCACGCATCGGACGGGCACTGCTTGCCGTCCGGCACCAGCGGCACGAACGGATTGACCTCGGCCGGGTAGATCCGGCACACCAGCGGCCGTTCTTCGTAGATGCCGCAGCGCAAATCGTCGAGCAGGTTCGGGCATGGCCCGGCATGGGACGCGGTGAGCAGGGTCGTGACGCGTACCGGCAGCGTACCGCTGAGCGCGGGCGACGAACGGGCGCGCTTGTACGCGGCGAACGCGTCGTCGGCGGCCGGTTCGACGGGCCAGGGCATGGCGTCGCACAACAGTTCCACGTGGCCGCCGCGCCGCAGCCAGGCAGTGGCCTCGGCGACGGTCAGCGGAATGCGCAGGTCGTGGCAGCAACGGCCGCAGCCGGTGCATGAAAAATCGATGTCGTTCTGATTCATTTCGGTAGGAAGCGGGGCACGGCCGGCTTGTGTCAGCCGGCGATCAGCGGCGCGATGCGCCGGCGCAGTTCGGGCACGATCTCGGCGTCGAACCACGGATGATGTTTGAACCACGCCTGATTGCGCGGCGACGGATGCGGCAGCGGCAGCACGCCGGGGCCGTAGTCGCGCCACGCGTGCACGGTGTCGGTCAGCGTCGCCTTGCGTGTGTCGCGCAGGAAATGCCGCTGCGCGTACTGGCCGACCAGCAGCGTCAGCCGGATCGACGGCAATCCGGCGAGCAGCCGGTCGAGCCACAGTCGCGCGCATTCGGGGCGCGGCGGGTTGTCGCCGCTCGCACCGCGGCCCGGGTAGCAGAAGCCCATCGGCACGATCGCGAAGCGTGTCTCGTCGTAGAACGTGTCGGGGTCGACGCCGAGCCAGTCACGCAGCCGCTTGCCGCTCGCATCGTCCCACGGGATGCCGCTCGCGTGGACGCGGGCGCCGGGCGCCTGCCCGACGATCAGGATGCGGGCGTCGCGATGGGCGCGCACGACGGGGCGCGGGCCGAGCGGGAGGTCGGCTTCGCAGGCGCGGCACGCGCGGATTTCGGTGAGCAGCACGTCGAGCGGCGTGCGCGTTCGTTTCGGCATCGATTCTGAACGGGGACGGAGTGGCGGCACGAACGCGGGTGTCCATGCGGCGCGGCGGACCGGCGCATCGCGTCAGGCGTTCCGCAGGGCACGGCATGGCGCTGCGCGGTGGCTCCGGCAGCCCGTGTCGGGATCACCTGTCCGCCGCATCGCCCTCGGCGACCGCAGCATCATACAACGCCGTCTGCGCGATTGCCGCAGCGATCGCCGCGTCGTCGTGCGTGCCGTCGAGCATGCCCCAGCGCCGGTATTGCAGCAGGAACCAGCGGCCTTCCTGCGGATCCGGCCGGTTCACGGCGCCGCCGTCGTGGAAGCGGATCGGCAGCGGCGGCTGCGCGAACGGCCCCGCGCCGTAGTCGCCGAGCAGGCGCGGCGCGATCAGCCGGGCCGGCACGCCGAGCGCGTCGGGAGACGCGAGCCAGTCGGCCGCGTCGCGCCGGTGCGCGGGGTTGTCGAGCCACGCGCACGCATCGACGAGCGTGCGGATCAGCGCACGCGCGGTGGCCGGATACAGCGCGACGAAATCGCGCCGGGCCGCGAGCACTTTCTCCGGATGATCGGGCCAGATCTCGCTGGTGACGGCGACGGTCCGGCCCGCGCCGCAGGCTTCGGCCACGGCGTGCCACGGCTCGCCCGCGCAGAAGCCGTCGAGCTCGCCGCTCGCGAGCGCCGCGACCATCTCGGGCGGCGGGATCACGACGCTGCGCACGTCGCGCAGCGGATCGACGCCGTGCGACGCGAGCCAGTGGTTCAGCCACATCGCATGGGTACCGGTCGGGAAGGTCTGCGCGAGCAGCGGCTTGCGGCCGAGCGTCGCGAGCGCCGCGCGGACGTCGCCGCTTGCGCGGTACGCGTCGGCGAGGCCGCGGGCGAACGTGATCGCCTGGCCGTTGCGGTTCAGCACCATCAATGCGGCCATGTCGGCCTGCGGGCCGCCGATGCCGACCTGCAGCCCGCACACGAGCCCGTACAGCGCGTGGGCGGCGTCGAGTTCGCCGGTCAGCAGCTTGTCGCGCACGGCGGCCCAGGAGGGCTGGCGGCACAGCTCCAGCGTCAGGCCGTGGCGCGCGCCGAGATTCAGGTGCTGCGCGACGATCAGCGGGGCGGCGTCGCTGAGCGCGACGAACCCGAGACGAAGATGCGCGCGTTCCGGCGCGGCGGGAGGCGAAGGTTTCATGGCATTCATGACGGGTGGGTCGCATCGAGCAGTTGGCGCGCGACGTCGACGATGCGCTGGCCCTGATCCATCGCACGCTTGCGCAGCAACGCATACGCATCGTGCTCGGACAGCCTGCGCTGATCCATCAGCAGGCGCTTCGCGCGATCGATCAGCTTGCGTTCGGCGAGCTCGCGCTCGACGTCGGCGAGCCGGCGGCGCAATGCATCGTCGTGCGAGAAGCGCGCGAGCGCGACTTCGAGGATCGGCGCGAGGCGCTCGGCCGACAAGCCTTCGACGAGATACGCGCTGACGCCGGCGCCGACCGCCGCGTGAATCAGCGCCTGGTCGGCATCGTGGCTGAACATCAGCACGGGGCGCGGTGCGGTCGCGTGCATCACGGCGAGTTGCTCGAGCGTGTCGCGCGACGGCGAATCGGTATCGATGATCACGACGTCGGGACGCTGCTCCTCGACGGCGGCGGGCAGGCGCGCGGGCGTCGCGACGTCGTTGAGCATCTCGTAGCCGAGGCGCGCGAGCGCGTCGCCGAGTTCGCCGATCGGCTTGTCGGTGTCGGTGACGAGCAGCACGCGCAGGCGTGCGGGCGGGACGGACGAACTCATGACGCGAACGAGGACGGACGAGCGTCGGTGCAACGGTTGAACGGCGGTTGCGGGGTGCGGACGGAAGCCGATGTGCTCGGAACCTCGCGCATGCATCCCCGGCGGCCGCCGCGGACGCGGCCGCGGTGAGCGGAACGGGTATGCGGACGGTGCCGCGTGACATGACCCATGCTACGCCGCTCGAGACAGGATTGCCTCGCCGGCGGCATCGGTGCAGTGCACGGCGGCTTCGCTGATCGCCGCGCCGACGAGCATCACGGCCGGGCTGCCGAGTCCGGCTGCCGCGACGCCGCGCGCGAGGCCGCCGAGCGTGCCGGTCCAGCGGCGCTCGTGCGACGTGCCGGCCCATTGCACGGCGGCGGCCGGCGTCGACGCGGGCAAGGCGGCGAGCAGGCCCGCCGCGATGCTGTCGACGCGGCTCATGCCCATGTAGATCGCGAGCGTGGTGCCGGTCGCCGCGAGCGTCGCCCAGTCGGGTTCGCCGTGGTCCTGGCGGTGTGCGGTGACGAACGTGACGCCCTGGCAGTGCTCGCGGTGCGTGAGCGAGACGCCGAGGCTCGCGGCGGCCGCGAAGCCTGACGAGATGCCGTTGACGATGTCCACCGGAATCCCGGCGGCGCGCAGCGTCGCGAGTTCCTCGCCGGCGCGGCCGAACAGCAGCGCGTCGCCGCCCTTGACGCGCACGACGTGCGCGCCGCGCAGCGCATGGCGGCGCATCAGTTTCTCGATGAATGCCTGCGGCGTGGAGCGGCAGCCGCCGCGCTTGCCGACGCGGATCACGCGCGCGTGCGGCGCGAGTTCGACGATGCCGGGCGCGACGAGATCGTCGAGTAGCAGCACGTCGGCGGCCGCCAGCGCTTTCACGGCCTTCAGCGTGAGGAGATCGGGATCGCCGGGGCCGGCGCCCAGCAGCGTGACTTTTCCAGTCGTCATGTCGTGTTCCATTGCCGCGTGCGTGCGAGCGGCTGTCGATAACGCGTTGTTGCTTGCGGCGGCGGCGGGCGGTCGAAGCGACCATGGCATCCGGCCGTGCCGCGCACGGGGGGACGTCGTTGTCCTGATCTGCTGCGCCCGCCTGCGATGGCGGGCCGACTTGCGGGGACTGCCCACCGGCGCCGTTGCCGGTGTGTGGACGGAATTCAGCAATATCCGGGCCAACCTGAGCGAGCGTGGCGACATGCGCGGCGCGACGCCCCGCGCGACGGAGGCCGGCACACATGCGGCCGCGGGGACGCGGCGCACGCGATGCCGCATCGGCGTGCATCGCGCCCCGTCATCGCGCACCGCGATGTCGCACGGCGACAGTGCTGCAGCGCACCACATCTGTGCCTGGCTGCATCGCGACGCATCGCGCGCCGCGCACCGCCGCCACGCGTCCGGCGGCCCGCACGCCTTGTGCGACGGGGCCGCCGGTGCGATTCGGGCCGACATGGCATGGCGTTTGCGTAAGCTCGTCCGGGCGGATCAACGGCGATTCGTCCGCAGTACCGATTACCGACGCGCCCGGAAACGGGCTTCATGGGCAACGGCGTCCTACACATCGGGTCTCGACGAGACCGGGTGTGCAGGACGCCGTTTTTCGTTTGGCGGATGACATGACCGACAAAGCTACCCGTATCGATCTCTTCAGCTTCCGCACCGCGCCGATGCGCGCGTTCCACATGACGTGGATGGCGTTCTTCGTATGCTTCTTCGCGTGGTTCGCGTGTGCGCCGCTGATGCCGCTGATTGCGCGCGAATTTCACCTCACCGCGGCACAGGTCGCGAACATCAACATCGCCGCGGTGGCCGCGACGATCGCCGTGCGGCTGCTGGTCGGCCCGCTGTGCGACCGCTTCGGCCCGCGCCGCGTGTATGTCGGGCTGCTCGTGCTCGGCGCGATTCCCGTGTTCGCGGTGTCGTTCTCGCACGACTACCTGACGTTCCTGATCTGCCGGCTCGGCATCGGCGCGATCGGCGCGGGCTTCGTGATCACGCAGTACCACACGTCGGTGATGTTCGCGCCGAACGTGGTCGGCACCGCGAACGCGACGACGGCCGGCTGGGGCAACGCCGGCGCGGGCGCGACGCAGGCAATGATGCCGCTGCTCGTCGCCGCCGGCCTGATGCTCGGCTTCGGCGACGACGCGTCGTGGCGCGTCGCGCTCGTCGTGCCGGGCGTCGCGATGCTCGCGATGGCCTGGGCGTACTGGCGCTTCACGCAGGATTGCCCGCAAGGCGATTTCGTCGCGCTGCGCAAGCAGGGCGTGACGGTCGACAGCGGCAAGAAGGGCGGCTGGGCGAGCTTCTTCGCCGCATGCGGCAACTATCGCGTGTGGATGCTGTTCGTCACGTACGGCGCGTGCTTCGGCGTCGAGGTGTTCATCCACAACATCGCGGCGCTGTACTACGTCGATCACTTCAAGCTGTCGCTGAAGGACGCCGGCTTCGCGGTCGGGATGTTCGGGCTGCTCGCGCTGTTCGCCCGCGCGCTCGGCGGCTGGCTGTCGGACAAGATCGCCGCGCGCCGCAGCCTCGACGTGCGCGCGGCGCTGCTGTGCGCGCTGATCGTCGGCGAAGGGCTCGGGCTGATCTGGTTCTCGCATGCGCAAGGCATCGGCATGGCGCTCGTCGCGATGCTGACCTTCGGCCTTTTCACGCACATGGCCTGCGGCGCGACCTATGCGCTCGTGCCGTTCATCGACCGCAAGGCGCTCGGCGGCGTCGCGGGGATCGTCGGCGCGGGCGGCAACGTCGGCGCGGTGGCCGCGGCGTTCCTGCTGAAGGGCGTCGGCGACGTGCAGCACACGCTGAGCCTGCTCGGGCTCGCCGTCACCGCGACCGCATTGTGCGCGATGGCCGTGCGCTTCAGCGAAGAACACAAGGCACGCGAGGCCGAGCTGCGCGATCGCGCGCTGGCCGCTGCCAGCGTCGCGAACTGATCGAACGAAGGACACGTCATCATGAAACTCATCGTCATCGGCCACGGGATGGTCGGCCACAAGCTCCTCGAATGCGTCGCCGCGCAAGCCGGCGCGGCGGGCACGCTGCAAGTCACGGTGCTCGGCGAGGAGCCGCGCCCGGCGTACGACCGCGTGCACCTGTCGGAATTCTTCGCGGGCAAATCGGCGGACGATCTGTCGCTCGTGGAACCCGGCTTCTTCGAGCGTCATCCGCAGTTCGACCTGCGCCTGAACGCCCGGGTCGCGTCGATCGACCGTGCCGCGCACACGGTCACGCTCGCGTCCGGCGAAACGCTCGCGTACGACAAGCTGGTGCTCGCGACGGGCTCGCGTCCGTTCGTGCCGCCAGTGCCGGGCCGCGATCGCGCCGGTTGCTTCGTGTACCGAACGATCGAGGATCTCGAAGCGATGCAGGCGTGCGGCACGCACGCGAAGCGCGGCGTGGTGATCGGCGGCGGGCTGCTCGGCCTCGAATGCGCGAAGGCGTTGCGCGACATGGGGCTCGACACGCACGTCGTCGAATTCGCGCCGCGGCTGATGGCGGTGCAGGTCGACGACGGCGGCGGCCGGATGCTGCGTGCGAAGATCGAGGCGCTCGGCGTGACCGTGCATACGGGCAAGAACACGCTCGAGATCGTCGACGGCGACGAAGGCACGCACCGGATGGCGTTCGCCGACGGTTCGCATCTCGACGCCGACATGATCGTGTTCTCGGCCGGCATCCGTGCACGCGACGAACTGGCGCGTGCGTGCGGTCTGGAAATCGGCCCGCGCGGCGGCGTCGCGATCGACGACGCGTGCCGCACGAGCGATGCCGACATCTACGCGATCGGCGAATGCGCGGCATGGAACGGGATGGTGTACGGGCTCGTCGCACCGGGCTACGACATGGCGCGCGTGGTCGCGAAGCAGCTCGGCGGCGACCGGGAAGAAGCGGCCGAAGCCGCGTTCGCCGGTGCCGACATGAGCACCAAGCTGAAGCTGATGGGCGTCGACGTCGCGAGCATCGGCGACGCGCACGGCGCGACGGCCGGAAGCCGCACCTACCAGTACGCGGACGAACGCCGCCAGGTCTACAAGAAACTGGTGGTGTCGGACTGCGGCAAGTTCCTGCACGGCGCGGTGATGGTCGGCGATGCGGCCGAATACGGCACGCTGCTGCAGATGATGCTGAATCGCATCGAGTTGCCCGAGTCGCCGGAATTCCTGATCCTGCCGTCGTCGGACGGCGCGGCGAAGCCGGCGATCGGCGTCGACGCGCTGCCGGAAGGCGCGCAAATCTGCTCGTGCAACAACGTGTCGAAGTCGCAGATCTGCGCGGCGGTGGCGGATGGCGCGACGAGCCTCGGCGCACTGAAGTCGTGCACGGGCGCGGGCACGTCATGCGGCGGCTGCGTGCCGCTCGTCACGCAGATCATGAAGGCCGAGATGAAGAAGCAGGGTCTCGCGGTCAACAACCATCTGTGCGAGCACTTCCCGCATTCGCGCCAGGAATTGTTCCACCTGATCCGCGTCGAGCGCATCACGACGTTCGACGAATTGCTCGCGAAGCACGGCCACGGGCTCGGCTGCGACGTGTGCAAGCCGGCCGTGGCGGGCATCCTCGCGTCGTGCTTCAACGAGTTCGTGCTGAAAAAGGAGCATGCGGGGCTGCAGGATTCGAACGACTACTACCTCGCCAACATCCAGCGCGACGGCACGTACTCGGTCGTGCCGCGCATGCCGGGCGGCGAGGTGACGCCGGAAGGGCTGATCGCGGTCGGCCAGGTCGCGAAGAAGTACGGGCTCTACACGAAGATCACGGGCGGCCAGCGCGTCGACCTGTTCGGCGCGCGCGTCGAACAGCTGCCGTCGATCTGGGAAGAGCTGATCGCGGCCGGCTTCGAATCGGGGCATGCGTACGGCAAGTCGGTACGCACCGTGAAGTCGTGCGTCGGTTCGACGTGGTGCCGGTACGGCGTCGACGATTCGGTCGGCCTCGCGATCGACATCGAGAACCGCTACAAGGGTTTGCGCGCACCGCACAAGATCAAGTTCGGCGTGTCGGGATGCACGCGCGAATGCGCGGAAGCGCAGGGCAAGGACATCGGCATCATCGCGACCGAGAAGGGCTGGAACCTGTACGTGTGCGGCAACGGCGGGATGAAGCCGCGTCATGCGGAACTGCTCGCGTCCGATCTCGACCGCGCCACGCTGATCCGCTACATCGACCGCTTCCTGATGTTCTACGTGCGCACCGCCGACCGGCTGCAGCGCACCAGCGTGTGGCGCGACAACCTCGAAGGCGGGCTCGACTACCTGACCGACGTCGTCGTGCACGACAAGCTCGGGATCGCGGCCGAACTCGAGGCCGACATGCAGCACGTGGTCGACACCTACGAATGCGAGTGGAAGAAGGCCGTCACCGATCCGGAAACGCGCAAGCGATTCCGCCATTTCGTGAACAGCGACGCGCCGGACGCGACCATCGCGTTCGTCGAAACGCGCGGCCAGATCCGTCCCGCCACGCCCGACGAGCGCGCGGGCGGCAAGCCCGTTGCGATTCCCGTCGTCGCCGAACCAGCAACCGTCTGACGGTGACCGACAGCAGCGTCTTTTTCAAGGAGTCCATCATGAACGATCGTCTTCCCCTGTCCTGGACCCGCGTGTGCCCGCTCGACGACATCGTGCCGAACACCGGCGTGTGCGCGCTCGTCAACGGCGAGCAGGTCGCGGTGTTTCATGTCGCGCATGCCGAGGAAGGCGGCGTGTTCGCGATCGACAACGTCGATCCGGTGTCGCGGGCGGCCGTGATGTCGCGCGGCCTGATCGGCAGCCTCGGCGAGCGCGTGGTCGTCGCGTCGCCGCTGTACAAGCAGCATTTCGACCTGCGGACCGGCGAATGCCTTGAATCCCCCGAGAAATCGGTGAACGCGTATCCGTCGCGGGTCGAGGACGGTTTCGTGTGGATCGCCGCCTGAGCGCCGACGGAGCACGCATGACCGCCACCCCCGTCAAGAGCGTGTGCCCGTACTGCGGCGTCGGCTGCGGAATGGTGCTGCACGTCGAGGATGACGAAGTCGTCAAGGTGTCCGGCGACTCCGATCATCCGACCAACTTCGGGCGGCTGTGCACGAAGGGCTCGTCGGCGCACGTCGCGTTGCGCCGTTCCGGGCGGCTCGACCGCGCGTTCGTGCGGCGCGCGCGCGAGGACGACCTCGTGCCGCTGCCGGCCCGCGATGCGATCGTCGAGACCGCGCGGCGGCTGCGCGCGGTGCTCGACGCGCACGGGCCCGATGCGTTGTCGTTCTACGTGTCGGGGCAGATGTCGATCGAGGCGCAATACCTCGTGAACAAGCTCGCGAAGGGCTTCGTCGGCACCAACAACATCGAGTCGAATTCGCGCCTGTGCATGGCGAGCGCGAGCACGGGCTACAAGCAGTCGCTCGGTGCGGACGGCCCGCCCGGGTCGTACCAGGATTTCGATCGCGCGAACCTGTTCTTCGTGATCGGCGCGAACATGGCCGACTGCCACCCGATCCTGTTCCTGCGCATGATGGATCGCGTGAAGGCCGGCGCGAAGCTTATCGTCGTCGATCCGCGCCGCACCGGCACCGCCGACAAGGCCGACCTGTTCCTGCAGATCCGGCCCGGCACCGATCTGGCGCTGACCAACGGGTTGTTGCATCTGCTGCACGCGAGCGGCCGCACCGATGCCGCGTTCATCGATACGTACACCGAAGGCTGGGACGCGATGCCCGCGTTCCTCGCCGACTACACGCCCGAGCGCGTCGCGGCAATCACCGGTCTCGCGGAAGCCGACATCCGTACGGCCGCGCAATGGATCGGCGACGCACAGGAATGGATGAGCTGCTGGACGATGGGGCTCAACCAGAGCACGCATGGCGTGTGGAACACCAACGCCATCTGCAATCTGCATCTCGCGACCGGCGCGATCTGCCGCCCGGGCAGTGGGCCGTTCTCGCTGACCGGCCAGCCGAACGCGATGGGCGGGCGCGAGATGGGCTACATGGGTCCCGGCCTGCCGGGCCAGCGCTCGGTGCTGTCCGACGACGACCGGCGCTTCGTCGAAAACCTGTGGCGCGTGCCGGCCGGCACGCTGCGCAAGGACGCCGGCCGCGGCACGGTCGACCTGTTCGAGCAAATGGCTGCAGGCGACATCAAGGCGTGCTGGATCGTCTGCACGAATCCGGTCGCGACCGTGCCGAACCGGCAGAACGTGATCGCGGGGCTGCAAGCCGCGGAGCTCGTGATCGCGCAGGACGCGTTCCTCGACACCGAGACCAACCGCTACGCGGACATCCTGCTGCCTGGCGCGCTGTGGGCCGAGGGCGACGGCGTGATGGTCAACTCTGAGCGCAACATGACGCTGATGCGCGCCGCGATCGCGCCGCCCGGCGACGCGCTGCCGGACTGGCGCATCGTCGCGGAAGTGGCGCGCGCGATGGGCTTCGGCGATGCGTTCGACTATGCGTCGGCGGCCGACGTGTTCGACGAGATTGTGCGGTTTTCGAATCCGGCGACCGGCTACGACCTGCGCGGCGCGAGCCACGCGGCGCTGCGCGACGGCCCCGTGCAATGGCCGGTCGCGCCGGGTACTGCGCGCGAGCGGCACCCGATCCGCTACCTGAACGACGGCGTGAGCCAGACGCTGCGCTCGGCGGCCGACGGGCACGACGCGCCGCGTATTGCGTTTCCGACGGCGTCGGGCAAGGCGCGCTTCCTCGCGCGGCCGCACGTCGCGCCGGCCGAACTGCCCGACGACACGTTCCCGCTCGTGCTGAACACCGGCCGGCTGCAGCATCAGTGGCACACGATGACGAAGACGGGCAAGGTCGCGATGCTGAACAAGCTCAATCCGCGCCCGTTCGTCGAGCTGCATCCGGACGATGCGAGCGCGCTCGGCATTGCGACGAAGGACAGCGTCGAGATTCGCTCGGCGCGCGGCCGTGCGGTGCTGCCGGCCGTCGTGACCGAGCGCGTGCGGCGCGGCAACTGCTTCGCGCCGATGCACTGGAACGACGTGTACGGTGACGATCTGTGCATCAATGCGGTGACGAACGACGCGATCGACCCGGAATCTCAGCAGCCCGAACTGAAATATTGCGCGGTCGCGCTGACGCGCGTCGACACGGACGCGTTCGCGTCCGCCGACGACGACACGGCGCGACCCGATGCCTCCGCTGCCGACACGCGGCCCGCGCCCGCGCCGGCGCAGATCACGGCTTCACAGGAATCCGACATGGCAGACCTCGACACTTTCGCGGCGGCGCTCGGCGTGGCCGATCTCGCGCCGCCGCCGCTCTCCGATACGGAGCGCCTGTACGTGGCCGGCCTCGTCAGCGGGCTGAAAGCGAGCGCCGGGCGGCGCGAAGGCGGCGTGCCGGTGCTGCCGGCCGGCGCGCCGCTCGCGCCGCCGGTGCGGTTCTGGCTCGAGGGCATGCTCGCGGGGCTGTTCAGCCGCTCGGTGCCTGCCCACGCATCGGACGGTGCCGCGCCTGCGCTGCCGTCGGAGGCCGCCGCGCCGGGCGGCGTACGGATCGTGCGCACGCGTCCGAAGGTCGTGCTGCTGTGGGCGTCGCAGACGGGCAACATCGAGTCGCTGACAGAGGACTACGCGACGCAGCTGATGAATGCCGGGTTCGAGATCCGCACCGCGTGCATGTCCGACTATCCGGTGGCGTCGCTGGCCGGCGCGCAATACGTGCTGCTGATGACGAGCACGTTCGGAGACGGCGACGCGCCCGACAACGGCAGCGAGTTCTGGGATGCGCTGCAGGCCGGCAGCGCCGCGCGTCTCGACGGCGTGCTCTTCGCGGTGCTCGCATTCGGCGATCGCAACTACGACCAGTTCTGCGGGCACGGCCGCCGGCTCGACGCGCGGCTCGCGGAACTCGGCGCGGCGCGCCTGTGTGCGCGCGTCGATTGCGACGTCGAGTTCCAGCGCGATGCGGACCAGTGGCTCGAACGCGTGGTTGCCCGGATCAAGGAAGCGGATGCCGCGCTGCACGCGGTGCCGTCCGCCGGAGTGAGCGCGTCGGGGCTGCTGCCGACCAAGGCGCATCCGGCGCCGTCGAAGCTCGTCGCGAACCTGCGTCTCAACCGGCCGGGCGCCGCGAAGGACACGCGCTACGTGTCGCTGTCGACCGAAGGCGCGAACCTAGAATACGAAGCCGGCGACGCGCTCGGCGTGTGGCCGACCAACTGCCCGGAGCTGGTCGACGAGCTGCTGTCCGTCACCGCGCTGAAGGCCGATGCGCCCGTGTCGGTCGCGGGCATCGGCGACGTGCGGCTCGGCGATGCGCTCGCGCGCCACTTCGACATCACTCGTCCGCATCCCGACACGCTTGCGTTCATCGCGTCGCGCAGCGCGAACGGCGCGCTGAAGGCGCTGCTCGGCGACGATCGCAAGGCCGACCTGAAGCAATGGTTGTGGGGGCAACAACTCGCGGACGTGCTGCACGAGTTCCCGGTAGATTTGTCGGGTCCGGAGCTGGTCGGGATGCTTAAGCGACTCCAGCCGAGGCTGTATTCGATCGCGTCGAGCCCGAGCGCGCACCAGGGCGAGATTCACCTGACCGTGTCGGCCGTGCGTTATCACAACGGCCGGCGCGCGCGCAAAGGCGTCGCGTCGACGTTCCTCGCCGATCGCGCGGACGACGGCCGCGTGCCCGTGTTCGTGCAGAAGTCCGCGCATTTCCGGCCGCCGGTGAACGGCGACGTGCCCGTCGTGATGGTGGGGCCCGGCACCGGCGTCGCCCCGTTCCGCGGCTTCCTGCACGAGCGGCAGGCGCGCGGCGCGCGCGGCCGCAACTGGCTGTTCTTCGGCGAGCAGCATGCGCAGACCGACTTCTACTACGGCGACGAACTGAGCGCGATGCGCGACAGCGGTTTCCTCACGCGGCTCGATCTCGCGTTCTCGCGTGACCAGGCCGACAAGATCTACGTGCAGGACCGCATGCGCGAGCAGGGCGCCGAGCTGTACAAGTGGCTGGAGGAGGGCGCGCACTTCTACGTGTGCGGCGACGCCGCACGCATGGCCAAGGACGTCGATACCGCGCTGAAGGCGGTCGTTGCCGAGCACGGCGGGATGTCGGACGAAGCCGCGAACGACTACGTCGCGCGGCTTTCGAAGGCGCGGCGCTACATGCGGGACGTGTATTGAGCGCAGGCGGCGCGAGTTGACGCGGCCGTGCGGGCTTGCCGGCCCGACACGGCGGCCGGCAAGCCGAAACCGCCGGCGGTTCGGGCTGCCGGCATGGCCGTCGAGGGCGGAGGGGGCGTGACTCGCGTGCCGCTGCCGGCCTGCGTTACTGCTGCCGGTCCCACGCGCGCGCCTGCTCGGCGCGCACGAATGCTTCCGACGACTGCGGCAGCAGGTTGCGGAACGCGCCGCCGTCGCTTTCGATCACGTCGACCATCTTCGCGATCATTTCCTCCGGGTCGTGCTGCTCGAGCGGGAAGGTCAGCCGCTCGGGCGTCACGGTGTGGACGGCCGGATCGCGCCAGCGCCGCGGCGTCTCCATCATCCGGTCGTTGAAGCCGGTGCTGTACGGGCCCGGGTTCACGACCGCGACGCGGATGCCGTGCGGCGCCAGCTCCGCGTGCATCGCCTCGGCGACCGATTCGACCGCGTGCTTCGATGCGCAGTAGGCGCCCGTGAACGGCCCCGTGATCAGCCCCGCGATCGACGACACGAACACGATCTTGCCGTGCCCGCGCGCGAGCATGCCGCGCGCGATCTGCTGCGTGAGTTCGAGCGGCCCGAACACGTTGACGTCGAACAGCTCGCGCACGATCTCGACCGGCAGGTCGATCAGCGCGCCGGCTTCGCCGACGCCGGCGTTGTTCACGAGCACGTCGATGTCGAGTTCGGCCGCGCGAGCGCGATCGTAGGCCGACGTGACGTCGAGTTTCACCGCGCGCAACGCGGTGCCGCGCTGCGCGGCGGCGTCGGTCAGTGCGTCGATCTCGGCGGTCGTGCGGACGCCGGCCGTGACCGCGTGACCGTGTTGCGCGAGCCGCAGCGCGACTTCGCGGCCGAAGCCGGTGCCCGCGCCGGTGATGAGGATGCGTTTCTGTGCCATGTGCTTACCTCGAGGTGGGAAAGGTTGCGTGAAAGCGATCGCGGCAGTGCCGGGCGATCGCGTCGTCCTGCTCGACGCTGCCGCCCGATACGCCGATCGCGCCGACGCAGCGCCCGCTGCCGTCGACGAGCGGTTCGCCGCCGCCGAACGTGACGAGCCCGCCGTGGCTGTGCTCGATCCCGCGCAGCGGGCCGTCGCCGGACATCGCGCCGAGCGCGGCGGTCGATGCGCGGAAGCGGATCGCCGTCAGCGCCTTGCGCTGGGCAAGGTCGATCGCGCCGAGAAAGCAGTCATCGGTGCGCACGAACGCGAGCAGGTTCGCGCCGGCGTCGACGATCGCGATCGACACGCCGGCGACCTGCAGCGACGCGGCCTGCGCGAGCGCGGATTCGATCGTCTGCCGGACGACGGCGAGCGGCAGTGCGGGGCTGTGCGGATCCATTCGATGCTCCTGTGAGGGACGGCCGGGCCAGTGTAGGCAGTTCCGGTATATGGGTGAATCCGTATTCCGCTCGAAGGAGTTTCAAGTTTTTTTAATGATGAGCAGACGCGATCCAATGGCCGGGCTGCACGTTTTCATGAGTGTCGCGACGGCCGGCAACTTCACGCGCGCCGCCGCCGCGCTGGGCCTGACGCCCGCCGCCGTCAGTCTCGCGGTCGGGCAGCTCGAGGGCGAGCTGAACGTGAAACTGTTCAATCGCAGCACGCGCGGCGTGAGCCTGACGGAGGCTGGCCAGCACTACCTGCAGCAGACGGAGCCCGCATACCGGCAGGTCATGCAGGCGCGCGACGCGCTGAAGGGGGTGCGCAGCGAGCCCGGCGGGCTGTTGCGCGTCACCGCGCTGCCGTTGGCGCGCACACGCGTGATTGCCCCGGTTCTTGCCGCGTTCCGCGCGCGCTATCCGAAGGTCCGGCTCGAAATTCGCTACGAGAACGAACTGGTCGATATCGCGAAGGACGGCTTCGACGCGGGGATTCGTCTTGCCGACCGGCTCCAGCCCGGCATGATCGGCGTGCGCATCGCGCCAGCGCTCACCTGCGCGCTGGTTGCATCGCCCGGCTATCTGGCGCGGCACGGCACGCCCGCGTCGATCGCCGATCTGGAACGGCATGCGTGCATCCGTTTCCGGTTTTCGGAGAGCGGGCGCCTGCACAAGTGGCTGCTGCACGACGGCCGCCGCGACGTCGATCTCGATCCGGAAGGCGTGTTCGTGACGAACGATGCGGATGCGGTGATCGATGCCGCGCGCGAGGGCGTCGGCATCGCGTTCGCGTTCATGCGCGAGCGCATCGACGCGGACCTGCGCGACGGCACGCTCGTCGAGGTGCTGCCGGGCGCGTGCCGGACGCTGCCGCCGATGTGGCTCTATTACGTGAATCGCAAGCACGTGCCGGCCAAGCTGCGCGCGTTCATCGACGTGCTGCGCGAACGGGCCGGCACCGACTAGCGCGCACGCTGCAGCGACGCGCGGGACGGCGCATGATGACGGCGTCATCCATGCAGCCACGGAGTCGCGTCATGACGGCACGCCGGAATCACCCGCTTCGAACCCTTGCGATCGTCGCATCGCTGGCCGCGGCCGCACTCTGCGGCGCGCCAGCCGCCGGGCAGACGTCGACGGTACCGGCCGGCACGGCCGCCGCGACGCCCGACAACGCGGTGCTCTTGACGGTCTTCCTGAAGCACGACCAGTCGCGCCCGCTCGCCGAGCTGAACGCGCAGCTCGCGAAACAGGGGTTCTACAAGGCGTTTCCGCCGCCGGGCGTCGAGGTGGTGAGCTGGACGGTGACGATGGGAATCGGGCAGATCGTCGTGCTGCGGTTGCCGGCGTCGCGCGTGCGGGAGGTCAATCGCGTGCTCGAGGACACGGCCTGGGGCGCGTACCGGACGGAGTTCTATCCGACCTACGACTACAAGGCGATCGGGCTCGCGGCGCACGAGCGGGCGAAGTGACGAAGGGCGCGGCGCGGCGATCCGTCCCTATTCGCTGAAACCCGCGCCCGGTCGCGGTTTTGCCCTCGCTCGCCCGGCCGGGCCGGAGAATTTCTCCCAAATGCATCACAAGTCATTCATCTGATGAGAAAACCCCGTCGGTTCCCGGTATCATGCGCACCTTGCGTGTGTCGAGCCCACGATTTTGATGCGGTATTGATGCGCCTCGCGTGCCACAAAACCGCACAATCCGAACTTGAAAGATTCTGTAATATAAATTCCGTATACTCGTAAGTTCTGATCCAGGCGCCGCCTGCCTCCGTCTTCGGCCGACCGCCCACGCAGAACAACCAGATATGTCGCCGCCGGGCCAGCCCGCGCCGCGACTCGCTATGCACCACCACTGAACAACCTATGTCTTCCCGCCACCCTGGTTCGCCCGGCCGCGCCGCGGCGGTGATCGTCCGTGTCCGGGCGCTGATCCGCAACGAACGCGTGCTGTCGCCGCTGCTCGCGCTCGGCATCGGGCTGCTGCTGATCGTGGTTTTCCAGCACCTGTCGGAATCCGTCGACTACCGGTCGGTGATCCGCGAGTTGCGTCACATGTCCGCCGAAGAGTGGGGCGCGTCGCTGGCCGCGACGGCCGTCAGCTATCTCGCGCTTGTCGCCCGCGACGCGGTCGGCCTGCGCTATGTCGCCGCGAAGGTGCCGCGCGTCGCGTTGTGGATCGGCGCGATCGCCGGGTCCGCGCTCGGTAACGCGACCGGCTTCGGCGCACTGACGGGCGGCGCCGTGCGCGCGCGCGTGTACGGCGTGTCGGGCGTCACGCCCGCGCAGATCGGCCGCATGACGGTATTCACGAGCGGCACGCTCGCGCTCGCGCTGGTGCTGATGACGGCGGTCGGCATGGTCTGCGTGCCGCAGACGCTCGCCGCGATGCTGCATGTCGCGCCCGGCGTCCTCACGTGGAGCGGCGCCGCGCTGCTCGTCGTGCTGGCCGTGATGACGATGATGTGCGGCAACACCGCGCGCCCGGTCGTCACGCGCTTCAAGTGGCTCTCGTTCGATGTGCCGGCGCGGCGCGACCTCGTCGCGCAGGTCGTCTATGCGGTGCTCGACGTCGTGGCCGCCGGCCTGACGCTGTGGGTGCTGCTGCCGGCCGCGCCGGTCGGTCTCCCGACCTTCATCACCGTATACGCGGCCGCGCTGCTGCTCGGGATGATCGGCCATACGCCGGGCGGGATCGGCGTGTTCGAAGCGGCGATGGTCTTCACGCTGGGCCGCGAAGTGCCCGCGCATGCGATGGTCGCCGCGCTGATCGCCTATCGCGCGATCTACTTCGGCGTGCCGCTCGTGTTGTCGGCCGGCCTGCTGGCCGGTTTCGAGGGCCGCGCGCTGCGCCGCCGGCTCGTGTCGCGGCAGGCCGCGCGCGTGTCGCAGCTGGCACCGCTGTTCCTGAGCCTGGTGACCTTCGCGGTCGGCAGCATGCTGGTGATTTCGAGCGCGACGCCTGCGTTCTGGTACCGGATCGCGATCCTGCGCAACATCGTCCCGTTGTGGGTGCTCGAAGGCTCGCAGGTGATCTGCAGCGTGCTGGGCGTCGCGCTGCTGTTCGTCGCGCGCGGGCTGCTGCGCCGGCTCGACGGCGCATGGTGGATGACCTTCGCGCTGACGCTCGCGAGCCTCGCGCTGTCGCTGGCGAAGGGCCTCGCGTTCGTCGAGGCCGGCGTGCTCGGCACGCTGCTGGTGCTGCTGCTCGTCAGCCGCCGCCGCTTCAACCGGCATTCGTCGCTGCTCGCCGAGCGCTTCACGGTGAGCTGGTTCGTGTCGGTGACGATGGTGCTGATCCTGGCGGTGTGGGTGCTGTGCTTCGCGTTCCGCGACGTGCCTTACACGCGCGATCTGTGGTCGCATTTCTCGTTCGACGCACGCGCGCCGCGCGCATTGCGCGCGACGCTCGCGGCCGGCGTGTTCGTCGCGATGTTCGCGTTGTGGCAGCTGCTGCGGCCGGCGCCCGGACGTTTCGTGAAGCCCGCCGAGCAGGACCTGGTCGACGCGGAGCAGATCATCCGCGCGCAGGAATGCAGCGATGCGGGCCTCGCGCTGATGGGCGACAAGTCGTTCCTGTTTTCCGAATCGCGCCGCGCGTTCCTGATGTACGCGAAAAACGGCCGCACGTGGGCCGCGCTGCACGACCCGGTCGGGCCGCGCGAGGAATGGCCGGCGCTGATCAGCAAGTTCATCGCGCTGGCGCACGCGCACAGCGGCCGCGCGGCGTTCTACCAGGTGCGCGCGAATGCGCTGCCGCTGTATCTCGACGCCGGGCTCACGCTGATGAAGCTCGGCGAGGAAGCCCACATCGCGCTCGACCGGTTCGACCTGAAGGGTTCGAACCGGTCGCACTTGCGCTATGCGCTGCGCCGCGGCGACAAGGACGCGCTGACGGTCGAGGTGATCGCGCCGTGCGACGTGCCGGCCGCGCTGCCGTCGCTGCGCGACATCTCCGACGGCTGGCTCGACAGCCGCGACGCGCGCGAGAAGAGTTTCTCGGTGGCCGCATTCCACGACGGCTATCTCGCGACGCAATCGGTGATGCTCGTGCGCCAGGCCGACAAGCCGATCGCCTTCGTCACGTTCATGACGACCGACCTCAACACCGAGGCGACGGTCGGCGTGATGCGTCATCTGCCGGACGCGTCGCCGTATGCGATGGAGTATCTGTTTACGCAGCTCGCGCTGCATCTGAAGGAAGCGGGATTCCGCAAGCTGAGCCTGGGCATCGCGCCGTTCTCGGGGATGGGGGCGGCGAAGATGCCGTCGCCGTGGCACCGGTTCGGGCTGATGGTCTGGCGCTTCGGCGGCCGCTTCTACAACTTCCGTGGCTTGCGTGCATTCAAGAGCAAGTTCGAACCGCACTGGGAGCCGCGCTATCTCGCGGCCTCGGGCTCGGTCGGCGTGTTCGTCACGCTCGCGGATCTGTCCCTGCTGGCTGGAGGTCGGCGTTCATGATGTTGAAGAAGGGTATCGCGCAGGCGGCGCTCGCCTGTGCGGGAATGATGTTGGCCGGCGCCGCGCTCGCGGCGCAGCCGGCGGCGGCGAAACCGGAAACCGTGTCGGGCGGCCGCTACGGCCCCGTGACCGTGACGAAGCCGGGCGGCCCGCTGCGCGGCTTCGTCGTGCTGTTCTCGCGTGAGCGGGGCTGGGGCGAAGCCGACCAGCAGGCAGCCGATGCGCTCGCGAAAGCGGGCGCGATGACGGTCGGCGTGGATTCGGAGCGCTATGCGGCGAACCTCGCCGCCAAGCAGGAAACCTGTCACCACCTCGACGGCGACGCCGAGGCGGTCAGCCATCAGCTCGAACGCCTCGCGCAATCGGCGCGCTATTACACGCCGATCGTCGCGGGCGTAGGCCAGGGCGGCGCGATCGCGAAGCAGATCCTGTCGATGGCGCCGGAAAACACCATCGCCGGCGTCGTGTCGGTCGCGCCGGCGGCGAAGCTCGATGCGCGCTTCAAGCCGTGCCCGCCCGATCCGACGATCGTGCGCCGCGCGATGCCGGGCTTCGTCGAAACGGCTGCGGCCGGCGACACCGCGAAGCTCGTGTCGCTCGTCACGTCGCACCTGCACGACACCAGCAGCAGCGACGAGCTCGACGTGTCGGACCTGCCGCTCGTCGAGCTGCCGGCCAAGGGCGGTAGCGACCGCCTCGCGATCGTGATCTCGGGCGACGGCGGCTGGCGCGATCTCGACAAGACGATCGCCGAGGCGCTGCAGCGCGACGGCGTGTCGGTCGTCGGCATCGACAGCCTGCGCTATTTCTGGAGCGAGAAGCCGCCCGCGCAGGTGAGCCGCGACCTGGCGCGCGTGATGCGCACGTACATGGCGCGCTGGCATGCGAACCGCGTGGCGCTGGTCGGCTACTCGTTCGGCGCGGACGTGATGCCGTTCGCATACAACCGGCTGCCGGCCGACCTGCGCGACAAGGTCGCGGTGATGTCGCTGCTCGGCTTCGCGCCGGCGGCGGACTTCCAGATCCGCGTGACGGGCTGGCTCGGCATGCCGGCGAGCGACAAGGCGATGAAGGTCGCGCCGGAAATCGCGAAGGTGCCGCCGCAGCTCGTGCAGTGCTTCTACGGCGCGGAAGAGAAGGACACGATGTGTCCGGCGCTCGCGAATACCGGCGCCGACGTGATCAAGACGGGCGGCGACCATCACTTCGGCCACGACTACATCGCGCTCGAGAGGAAGATCCTCGGCGCGTTCGGCAAGCCGGTGGCGGCGCGCTGAACGCCGGCGCCCGCTTCGCGGCGGGCGCGGTTGTCGTTCATCGGACGGGCGGCCTGCGGGCCGCCCGTTTTCATTGCGCTGTCTGCGTCGCCGCGTCCTGCCGCGACGCTACCGTTCTCGCGTCGCGCTGATAGAAGCCGGGAAACCGGTCGAGCTGCCGGCGCGCGGCCGCGAGATCGGCATCGGCGCCGAGCACCGCGCTCGAAAACCCGGTGCGTTCCATCAGCAGCAACTGGTCGATCAGCACGTCGCCCGTCGCGCGCAGGTCGCCGGCGAAGCCGAAGCGCTTGCGCAGCAAATACGCCTGGCTGTATGCGCGACCGTCGGTGAAGGACGGGAAGTGCAGGTCGATGCGCGCGGCCTGCGCGATCCGCTCCGCGAGCGGCGCCAGTTCCTCGTCGTTGCCGATCGTCAGGGTCGTGAGCGTCGCGGTGTCGGGCGAGTGCGTGTCGTCGGCGTGTTCGGCCGGTGTCAGCAGCCGGATGCGCGCGTGGGTGTTTGGGCCGGTCGCGTTCATGCGTGCTCCGCCTGGTGACGTGCGTCGTTCGCCGCAGCCTTGAAGGGCTCGACGCCGATGCGGCGCACCGTGTCGATGAATCGTTCGCCGCGGCCGTCGGCGTCGAGCCGCGCGTCGAGATAGACGTTGACGAGCGCGTCCACCACATCGACGATCTCGTCCGCCGAGAACGACGGGCCGATCACCTTGCCCGGCCGCGCGGGGCCGCTCGCGCTCGAACCGTCCGAGCCGCCGAGCGTTACCTGGTACCACTCGGCGCCGTCCTTGTCGACGCCGAGGATGCCGATGTGCCCGCTGTGATGGTGGCCGCACGAGTTGATGCAGCCGCTGATGTGCAGGTCGATGTCGCCGACGTCGTGCAGCATGTCGAGATCCTGGAACCGTTCGGCGATCGCGTCGGCGATCGGAATCGAACGTGCGTTCGCGAGCGCGCAGAAATCGCCGCCCGGGCACGCGATCATGTCGGTCAGGAGTCCGACGTTCGCGCTGGCGAGACCGATCGCGCGCGCGTGTTCCCACAGCAGGAACAGGTCGTCGACGTGTACCCACGGCAGCACCACGTTCTGCGCATGCGTGACGCGCGCCTCGCCGGCCGAGAAGCGGTCGGCGAGTTCGGCGAGCGCGTCGAGCTGCTCGGGCGACGCATCGCCGGGCGCCTGCAGGCGGCGCTTGAACGACAGCGTGACGATCCTCAGCGCCGGGTCGCGGTGCGCGGCGACGTTGCGCGCCAGCCACCGCGCGAAGGCCGGATGGCGACCGGCGTGCGCGGCCATGCGCGCTTCGGCATCCTGCACGTCGAGCGCACGCGGTGCGATGCGCGGCGGCACGAACGATGCCGCGATGCGGTCGAATTCGGCCTGCGGGATCGTGTGCGGGCCGCCGTCATGCTCGACGATCTGGCGAAACTCTTCCTCGACGTCGTCGATGTAGCGCTGGCCCTCGCTCCTCACGAGGATCTTGATGCGTGCCTTGTACTTGTTGTCGCGCCGTCCGTAGCGGTTGTAGACGCGGACGATCGCCTCGATGTAGTTCATCACGTGCCGCCACGGCAGGAACGCGCGCAGCAGCGTCGCGATCAGCGGCGTGCGGCCCATGCCGCCGCCGGCGCTTACGCGAAAGCCGAGCTCGCCCGCGTCGTTGCGCACGAGCTTCAGCCCGACGTCGTGCCAGTCGGTTGCCGCACGGTCCTCGGCCGCGCCGGTGATCGCGATCTTGAACTTGCGCGGCAGGAACGCGAATTCCGGATGCAGCGTCGTCCACTGGCGCATCACTTCGGCGAACGGACGTGGATCGGCGATCTCGTCCGGCGCGACGCCCGCGCGCTCGTCGCACGAAATGTTGCGGATGCAATTACCGCTCGTCTGGATCCCGTGCATGTCGACGGTCGCGAGCAGGTCCATCACGTCGGCCGCCTTCGCGAGCGGAATCCAGTTGAACTGCACGTTGGTGCGGGTCGTGAAGTGCGCGTTTCGGATCGGCAGTCGCAGCGTGCCGAGCAGCGCCTGCGCGTCGCGGGCGGCGCGATAGGCGGCGTCGTCGGGCACGTCGTAGTCGCGTGCGATTCGGGCGAGCACGCGAAGCTGCGCGCTCGACAGTTCGCCGTACGGCACGGCCACGCGCAGCATCGGCGCGTGGCGCTGCACGTACCAGCCGTTCTGCAGGCGCAACGGCCGGAACGCGTCCTCGCTCAGCGTGCCGTGCTGCCAGCGTTCGAGCTGGTCGCGGAACTGGGCGGCGCGGCTGTGCACGAGCGCCCGGTCGAAATCGGTATATCGGTACATGACGTGATACGCGAGAGGAGCGGCGGTGCAGGGCGCGCGCCGCTCGGAAGGGGACGTTGCGACGGGTGTCGGGCAACCGGAGACAGCGTAGGGAACGCGGGGCGGCGGGACAAGCAGCAGATCGGGACGAAAAGGGCGCAGCAGATCAGCGATGCGCCGGCGGCCGTCGGGCATGCGTTGCGCATGCCCGCGTTGGGTTCAGGCTTGCGCTTGCGCGTCGACGATCAAGGCCGGATCGAGCGCGCGGATGCGCTGGTCGATGAAGTAACCGCCGCCTTCCTGGTAGCGCAGGAACAGCCGGCCGCACGACACGCAGCGGCTGACGTTGCAGCGGTTGTACGGAAAGTGGCGCGGCGCGATCGGCGCGCGGTCGGACCAGTAGCGCGTGCCGCCCGGATGGAATTCGTCGTAGGTCGGTTCGGGGTCGTCCGGCGGCGCGAGCGTCGCCACTTCGACGAGTTGCGTGTCCTGCAGCGACAGCGGCAGGCTCGTCCAGCCGGCAAGCGGGGTCTTCGTGCAGGTGCAGGGCTGCGTGACGCCGGCGGCTTCGGCGGCGAGCGTCAGCAGCGCGGCGTGATCGAGGTACGGCAATGCGCTCATGAGATGGGTCGAGGGGGCGAAGGGAGATGCACTGTAACCCGTGCGTGCGTCGGCTGCGCGGCGGCGTCGGCGGCCTGCGTGCGGGCTTAACCGGCCTTGCGTACCGCAGGCTCGGCGACCAGTTCGCCAAGCACGCGGATCGCGCGTTCGATGTCGCGGCTCCACGGATGGCCGAAGTTCACGCGCACGCAGCGCTCGAAGCCGTGCGCGGCCGAGAACAGCGGCCCCGGCGCGAAGCTGATGCCGCGCGCAATCGCCTGGCGATGTAGTTCCATCGCGTCGATCGCATCGGGAAACGACAGCCACAGGAAATAACCGCCGTCCGGCCGCACCCATTCGACGCCGTCCGGCAGCCAGCGCCGCAGCGCGTCGTCCATGCGGGCGAGCTGCGTCTGAAGCGCGCCGCGCAGCTTGCGCAGATGACGATCGTAGCCGCCGTGCTCCAGATAGTTCGCGATGCCGGCTTGCGCGGGGATGCTCGCCGACAGCGTGGTCATCAGCTTGAGCCGCTGCACTTTTTCCGCGAACCGGCCGGCGGCGGCCCAGCCGATCCGGTAGCCCGGCGCGAGCGTCTTCGAGAACGAACTGCAGTGCATCACGAGACCGTGCCGGTCGAAGGCGCGCGCGGGCAGCGGATAGTCGGGGCCGAAATGCAGCTCGCCGTACACGTCGTCCTCGATCAGCGGCACCTCGCGCGCGGCAAGCATCTCCACGAGCGCGCGCTTCTTGTCGAGCGACAGCGTGACACCGGTCGGATTCTGAAAATTGGTCATGAACCAGCACGCGCGGATGTCGTGCCGGTCGAGCGCGTTCGCGAGCGCATCGAGATCGAGGCCCGTGCGCGGATCGACGGGAATCTCGACCGCGCGCAGGTCGAGCCGCTCGATCGCCTGCAGCGCCGCATAGAAGCCGGGCGATTCGACCGCGACGACGTCGCCGGGCCGCGTGACGGCCATCAGGCACAGGTTCAGCGCTTCCAGCGCGCCGTTCGTGACGACGATCTCGTCGACGGGTTGCGCGACGCCGGTTGCCAGATACCGCCGCGCGATCTGCTGGCGCAGCGCCTCGTTGCCCGGCGGCAGGTCGACGACCGTGCTCCACGGGCTGACGAGCCGCGTCGCCTGCGCGAGCGATTTCGCGAGGCGCGGCAGCGGAAACAGCTGCGGCGCGGGGAACGCGGAGCCGAGCGGCACGATGCCGGGTTGCGTCGCGGCGTCGAGCACCGAGAACACGAGATCGCTGATGTCGACCTTGCGCGTGGCGCCGGCGCGGCTCGCGCGGCGTTTCGCGGGCGGGTGCGCCGCCGGGCTCGCGCCCGGCGCGACGTAATAGCCGGAGCGTTCGCGTGCGCGGATCAGCCCCCACTGTTCGAGCAGGTAGTACGCGCGAAACACCGTCGACTGGCTCACGCCATGCTGCGCGATGATCTGGCGCAGCGACGGCAGGCGCGTGCCGACCGCGAGGTTGCCGTTGCGGATTTCGTCGGCGATCGTATGGGCGAGGGTTTCGTAGCGTTTCATGTGCGCGGGTGGAGCATGCTTACGCGGCGCGCGGGCCGGTGCGGCGCCGCGCGCGGCGGGGCGGGACATTGTCCGACGAGCGGCCCGAAAAGAAAAGTGCGACGGGCGGGGGCGGTCGCGCAGTCGTGGCGATGCCGATGCGTGCGCATCCGTCGCGCGCGATTGCGGCGTTCACTCGTGTGCCGCGTGGCTGCAACCGGAAGCGGCACGCGTCGAGTCATGCCTTTCACCTGAGGATTCTTCGCGCGCGCGGGCGGTTCGCACGCGTGCGAAGACATGCGATCGAACGCGAGCATGCATGACGCGCTCCGGATGGCCGCACACGATGCGCGTGCGGCTTGTTCCAATTGCGCGGCGATATTTTTTATGGTCTTGTTGCAAGCTCAAGCATCGACTCAAAAAAAGGATAGTCGAATGCATACGGGGAATGCGGGCGAGGACCGATTGATCAGGGGAATCGGCGCGTGTCGGCGTGCGCGCCGGGCCGTATGCCGATGGTTTGTCGTCCTGACGCTGGGCTTGCAGGGCCTGCCTGCGTGCGCGGCTTCTCCCGAGACCGTCAACGACAACGTCCTGCGCGTCCTTGCATGGCCCGGCTACGCGGACAACGATGTCGTCAATGCGTTTGAGACGCAATTCCACGTACGCGTCGAAGTGACGTTCGTCGATTCCGACGAAGCGTTGTGGACGCGAATGCACAGCGCGTCGCCGCCGCCGTACGACGTGCTCGCGGCCAACACGGCAGAGATCCAGCGCTACGCGCGCGACGGCCTGCTCATACCGATCGACCTGTCACAGGTCCCCAACCGTCGGCGGCAACGACCGAATTTCCAGCAGCTCGCGACGATCGGCGGACTCGTGCACAACGGCTCGACCTATGCGATTCCGTTCACGTATTCGTCGATGGGACTGATTTACGATCGCAGGCAGGTGCCCGCCGCGCCGCGCTCGATGCTGGAACTGTGGAATCCGCGTTACCGCGGCAAGGTGCTCGACTTCAACAGCGCGCAGCATAATTTTTCGTTCACCGCACTCGCACTTCGCTATCCCGACCCCTTTCACCTGTCGCCCGCGCAAACGCTTGCCGTGGCGCACAAGCTGGTCGACCTGCGACGCAACCTGCTCACGTATTACACGCTTCCGGAAGAGGCGACCGCGCTGTTCGTCCAGCATCACGCGGCGCTGATGTTCGGCAACTACGGCACGCAGCAGGTCGAACAACTGCGTCGCGCCGGTGCGGACGTCGGCTACGTGATTCCGGACGAAGGCGCGCTCGCGTGGCTCGACTGCTGGGGCGTCACGCGGGGCGCGGAGCATCGCGAGCTCGCGTTCGCATGGATCAACTACATGCTCGAACCGGCGATCGGCGCGCTGCTGACCGAACGCCAGGGGCTCGCGAATACCCTCGAGCCGCCACCCGGTCTCGAGTCCGGCAACCAGCACCTCGTATGGATCCAGCCGGTCGAGGACATCGCGCGGCGCGAGTCGCTGTGGAGCCGCATCGTGTCGGGCGACCGGCCGGAGCGGTTCGACAAATGATCAGGCTCGGGCTCACGTCGAAGCTGTCGGTGCTGTTCGCGTGCATCGGCGTGATCGCGTCCGGCACGACCGGCTACTCCACCTACCGCGCGAACCGGACGATGCTCGTGCAGGAAGCACAGCACAACCTGCTGATGTCGACGCAATTGCTCGGACAGCGCTTCACGACCGCGCTGTCCGACGTGGCCGACGATGCGCTCGTGCTCGCGCAATTGCCGTCGGCGCCGAGCGTCGCGAGCGGCGAGGGCACCGATCCTGCGCCGCGCTCGCGGCTCGAGCAGGTGTATGTCAGCTTCATGAAGAACCATCCCGAGTACCTGCAGATCCGGCTGATCGCGCGCGGCGATTTCGGGCTCGAGCGGATTCGCGTCGATCGCGACGCGCGCGGCATCGTCGTGCTGCCGGAGAGTGCATTCCAGGAGAAAGGACAGTTTTCCTATGTATTCGATACGCTCGCGACGGCACCCGGTCATATCTACCTGTCGCCGATCGTGATCAATCACGAGACCGGCGCGCATGCAGCCGAAGGGCTGCCGATCCTGCGCGTGGGCACGCCGGTCGTCGACCAGGCCGACGTGGTGGTCGGCGCGCTGGTCGTCGACGTCGAGCTGTCGCGCATGTTCGATCGGCTCGAGCGCGACCTGCCGCAGGACTACGCGGTGTTCCTCGCGAACGAGTGGGGCGACTTCCTCGTGCATCCCGATCCGTCGCAGACCTTCGGCTTCGATCGCGGCCGGCGCGTGCTGATGCAGGACCGCTTTCCCGGCACGCGGCTGCTGTTCGCCGGGACGCGCACGAACGTGACGCTCAACGGTCTCGCGCAGCCCGACGACGTACCGGGCGAGATGCTCGCGTTCGTGCGCACGCCGTTCGGCAACAACGAGGGCAACCGCTTCGTCGTGCTCGGCATGGCGCGTCCGCTCACGGACGTGCTGACGCCGGCCGGGATGCTCGGCGAACGGATCATCCGGATGGTGTTCCTGATGAGCCTGGCGGCGGTGATTCTCGCGATCCTGTTCGCGCGTGCGATCACGCGTCCGTTGCAGATGCTCGCGCGCGCGGCGACCCACGTGTTCGACGATCCGGCCGCCGAGCGATTGCCCGTTGCGCGGGCCGACGAAATCGGCGTGCTGGCGCGCTGTTTCGACAGCATGCGCGTCGAGATCCGCACGCAGGTCGCGATGCTGCGCGCGAAGCAACTGGAGCTCACGCACCTCGCCGGTCACGATCCGTTGACCGGGCTGCCGAACCGCCTGTTGTTCATGGAGCATCTCGAGGCCGCGATCCGGCATGCGGCCGCGGTGCGCGAGGGGCTGGCGGTGATGTTCGTCGATCTCGACCGCTTCAAGCAGATCAACGACCAGCACGGGCACGCGGCCGGCGATCGCACGCTCGTCGCGGTCGCGAAACGGCTGAGCCTCGTGCTGCGTAGCGGCGACATGGCAGCGCGGCTCGGCGGCGACGAATTCATCGTGCTGATTTCGGACGTGCGATCGCCCGAGGTGATCGGCGATATCGCGTCGCGTATCCAGATCGTGATGGCCGAGGAGCTGGAGTTCGGCGAACGTCACCTGGCCGTGGGCGCGAGCATCGGCGTCAGCGAATATCCGGCCGATGGCGCGTCGGCCGAGGAGCTGCTGGTCAAGGCCGACGCGGCGATGTATGCGGCGAAGGCGTCCGCGCAATGCGCGTACGTGCGTTACCAGGAATTGCTGGGCGGCGGCATCGGCGCGGATGCGGGCGCCCGCGTGGCGGCGGGCGGCAGCCGCTGACGGCGGGCCGGCTCAGTGTGCCGTGGAAACGCGACGAGCTCGTCACGGGACGGGCTCGTCGGAACCGGGCGAACTGCGCGATGCGCGCAGCGGCGGGCTTAGTGGCCGAAGTAGACCGAGTCGCGCGCGTTCTGCACCTTGACTGCCGGTGCGCCGCCCTGGACGACCGGGGCCGGTTGCGCGCCGTAGCCGCTGGCGTCGGCGGCGTGCACGCGCGCTTGCGCGGCCTGGATGTCGGCCGGGTAGTACGGGCTCGACTGGCTCGGCTTGTAGCCGGCGTTTTCGAGCTGGACGAGTTCGTTGCGCACTTGTGCGCGGGTCACGGTGCTTTGGGCGAATGCGCCGAACGAAGCGGACAGGGCAACAGCGGCAACGACTGCGGAAACGAGCGATTTCATGATGACCTCCGATGTTCTATTGAGTTCGCCGGCGACACCATGTCGTAAGCGATTGATTACATCGTAGGCGTCAGTCGATTCAGGGTAAACGTGGATTCCGACGAAAGATCGTTGCGACCGAGGTAATAATCGCCGTGGAAATTCGATCCGTCCCCGTCCGGCATTGCGGGAATGGCAAACCGATGGCGGGCGGGAGACACGAGGCGGCGCGCGGCCAGCGGGGCGGGATCGGGGGTCTTGCGCGATCAGACGCCGTCGGCGTCGTCGATTTCCTTGCGCTCGCGGCGTTCCTCGTTGCCGCGGCGGGCCCGCAGGCGCTGACGCGACAGGACGGCGATCACCTGCTGGGTCGGCGCGCCGGACGGCAGCTCGTTGCGGATGCGATCGGGCACCATCGGCAGGCCCGCGCGCTGCCGGCGCAGGGCCTTCGCGATTGCCCGGCGGCATTCGTCCCCGTGGCAATCCCATTCATCGCGGATTCTCTGGCAATAACGGCATTGTTCCATCGGGACAGTCTAACGCGTCTTGGGGATCGGGGCCGAAGGGGGCGCGGACCGTGACCGGGCCGGCGGGCGGCCGACGTCATTTCGCGTTCGCGTGCGGGCTGTCGACCGGTGCGACGGGCGAGGCCGCGTGCCGGAAGACGCCCGACTTCCAGATCATCTGGGACGCGGCCACGAGCACGAACAGCAGGACGACCATCCGGAATACGCGCGGCGACATCTTGTCCCGCAGCGGGCGAACGAGCCACATGCCGGCGATGGCGGGCAGGCTCGCCGCGGCGGAAATCGCGAGGTCGGCCGTGCTTGCGTGGGCGGCGCCGCTGAACGTCGTGATCAGCGTGACGATCGACACCACGAGGATGATCGCGATCTGCTTCGTGAACGCGCGGCCGGTCGCGCCGGATGAAATCAGGTAGGTGGCGAGCAGCGGCCCCGGCACCGACGCGATGCTTTCCATCAGCGCCGCGCCGAACCCGAGCGCGAACCCGACCGGCTTTTGCCATGCCTCTGGCAGGTTCAGCTTCGGCGCGCTCAGCATCAGCGCCGCGGCGACGATCAGCAGCGCGCCCGACGCGGCCTGTGCGTGGCCCGCGTTCAGCGACAGGAGAATCGCGACGCCGACGACGTTGCCGAGCACGGTGCCCGCGATCGGTGCGGCGATCTTGCGCGTGGTCGCCAGCACCTCGCCGCCTTCCAGCGCCTGCGGAATGTTGCCGAGGATGATCGGCATCGACAGCAGCAGCACCGCGTGCCGGATCGGCAGGAACTGGCTCAGGATCGGCATCGCCACCAGCGGAACGCCGATGCCCGTGATTCCTTTGACCATCCCGCCGAGCAGCAGTGCGATGGCGATGCCGATCAGGTCGAGCAGCGCGAGCCCGTGCAGGCTGGACACCAATACACCTTGAGTCAGATCGAGATGAGTCATCGGGAGCAGGTCGGGACATGAGCGGCGGCGGGGCGGTCGACGACACCCGTTGCCGGTGCGTGCGATCGCGCACGCCGTTGTATGGTTTCGGGTCGAACCGGTCGCCCCGTTGCATCGTCCGCCGTCGGCATTCGACACGTTTCGAGGCTGAATCTTACCCGAGCGCGGCGCGGGGCATCGAACGTGGTCGAGGGCGCGCGCTCGTCGAAGGTCGTTGAGGCGATTCAATACAATTCATGATGCACGGCCCTATCATGTGAAAAATACATGGACCGAAACAAGGAGGCGAGATGACGCTTGCGCAGTTGCAGGCCCTGGCGGCCGTGGTCGAACTCGGTTCGCTGACGGCCGCGGCCGAGCGGCTCAGTCGCAGTCAACCCGCGATCAGTCATGCGTTGACCGAACTGGAGGACATCACCGAGGTCAAGCTGCTGTTGCGCGACCGCCAGCCGGTCGTCCTGACTGCCGCCGGCGAACGCCTGTGGCCGTACGTGCAGAACGTGGTTCGCGAGGCACAGACGCTGCGCCAGCAGTTCGGCTTGTCGCGCGGCAAGCTCGAAGGGCGGCTGGTGGTCGCGTCGCTGCCGAGTGTTTCGCTCGCATTCGTCGTCCCCGCGCTCGAGGCGTTGAAGGCGGCGCATGAGGGCGTGACGGCGGTACTGCTCGAAGGCACGGACGCGGAGGTCGAAGGATGGCTCGACGACGGCACCGCCGACGTCGGCGTGGTCGCCGGCACGAAGACCTTCGCGAACAATCTGCCGTTGCTCGACGAGGATTTCGTCGCGGTGGCGGCGGACGGCATGTTCGACGGCCGCAAGAGCGTATCCGCGAAACGGTTGTCCACGATGCCATTCATTTTCTCGAAGGCGGGATGCGGGCCGCTCATCGCGGACTACTTCGCGCGCAACGGTGCGTCGCTTCGCGCCGCGTTCAACGTGGTCGAGATGCGGACCATCCTGTCGATGGCGGAGGCGGGAATGGGCGTGTCGATCGTCCCGCGCATCACGCTCACCTACACCCGGTTCGGCGGCCAGGTGCTGGCGCTGTCGCCCAGGCTTCACCGTTCCGTGCGGCTGTCGTGGAACGCGACCGGCAATGCGGTCGCAGACGCCTTCGTGAAGCTGGTCGATGCCCAGCGCGCGAAGGTGGGAAAGGCGATTCAGGCGCGAACGAAAAAGGGAAAGTAGCGCATAGGCGGCGCGATGACGCGATGAAGCGCGCTCATGGGCGACTTGCAGTTTATTCATGCTGGCAGCTGTCGACATGCAATACATTGTGGGTCACTCGCCCTGACTTCATTGCCTCGAAGGAGACCGCCGTGCCGGCCTTGCCCACCCTGATCGCTTTCGGACTCGTGTCGCTCGGCATGGTCCTGACGCCCGGCCCCAACATGATCTACCTGATCTCGCGCTCGATCTGCCAGGGCCGCCGTGCGGGGCTCGTGTCGCTCGGCGGCGTCGCGCTGGGGTTCGTGTTCTACATGTTCTGCGCGGCATTCGGCATCACCGCGCTGGTGCTGACCGTGCCGTATGCGTATGACGCGCTGCGTTTCTCCGGTGCGCTGTACCTGTCATATCTCGCGTGGCAGGCGCTCAAGCCGGGCGGGCGCTCGGCGTTTCAGGTCCGGCAATTGCCGCACGACAGCGGCGCGCGGCTCTTCACGATGGGCTTCGTCACCAACCTCGCGAACCCGAAGATCGCGATGATGTATCTGTCGCTGCTGCCGCAGTTCATTTCGCCGGGGCACGGCAGCGTGCTCGCGCAATCGCTGGCACTGGGCTGCGTGCAGATCGCGGTCAGCGTCAGCGTCAACGCGCTGATCGCGAGCATGGCCGGTGCGATCGCGGCGTTTCTTGCCGGTCGGCCGGTCTGGGCGCGCGTGCAGCGCTGGTTGATGGGGACCGTGCTGGCCGGACTGGCCGTGCGTATCGCGCTGGAATCACGCGGCTAACCGGTTGAACGGCTTGCGGACGCAATCGACGTACCGATGCGCACGCAACCTTCGGATGGCGAACGGATGCAGTCGATCCGCGTGAAGCAGGCCGCCGCGCATTCGCCGTATCGGTAAGCGGACGGCGCGCGTTGCGCGCGATGTCCCGCACGAGCCGCCCCCAACCTCGACCGCCCGCCGCGCGATCGCGCGCCGCGGGCGGCCGCCGCATCAGCGCTCGCGGCGTTTCTTGCTCAGCTCGATCGTCTCGAACAGCTCGTACTGCGCGGTCGGGTGCTGATCCGCGCCCGGCGCGTGGTAATAGCGCATCGTGATCGTCGTGTGGCCGCCCGGCTGGCCCGGATCGTGGTCGAACACGGCGATCCCGTAGCCCGTGCCCGTATCGCGGCGTGCGGACCAGATCGCATCCTCGACCGCATCGGCCGGCTTGCGCACGAACGTGTTCGGTGCGGTGCCCGGCACCGGCCGGTTCGGCTTCGTGAAGACCTTGGCCTGTGCAAAGCCGGTCGCCGGGTTTTCGCCGTACACGTCGAGCGGCGCACTGGTGCCGCCGCCACCGAGAATCAGGTGGATCGTGCCATGGCTCGTGTCGAACGTCGTGCTGTTCGGATCGGTCGACCCGACCGGACGCGGCTGCAGCGTCTCGACGACTTCGCCGGTCGAGGCATCGACGCCCGCGCGGTGATTGCAGCCGCGCACCGGGTAGCTGCGCTCGTAGTCGTGATCGTGACCGCACAGCACGAGGTCGACGCCATAGCGGTCGAACAGCGGCAGCCATGCCTCGCGAATGCCCTTGTCCGAGCCGTTGCCCGTCTTCGACGAGCTCAGCGCGTCCTGGTGCATCTGCACGACGATCCAGTCGATGTCGTCGTCGTGCGACGCGTGACGCAGCGTGTGCTCGAGCCAGCGCGTCTGCTCGCCGTTGCTGTAGCCGCGTACGTAGAACGACGTGCCCGGTTCGATCGGCGCGCGGCCGGTGCTCGCGGCCGGCACGAGCGGATTCGGGCCGCCGACGAATGCGGCCGCATCCTGGTAGACGACGTCGTCGGCGTCGAGCGAGATGAACAGCACCGAGCTCACGCGGAAGCTGTACCAGCGGCCCGGAAAGCGCGTGCCGTTCTCCGGGAGCGTGTAGCGCGCGAGATACGAGTCGAGCCCCTGCGGGCCGTTGTTGAATTCGATCTCGTGATTGCCGGGGCATGGCATCCACGGGCGGTTCGCGGCCGACGTCTGGTTGTTGTTGCCGAAGTCGCGCCACACCTCCGGCTGATGCGCGGGGTTCAGGTTCGCGTAGCAGAGGTCGCCGTTCAGCAGGTGGAACAGCGGCTGGAACTGCTCGACGGCCTGCACCGCGAAACGGCTTTGCGGCGACGACAGCACCCACGCGCCATTCGGCGTCGCGAGGTCGCCATAGCTCGTGAAGCGGAACGGCGCGCGCCCGCGCGGCGCGGTCGTGAAGGTCGCGGCAAACGGCTGCGCGGCGTTGCTGTCGTTGTCGCTCGTCAGTTCGTAGCGGTAGCCCGTGTTCGGCTTCAGGCCGTGAACGCGTGCGTGGTACGTGAACACGGTTTCGCCGTTCAGGCCGTCGGTGTAAAGGCGCTGTACGCCGTGCACCGTGCGTGCCGGTTCGCCGTCGGCGACGATCCGCGCGCGCGGATTGACGGCCGGTGCGAGCGACGCCCACGAGATCGCGACTTCCGATGTCGGGTCGCTGCCCCACGTCAGGTGCACCTGCTCGGGTGTGCCGTCCGGATTCGACGCGGCGGCGCGGGCGGCCGCGAGCCCGCCCGCGGCGGTGGCGAGGCCGGAGACGCCGGCGAGTTTCAGGAAGCCGCGACGCGATACGGAAGCGGCCGGCTCGTTCGACTCGGCGGGGAGGTTTTCCTGGTTCGACATGATCGTATTTTCGTTGAATGACACGCGAGATGCGGAACTGCCCGGCCGTGCGCGAGCGCGTCGGGGGCGTGGGCCGGAAACGAGCGGGATCCCGGTGATACGCATTGTCGAAGGGCAGTTTTGCCGGGTTGTGACAGACGGTAATCGATGTGCGAGCCCGATGCGTCGATGGCGCGCGCGGCGTCGCCGGCGCGGCAGAAATTTATTTGCGTGTGCCGCGACGGATTTTTTTCGCATGCGTCGTTTAACGAACGAACGGCCACCTCCGGCCGGGAAACGATGCTTCGGAGTCTTGCATGAAACTTTCCATTTCATTACGGTTTGCCGCGGGATGCGTGGCCGCGCTGGCGACGTCCGCCACATTCGCGCAGGCCGTCATCGTCGCACCGGTGGCACCGCCGCCGCCGCGTGTCGAAGTGATGCCGGCGCCGCGCGCGGGCTACGTATGGGATCAAGGCCACTGGCACTGGCGGCAGGGCCGCTACGTGTGGATTCCGGGGCACTGGCAAGTGGTACGTGCCGGCTATCACTGGGTGCCCGGACACTGGGCCGCGCGCGGCCCCAACTGGCGCTGGGTGCCGGGCCACTGGGCGTAACGCGCAGGGCGCCGCGCGGCGCGCAGCGCCTGCCCGTGCGGCGGGATTTCCACACAACCTCATCGGCTGAGCCATGCTTTTTCGAACCATACTTATCCTGACAGCCGCGGCCATCGTGCTGGCCGGCTGCGTCGTGGTGCCGGCGCGTCCGGTGTATTACCGGCCCGCGCCGGTCGTCGTATATTGATCGCGCCGGCCGGCGGGCGATCGACAGGATCGATATGCCGTTCGAACCGGATCTCGATGAAATCGACCGGGCCGATTCCCGGCGTGGCGCATCACGAGTCGCCGATGCGCCGGTCCGATGCCTGCAAGGAGAGCACGACGATGAGCTTCAGCCGGACAACGGGCGCAACCGCCGGCAGCATGCGGCGTTCGCACCGCGCATCGCGGAGCGGCCTGCGTTGAGCGACGCCGATCCCGACGCGGAACTCGTCGCGCGGGTGGGCGCGCGCGACGCGTCGGCCGTGCGTGTGCTCGTCGCACGCAAACTGCCGCGCTTGCTCGCGCTCGCGACGCGCATGCTCGGCGACCGGACCGAAGCCGAAGACGTTGCGCAGGAAACCTTCCTGCGGATCTGGAATCATGCGCCGCGCTGGCGGGATGGCGAAGCGCGCTTCGACACGTGGCTGCATCGCGTCGTGCTGAACCTGTGCTACGACCGTTTGCGCGGGCGGCGCGAGGAGCCGGTCGACGCGGTGCCCGACGTGCCCGACCCGCAACCCGAGCCGGCCGCGCACGCGGAGTTGCGCTCGCGCGACGCGCGCGTGCGCGAGGCGCTCGCCGCGTTGCCGCCGAGGCAGCGGGAAGCGCTCGTGCTCCAGTACTATCAGGACATGTCGAACGTTGAAGCGGCCAACCTGATGGGCATCACCGTCGATGCGCTGGAAAGCCTGCTCGCGCGCGCAAGGCGCAACCTGCGCGCGCAACTGGCCGGCGACCCACCTAGCGAGGACAAGCGATGACACCCGAACGATTCAGTACCATCGTCGCCGCGTACGGCTCGGATGCGCGGCGCTGGCCGCAAGACGAACGCGCGGCGGCCGAAGCGTGGGCGCAAGCGCATCCGCGTGACGCGCTGGAGGCGCTCGACGATGCCGCCGAGCTCGATGCCTGGCTCATGCAGGACACGGTCGCGCCGCAGGCGCCGGCACTCGTCGAACGCATCGTCGCGTCGGCGCCGGCGCCTCGACGTGCGCGGCGTCGGGGCCGGGTGTGGTGGTCGGGCGCGGCGTTCGCGGGTGTCGGGCTGGCCGGCGCGCTGGCGGGCGCGGTGGCCGTGTCGATGCTGATGCTCGGCAGCGCGCCGATCGCGCAACACGAACCGGGCTACCTGACGACGACGTTCGGCGGCCCGAGCATCGACGGAGGCGACGAATGAGCGAACGCGGCTGGAAATTCGTGCTCGTCGGGTCGGTCGTGCTGAACGTGTTCATGCTCGGCGCGATTGGCGGTGGCGCGTATCAGTGGTTCTCGACGCATCCTGACCTGCATGGAACGGGAATGCCCGGACAGCGCACGGCGTTGCGGTTCGCCGCGGACGGATTGTCCGATGCGCGTCAGCGGGCGTTCGCGGCGGCGCTGAAGGCGGCACGCAAGGACGCTCGGGATTTCGCGCGGGAAGGGCGTGACGGGCGGATCACGGTGCTCGATCTGCTGGCCGCGCCGCAGCTTGATCGACCGGCGATCGATGCGGCGCTCGAACGGACGCGAGCGGCCGATAGCGCGTTGCGAGGGCAAGTCGAGCGCAGTGTCGTCGATTTCGCGGCGACGCTGACGCCGGACGAGCGCGCGAAGTTCGTCGACGGGTTGCGGCGTAGCGGGAACTGGCGCTTGCCGGCGAGATTGCAGAAGCAGCAGGGGGCGGCGGGAAGCGAGTAAGCCGCTCGTCGTCCGGCGACGGCACGGAATGACCGTTTACGCCGATGCTCGTCCCGGGATTATGATGGCCCGATCGGCAGCACCTTCCCGATGAACTCACCGCAACGCGAGGCGGCAATCTCGAGCGCCGCGGCAAGGACGAATCATGGATCGAAGCGAAGACTTTATCGTGCGCACCATGTCGGCCGGTGACGTGGCCATGTCCGTCGAATGGGCGGGCGCGGAAGGGTGGAATCCCGGCCGGCACGACGCGCATTGTTTCAGGGAAGCGGACCCGGCCGGTTTCTTCGTCGGCATCTGGCGCGGCGAGCCGGTCGCTTGCCTTTCGGCGGTTGCTTATGACGAACACTTCGGCTTCATCGGTCTCTACATCGTGAAACCGGCGTTTCGCGGCAAAGGCTTCGGCATGCGCATCTGGCAGCACGGCATGCGTTACCTTGGAGAACGAAACATCGGCCTGGACGGTGTCGTTGCCCAGCAGGCGAATTACCGGAAGTCGGGATTCCGGCTCGCGTATCGCAACATCCGCTATCAGGGGCGCGTGGGCGGCATCGGGTGCGCGCATGTGGCGGCAGCGGCCGATGTGCCGTTCGAGCAGCTGCTCGCCTACGATCGTCAGTGTTTTCCGGCGGCGCGCGAGCGTTTCGTCTCCGTCTGGATCGCGCAGCCGGATGCCGTTGCGCTCGCAACGATCGACGCGGGACGTGTTGTCGGTTACGGGGTCGTGCGCCGCTGCCATGCGGGCTGCAAGATCGGCCCGCTCTTTGCCGATGACGCCGACGTCGCGACGGGGCTGTTTCGTGCGCTGGCGTCGCGCATGCCCGGCGAGGTGATCGTGCTCGACGTGCCGGAAACGAACCCCGCGGCCGTCGCGCTGGCAGAACGTCACGGCATGTCGAGCGTGTTCGAGACCGCGCGGATGTATACGAAGGAGGCGCCTGCGATTGCGATCGACCGCGTGTTCGGGGTGACGTCTTTCGAGCTGGGGTGACCGTCGCGGGCATGACCGGACCGGGCCGGGAGCCGGATGCGCCCACGCGTTCGCCGACGTGACGCCAGTTCTGGGAGGTTCTTGAGCCGGCTGCCGTTCGGCAGTTTGTGGTTGCGGAGCAAGACGCGGCAGATTCGGCGTCTACGAGCCGAAGCCGAAATATTTGGTTCTTCGTGGATTTCCGGGGGGACGCTGGCGAGGAACGTCGGCGTTCGGCCAAAAAGGGACCCTGACTCGATTGAGGCGCGAGACATTCAGGGGGGCTCGTCAAGCCAACAAGCGGTCTTTCAGCACAGAGCGCCGACCTGAGCTGTCGACCTTAGCCGACGTAGTCATGGGGCCGCAGCACTTTTCAATGCGCTTCACTCTCTCCGACGCTGCGGGACTTTCACTTCTGCATTCGAAACACGCCCGCCTGCTCCGAGTGCTGGCGAAGTTCTGCGAGCGTGTATTGGACAGAGAGTGCCTGCTCGGCTGGATGGGCGCTCGTGGTGTTCAGAATGTATTTCTAAGAGGTCCCGCGGCAAAGAAGTATCGCGCTCATTTCGCCCGCGAGGCGTTCGGAGTCAGCTTGACGATTGCGTCGAGCGCACCATTCACCATGCCGCGTACCACCGGCTCCACTTTCTTCGCGACCTCGGGCAGATAGTCGAACGGCGCGTTCTCGCTCATGTAGGTGGACTGGCACATCTCCAGTTGCACCGCATGCACGCCGTCATGCGGCGCGCCGGCGTGCCGTGTGATAAAGCCGCCCTTGAAGCGGCCGTTCGCAATCCACGTGAACGGACTCGCCGCGGCGACGCGCTGCACCGCTTCCTGCACGGAAGGCGCGGCGGTGCGGCCATCCTGGGTGCCGATGTTCAGGTCCGGCAGCTTGCCTTCGAATAACCGTGGCAGCACGCTCGCGATCGAGTGCGCTTCCCACAGTAGCACGTTGCGATGCTGGCGGCGCAGGCGCGTCAGTTCTTCATGCAGGGCGTCGTGATACGGCTGCCAGTAAGTGGCCACGCGGCGATTGCGTTCGGCCGCGTCCGGCGCGCAACCGTCGCGATACAGCGGCTCGCCGCGAAAGGTCTCGGTCGGGCACAGCGACGTGGTGGTCTGCCCCGGATATAGGCTTTCGTCGTTCGACGGCCGGTTCAGGTCGATCACGTAACGTGACACACGCGCACCTAGAATCGTTGCGCCGAGCGCGCGGGCGAATCCGTAGAGGCGGTCCAGATGCCAGTCAGTGTCAGCGACGGTCAGCGCGATATCGGTGTACCGGTCGCGCAGCGCAACCGGGATGTGCGTGCCCAGATGGGGAATGGAAATCATCAGCGGCGCATCGCCGCGGTCGAGTGAGAAGAGATCGTTCATGGTGCCTGGGATCGGTTGACGGTTGCGCTCAGGCGTCGGCGAGAAGCTGCGCCAACGCCCGGCGATAGTCCGCGTAAAGCCTGACTTCGTCGCGATGACGGCGCTCGTGGATCACGCGCTCGCCGCTGACGAAGACGTCGCGCACCGGTGTTTCGCCGTGCTCGCAAAAGACGGCGGACGACAGCCACGTCGCGCCGGTCTGCTCCGCGAGATCGGGATGGTCAGGATCGAGCACGATCCAGTCCGCTCGCGCGCCCTGCTTGAGGGCGCCGGCCGCGCGGCCGGTCGCACGTGCGCCGCCCGCAAGCGCGCCCTGGAACAGGCGGTCGGCGACATGCGATGCCTGCGGCGAGGCCAGCACGTTGCGCTGACGCCGCGCGAGCCGCTGGCCATATTCGAGCAGGCGCAGTTCCGCGCGCCAGTCCACGCCGATATGGCTATCCGAGCCGACGCCGAATGCGCCTCCTGCATCGAGGTAGTCGCTTGCGGGGAACAGGCCGTCGCCGAGATTCGCTTCGGTCGTGAGGCACAGGCCCGCTATCGCGCCGCTCTTCGCGAGTGCAAGCGTTTCGCGTTCGTCGACGTGCGTCGCATGCACGAGGCACCAACGCGCGTCGACGTCGAAACGCTCGAGCAGCCATTGCACGGGCCGTGCGCCGAGCGCCGCGACGCAGGCATCCACTTCCGCGGTCTGCTCCGCAATGTGGATATGCACCGGTGCGCCGGGCGACATCGCGTCGAGTCCGTCGAGCGCGGCGCGCAATGAATCCTCCGATACAGCGCGCAGCGAGTGCGGCGCGATTCCGTAACGCAGCGCGCCGTGTTCCGGACGAGCGGCGCGCAGCGCGCCGAGAAGCTCCAGAAAGGCGTCGGTCGCGTTGATGAAGCGGCGCTGGTCGGCGCGCGGCGGTTGTGCGCCGAAGCCGCTGTACTGATAGAGCACCGGCAGCATCGTCATGCCGATGCCGGTCTCGCTCGCGGCATCCACGACGCGCTGCGCGAGTTCGGCCGGATGCGAGTGACGGCCGCCGTCCTGCGCGTGGTGCACGTAGTGGAACTCACAGACGGACGTATAGCCCGCCTTGAGCATCTCGACATACAGCCAGCGCGCTATCGCACCGAGCATCTCGGGCGTGATGCGTGCGGCGAAGCGGTACATCAGGTCGCGCCAGCTCCAGAAGCTGTCCGTGGGATTGGCGCGGTATTCCGTGAGGCCGGCCATGCCGCGCTGAAACGCGTGCGAATGCAGGTTCGGCATGCCCGGAATGACCGGCCCCGCTGCGACCCCGGCATCCGCCGGCGCGGTGGTTGTGTCGGGCGTAACGGCGACGAGCGTACCCGCGTCGTTCCACTCGATCAGAACGTTGGTGCGCCAGCCGTCAGGCAGCAGCGCATGGGCTGCGAAGAGCGATTTCGGGGATAAATTCAAGAGTCGGCTTCCGTATTCAGCGACGTGCACACCAGCACGCCATCTCCTTCTATGGCGATCTCGACGGGATTCGCCCGGTCGATGCGCAGCGTGTCGAGTGGCGTCAGCGCGATGCACGCCGGCCCGGCCCGCACCTCGACCGATCCCTGCGCGCAAAGCAGCAACGCCGTGTCCGCGGCGAATGTCCGGCGCCCCGGCGCGCGCACGATGTCGACCGAGGCGCGCGCCGCGCCGCGGTACGTCATCAGGTTGAACACCCGCACCGTGCCGTTTGCGAGGTGCGCCGTCACCGGCGCTTCGCCGGTGAAGTGCGCAACGTCAAACGCACCCAGGACGCCTGCGCCACCGAGTGTCATCCCTGCGCCGTCGAGAACCATCAACAGGCGGTCGATGCCGTCGAAACGCGAGAACGGCCCGTCGCGATCGATATCGGCAATGCTCACGCGCCACGCGTGCGCACAGGACGCGACTTCGCGCGTGATGCCGCCGCCGTTTTTCCACGGCGACGCCACGAGCGCGGCGCCGCGTATCAAGGTCGAGTTCACGCGCGCGACAGCACGGCCTGCAGGAACGAGCGGGTGCGGGGTTGCGTGGGCGTCGAGAAAATCTGCGCGGGTGGCCCAGCTTCAACGATCTCGCCGCCATCCATCACGACCACGACATCGGCCACTTCCTTCGCGAAGCCCATCTCGTGCGTAACAACGAGCATGGTCATGCCTTCGGAGGCGAGCAGCTTCATCACCTGCAGCACTTCGCCCACGAGTTCGGGGTCGAGCGCGGAAGTCGGTTCGTCGAAGAGCATGACGCGCGGCTGCATCGCCAAAGCCCGCGCGATGGCGACGCGCTGCTTCTGGCCGCCCGAGAGGCTCGCAGGCATCGCATCCGCCTTGTGCTCGAGACCCACCTTCTTGAGCAGGGCAAGCGCAGCGGCTTCGGCGTCGGCTTTCGCGGCGCCGCGCAGCATGCGCGGACCCACCGTGATGTTGTGCAGCACCGAGAGATGCGGGAACAGGTTGAACGACTGGAACACCATGCCCACTTCGGTGCGCAGCGCGTTGAGTGGGCGGTCCTTGAGCATCGTGCCGTGATCGACGAGCCGTTGGCCGCAGATATCGATCGTGCCGCGCTCGGGCTGCTCCAGCCCGTTGCAGCAGCGCAGAAACGTACTCTTGCCGGAACCACTCGGTCCGATCACGACCACGACCTGGCTCGGCTGGATGTCGAAGTCGATGCCGTTCAATACGCGATGCGCGCCGAACGACTTCGTGAGTTCGCGAATGCTGACGATAGGTTGAGCGTTGCTCATTGCACCATGCCTCCTGCGCGTAACCGACGTTCAGCGCGATGAAGAATGAAGTTGGTCGTTTGCGTGAGCACGAGATACACGAGCGCGATCACGATATACACTTCGAGCGACCGGTAGGACACGCTGATAATCTTCTGGCCTTCGTGCATGAGATCGTGAATTGTCAGCAGCGACACCAGGGCCGAGTTCTTGATCAGCGCGATGAACTCGTTGCCGAGCGGGGGAATCATGCGCACGATGGCCTGCGGCAGAATGATCGCGCGCATGGCCTGTCCCGACGACATGCCGATGGAGCGCGCCGCTTCCATCTGTCCGCGATCCACGGACTGGATCGCGCCGCGCACGATTTCCGACACGTAGGCCGCCGAATACAACCCGAGCCCGAGCATGCCGCAGACGAACGCGGGCAGCAGGATGTCGAACTGCGGCAGGCCGAAGAACAGCAGGAACAGCTGCACGAGCAGCGGTGTGCCGCGGAAGAAGATCAGGTAGCCGGTGCAAAAGCCGTAGACGAGCCGCCGTTGTGGATAGAGCCGGCCGATGCCAATCAGGAGGCCGAGCAGGCACGAGAGCACAAGCGCGGCGGCGGTCACTTCAACTGTGACCAGCGCGCCGTGCGCGATGTCGGCCCAACCGGCGAATGCCGGCGTGAAGTCGAGTATCATGAGTCAGGTCCGCCGGGTTACTTCGCGTTTGCCGAGGTGCTGGCGCCCGTGCTGAACCACTTCTTCACGATGGCGTCGTAGGTGCCGTCCGCCTTGATCTTCGCGAGCGCGGCGTTCATCTTGTCGCGTAGTTGCGGTTCGTCCTTGCGCACCGCGATGCCGTACGCTTCAGTCGTCAGCTCCTTGTCCAGCACGCGGAAACCGGGACGCGTGCGCACGAACTGGTACGCGGCGGGCTTGCCGGTGACGGCGGCGTCGGCACGGCCGATACCGACGAGATCGAACATCTCCTGGTTCTTTTCAACTTCCACGCGCTGCACCTGCGGATAGTTGTCGCGCAGGAAATTTACCGACTTCGTGCCGACCTGCACGGTCACTTTCTTGCCGTTGAGATCGGCGAGAGTCTTGATCGGCGAGTCCGCCTTGACCAGCGCGGAGAGACCGCCCGCAAAGTAGGGCTGCGTGAAGTCGACAACCTGCGCGCGCTCAGGCGTGATGTAGATGCCCGAGATCGCCGCGTCGAACCGCCGCGCCACAAGACCCGGAATGAGCCCCTTGAAGTCGATGTCCGTCCACTGGACCTGCTTACCCATCGCCTTGGCCAGCGCGTTCATGATGTCGATGTCGAAGCCGGTGCGCTGGCCCTTGTCGACGAATTCCATCGGCGGGAAGGTCGCATCGGTTGCAACGTTGAGCACGTTCGAATCCTGCGCGGATGCCGTGCCGGGCGCGATCGCCGTCAGCAGCGCCATGCCGAGGCTTGCAGCGGAGAGAAGGGTTTTCAGTTTCATGGTGCGGGCTCCAGAGTGCGTGGTCGTGGTTGAGTGAGGCTCAGGCAGATTGCAGTCGGGTGGAAATGCTGTTGGCCGTTCGCACGGTCCAGTCGGCGAGTTGTTGTTCGCGGCCCGCCGCGCGCGAGGACGGGGCCATCAGCGTGATCGATGCGCTCGCGCCCGTGCCGCGCGACATGCGCCGGAACACGGGCGCACTCACGCCCCAGACGCCGGGATCGACTTCGCTGTCGCTCACGGCGTAACCGCGCGCGCGAATGCGCTGGAGCTCCGTTTCAAGAGCGGCGCGCGCCGCGTCGTCGCCGGCGAACTGGCGCTCCAGCGCTTCGTTGCGCGTTTTCTCCGCCATGAAGGCGAGCAGCGATTTGGCGGACGCGCCCGCGCGCAACGGCACCGCGCGGCCTTTTTCGAACGAGCAACGCAGCGAGTGCGTGCTCTCGACCATCTCGAGGCAGATCACCTGATCGTTCACGGCGATGATGAGCCCGACGCTCTCCTGCGTCGCGCGCGAGAGCTCCGCCATGCCGTCGCGGCTCGCTTCGACCAGCATCGAATTGATGTCGAAGCCGAGTGCGAGCTGCAGGCTCACGGGACCGGGGGCATAGCAGCCCGCGTCCTCCGTCACGAAACCCCAGCGCTTCAGCAGCGTGATTTGGCGATAGAGCGTGCTTTGTGCGAGGCCGGTCACGCCGAGCATGTCCTTCACGGACATGGCTTTACCGTGACTCGCGAGCGCAGTAAGTACGAGCAGCAGGCGCTCGGCGCCGATGACGCTGGATTCCTGATTCACCTTGAGTCTTGCCCGAAGAGATGCGATTCCGATGACGCAGAATGCCACGTCGCTCCCGCTGGACAAAAATGCGATTCCCATTCAGTGGGAATATCGAGTTAGGGTTTACACTATCTCATACCTAAAACCATGTTCAGCCGCAGCAGTACCGCAATGCGAACGTGGCAGTCGTTACGCAGGCGAGCAGACGCTACAGTGCAATCGTCGATTAGACGGCAACGCCAACGTCGCCTCGATCGCACGGCGCTAGGCACTGAAGTTAGCTCTTTTGAATTTGGACCTGCCGGCTTGAGCCACTCGCATGGCTCGTCGACTGGTCGGACGAAAGCAGCCATGGTTTCTTCCGACACATGGCCTCGTTTGACGCGTCGTTTGATCAGGGCGCGGCCATCATGACATCGCGTTCTGTGATTTTTTAGGTTTCGGCCCTGCGGTCGAATGACCGGTGTAATTCATTACCCGACGCCAAAATCATGATCCAGCGACCGGCGGTTCAGGGTCGGAAGCGGGCCTCCACGTGAGTCTACCGGCCACGAGCGGAGGTTGGACGTCTGTGGCTAGATTGGCGACAATCCAGCAATTCGCGTGGGATCGCTCCATGTGGAGGCGGTGATGTCCATCAACGTAAGCGGAACGGAAGGCTACAACAAAGACGCTCAGTCGCTCATCGAGCGATGGCAGGACGTCTCATTCGAAATAAAACACAAATCGCTTATGCAACTCCTACCCCTCCGACCGACCGACGTGCTCGACGTGGGCGCTGGCATCGGAACCGACGCAGCTGCGTTGGCAGCGATGGGACATACAGTTGTGGCAGTAGAGCCCGCGGACGCGTTGCGCCGTGCAGGAATGGGGTTGCACTCTTCTTCACGGATCGAATGGGTGGACGACAGTTTGCCGCATCTCACGCATGTCCGTTCCCGGCAGAGAACATTCGGCTTGATCATGCTTTCCGCCGTTTGGATGCATCTGGACGAACGCGAACGTTGTGAGGCGATGTCGACTATCAGTTCCTTGCTACGGGACGACGGCGTGATAGTAATGTCTCTGCGCCACGGCCCTGTCCCCGAGGGGCGCCGGATGTTTGCTGTTTCAGCGACGGAGACCATTCGATTGGCAAGGAGTCATCACTTCAGAACAGTGCTGAATATCAAAACCGAATCTGCCCAACGCGCAAATCAGCGAAAGGGGGTGACCTGGAGCTGGCTCGCCTTTGCCAAGGTGATCGACGAGACCAACTTCGATCGATCAGACCAGTCCGTCGGCGGCCAGAATCGATCGGTCGACGAGGTGGCCGGATTTGGTGACAATCTCAGCGATCCTGCTCGTTTAGGCAATGTAGATCCGCGATGAATCTCAACGAAAGATTAGTCGAGATAGCCCGACAGTCATTCTGGTGTATGTCGGCGCTGTCGGCGGCACGTGCAATAGGCCTGAAATCCTGGTGCATTGGCGCAGGGGCCATTCGAAATTTGGTCTGGGACTCGCTCCACGGATATGTGACTCCGACACGCCTAGCCGACGTCGATTTAGCCTACTTCGACCCGTCCGATTTGTCGTCGAATCGCGATGCCGAAATCCAGCGCAGCCTCACGGCGCAGTGTCCCGAAATTCCGTGGGAGGTCACAAATCAGGCCGCTGTTCATCTCTGGTTCGAGAGTGCCTTTGGGCATCCGGTGTCCCCCTTCAGTTCACTGGCCCAAGCCATTGCTTCGTGGCCGGAGTACACGACGGCGGTAGGGCTGACTTTGCTTGGTGACGGGACAATTGATGTCTGCGCGCCATACGGGCTCGACGACCTCTTTTCCATGGTGGTACGACGCAATCCGGCGCGTGTCAGCATTGATACCTATCTTCAGCGAATCCAGCAGAAAAGATACAAGGACCGCTGGCCTCGTGTGACCATCATCGTTTAGAGATGCCGCAGGCAGTCAAGGGGGCGTGTTACCGACGGAAGTCGACCATAAATGGTCAGTCCACGCGAGAGGATTCCCGAATGCTCACAACAGCGTTCGTCGTTGAGGTTCCCGCAGCCGAGTCAACAGTAGCGGACCTTCGGAGCCGGTTTGATGCTACTTCTGGCTTGGGCGTGCCGGCGCATATCACAGTTCTGTTTCCCTTCATGCAGCCTGACGAAATTACGCCCGATGTCCTTCATCAGGCGCAAAGCGCGCTGAGTAACGTGCAGCCGTTCGAATTTTCGTTGAGGAAGGTCGAGCGGTTTGCGGTCACCACTTATCTTGCTCCCGATCCGCCAGAACCGTTCGTCGCCTTGACGGCTGCTCTGGTTGAACGCTTCCCCATATTTCGCCCCTATGGTGGTGCACACGATGGCCTCGTCCCACATCTGACTGTCGCACACGGCGAAGCTGCGACAGCAAATTTGGCTGCCGTCGAGCTCGAACATCGTCTGTCTGCGCGGGAAGCGATTCGAACGTGCTGTAGCGCTGTCGTTCTGCTCGAGAACTCGTCGGGTCGCTGGAGGAAGATGCATGTGATTGATCTTCCAAATGTCTCCGCGTAGTGACGATCGATCGCAGTCCGGTCTGGACTGTTCCATGGGACCAGGCGTCTGGCCGATCTGAAGCGAATGGCTGCTTTGTAGAAAGGCGGCTGTCCGCTCCGGATCGACAGTCGACCACCACGCAAATCCACGAAGAGCCAAATATTTCGCTCATCCCGCGACGGATTTCCCGCCAGCCACCGTTAAACACGGGTACGCATCGCGAGAGCCCCCGTCATGGACCATCCGAACGACATCTCACCGGTCGCCATCGCGCTGAACCGTTTCGGTCTCGGCGCGCGGCCTGACGAAGCGCCGCCTGTCGACCCGAAGGCCGCGCTGATCGCCCAGTTCGACCGCTACGACCCGAAGCCGGCCGCATGGGCGGGTGAACCCGACGCGGTCACGCTCGCCACGCGCTTCGCGACGACCCGCAACGCGATGACGAGCGACGACGCCGCGGCCAAGCGTGCGACCGAGCAGTCGATCCGCCGCGACGGGTACGACGCATATCGCAGCGCGGTCGCCGCACGACTGAACGGCGCGCTCGTCACGCCTGCGCCGTTCGTCGAGCGTCTGGTGCATTTCTGGGCGAACCATTTCGCGGTGTCGGTCGACAAGGGGCAGGTGGCCGCATATGCGGGCGCATTCGAGCGCGATGCGATCCGCCCGCACGTGCTCGGCCGCTTCGAGGACATGCTCGTCGCCGTCGAGCAGCATCCCGCGATGCAGTTGTTCCTCGACCAGGCGCGCTCGGTCGGCCCCGACAGCCCGGCGGCGCTGCGTATGGAAGCCCGCAATCCGGCGGCGCGACGCGGCCTCAACGAGAACCTCGCGCGCGAAATCATGGAACTGCATACCCTCGGCGTACGGACCGGCTACACCCAAACGGACGTGACGGAATTCGCGCGCGCGCTGACCGGCTGGAGCATCGCGGGCGGACGCGGGCCGCAGCCCGGCGATGCGGCGCCGGGCGCTTTCCTGTTCCGCCCGAAGCTGCACGAACCGGGCGCCCGCACGGTGATGGGACGCACGTATGACCAGCAGGGCGAAGCGCAGGCACGCGCGATCCTGGCCGACCTGACACGTTCGCCGGCGACGGGCCGGCATATCGCGTTCCAGCTCGCCCGTCATTTCGTCGCCGACAATCCGCCGCCCGCGCTCACCGACCGGCTCGCCCGCGCATTCGAGACGAGCGGCGGCGACTTGCCGACCGTCTATCGTGCGCTGGTCGATGCGCCCGACGCCTGGTCGCCGGTCAATCGCAAGTTCAAGACGCCGTGGGAGTGGGCCGTGTCGTCGCTGCGCGGGCTCGGTTGGCTGGACACGGGCGACCTGAAGGCCGCGCCGCTGCTCGCGCAGCTCGGCCAGCCGGTATGGCGGCCCGGGTCGCCGGCCGGTTACGACGACGTTGCCGCGAGCTGGGCCGCGCCCGACGCGCTGGTGCGCCGCGTCGAGATCGCGCAGCGGCTGGCTGCACGCACGGGCGACCGGCTCGACCCGCGCACGCTCGGCAATACGCTGCTGGCCGGCTCGCTGAGCGCGCCGACGGCGACCGCGCTGTCGCGTGCCGAAAGCGCGACCACGTCGCTCGCACTGCTGCTCGTGTCGCCCGATTTCCAACGGAGATGAACATGGCCCGATCCTTGACCCGTCGACATTTCCTGAGCGTCGCCGCGGCCGGTGCGGGCGCGATCCTGGTCGCGCCGCGCATCGTGTTCGCGAACGTCGAAACCGACCGGCGCTTCGTATTCGTGATCCAGCGCGGCGCCGCCGACGGGCTGAACATCGTCGTCCCGTATGCGGAACCGGCGTATGCGTCGCTGCGCGGCCCACTGGCGATCGACGCCGCAGCGGCGACACGCATCGACGGCACGTTCGCGCTCCATCCGTCGCTCGTGCAGACCGCGCAGATGTTTCGCGACAAGCAGGCGCTGTTCGTCCACGCGATCGCGTCGCCGTATCGCGACCGCTCGCATTTCGACGGCCAGAACGTGCTGGAGACGGGCGGGCGCGCACCGTACCAGGTGAGGGACGGCTGGCTGAACCGGCTCGCCGCGATGTTGCCGGCGACGCGCGACCGCGCGATCGCGTTCGCGCCGACGGTGCCGCTCGCGTTGCGCGGCAGCGTGCAGGCCGCGTCGTATGCGGCGTCCGGTCTGCCGGCCGCGCCGGACGACCTGCTCGCGCGCGTATCGGCGCTTTACGAGGCCGACGCGCAGCTCGGGCCGCTGTGGCAGTCGGCGATGGCCGCGCGGGGCCTCGCCGGCGATGCGCATGCGCGCCAGGATCCGGCGGGCGTCGGCAAGCTTGCGGCGACGTTTCTCGCGCGCGACGACGGCCCGCGGATCGCGATGATCGAGACGGGCGGCTGGGACACACACAGCGCGCAGAACGCGCGGCTCGCGAATCAGCTGAAGGCACTCGACACGATGCTCGCCGCGTTGCGCGACGGACTCGGGCCCGTGTGGCAGCAGACCACGGTGCTCGTCGCGACCGAGTTCGGTCGCACCGCCGCCGCGAACGGCACGGGCGGCACCGATCACGGGCAGGCGTCGGTCGCGATGCTGGCGGGCGGGGCGGTCGCGGGCGGGCGCGTGATCGCCGACTGGCCCGGCTTGCGGCCGGGCGACCTGTACGAAGGGCGCGACCTGAAGCCGACCGCGTCGCTCGATGCGCTGATCGCGGGCGCGGCCGCCGAAAGCCTGCGGCTCGATCCCGGCCATACCGCGGCCACGCTTTTCGCGCAAAGCGGCGCGACGCGGCCGATGACGGGCCTCGTTCGCGGAACCGCGTGACGCGCGGCAGGCGCGCGCCCGCATCCGCCAGCCGATGACATATGACACAACAGGGAGAATCGATGATGAAGATCCGATCCGTATCGCTTGCCGTGGTGGCGACGATGAGTGCCGTGCTGATGTCCGCATGCGTGGTGGAACCGGCGCGGCCGCCGCAGCCCGCGCCGGTCGTCGAGGTGGCGCCGCCGCCGCCCGCGCCCGGTTATCGCTGGGCGAAGGGCCATTACCGCTGGGCCGGCAACCACTGGGCGTGGGTGCCCGGACATTGGGTGGCCGTGTATTGAAGCGCGCGCACGGCGCGCCGCTCACCAACCGATCCGATGCTTCTCCTCGGTTTCGCTGTGCCGCCAGTCGTCGTCCGCATGCAGATACTGGCTCGTCGTCGTCAGCGACACGTGCCCGAGGTTGTCGCGCACGAGCCGCAGGTCGACGCGGCCATCGGCCATGTGCGAGCCAGCGCTGTGGCGCAGCCAGTGCGCGGATGCCTGTTCGAGCACGCGCGCCTGTTCCTCGCCTCCATTCCCTTGCGCACGCAACCGATCGGCCGCGAACCGGAACACCTGCTTCACGATCCGGTGCAGCGCCGCGCGTGTGAGCGGCTTGCGCGTGCGATTGGCCGGCAGCACGAGCGGCGTGGGTTCGCCGTCGGCCGGCTGCGCGGGCAGGCCATGCGCGCGCCGGTAGCGCGCGAGCTCGGCCATCATCTCGGCGGTGGCCGGCACGAGCCGCTGCCGGCCGCCTTTGCCGGTCACGTCGAGCCACCAGCGGTCGCGCCCGTTCGCATCGCGCCGTGCAAAGAAGTGTCCCATCGTGGTGTCGGCTGCTTCGGTGATGCGCAGCCCGCCGAGATACAGCAGCGTGAACACCCAGCGCGCGCGATCCGCATGGAGGGCGGCGCGCGCGTCGTCGCGCGGCATCGCGGCGATCGCGTCCTTGACCGCCTGCCACAGCGGCGGCCCGAGATGGCGCGTGACGCGCGGCGCGGGCCGTCGTTGCCGCTGCCGGGACAGCGCGAGCGGATTGCCGGCGAGATAGCCGGCCTGCACGAGCCACGAGAACATCACGTTCAGGATCACCATCGCCTGCCGCTGGCTGGCCGCCGACAGCGGGCCGTAGAACGGCCGCCAGCGCGGGTCGCCGCGCGGATGCTTGCGGCCGCCGTTCGCGCACCAGAGTTCGGCGGGCGCGGGCGCGAGCAGGAACTGCCGGTAGCCGACGAGATCCTCGTGCGTGAGCGACGACAGCGGCTTGCCGCACGCGATCACGGCCCACAGCAGCAGGCGTTCGGCTTCCTTGCGGTAATTCTGGAACGTGGTGGGCGTATCGACGAAGCGTGCGAGCCACGCGCGCACGGCGTCGAGATCATGCGTCGCGGCGATCTGCGGATGCGCGCTGGTCGAGCGGTTGGTGCCCGCGCGTCCGTCGAGCGCGGCCGGCACGGTCAGCGTATCGATCGGCTGCGGCCGCAGCGCGACGCCGGACGGAACGGGTGAAGTCATGCGAAGAGGAGGCGCGGCTCGCCGATGAACGGGCGGGCGCACGCGGCGCGACGAAGCGTACGAGGAAGCGCCGATGGTAATACACGATCGTCATGCGGTGAAGCCGCGGTCGATCGCGATTGTCTGGCCGGTGACGAAGCGCGTGGCGGACGCGCACGGCCACCTCACCCCAGCGACAACACGCTGTTCAGCAACGTCCGCACCAGCGTCGCCTGCCGCGTGACGCCCGTCTTCGAAAAGATCGCGCGCAGATGCGAGCGCGCGGTGTTCTTGCTGATGTCGAGCTCGTCGGCTGCTTCCTCGAGCGTCGATCCGTTGGCGAGCGCGAGCGCCAGGGCGGTCTCGGCCGGCGTGAGGTCGAACAGCTTGCGCACGATGTCGTGCGACGCCTGCGACTTGCGTTCGCCATCGCGGATGAAGATCGCGCACGCGGGCCGGCGCGGATTGTCCTCCGACCATTCGCTGAGCGGGACGGTGCGGATCAGCACGCCGAGCGGCGGCTTGCCAGACGGGCGCGGCACGGCGATCGCCTGCGCGACCGTCGGTGCGCCGCCCGCGCGCTCCGCGAGCACCTGCCGGATCAGCTTCTGCAGCTTGCGGTTCTCCAGCGGATACGCGGCCTCGAGCGTGCCGCCGCGCACGCGCAGGCCGTCGCATTCGGCGAAGATCTCGTCCGCGACGGAGTTGGTCTTCATGATCGTGCCGCGCTCGTCGAGGATCGCGGTCGCGACGAGCATGCGGTCAATCGTGCTCGCGTACAGCATGCGCTCCGATTCGACCATCCCGAACTTCGCATGCAGGCGCACCGCGCGCTTCAGGTGCGGCAGCAGCGCGTTGCAGACGGCCTTGTCGGTCACCGAGAACGCGCGGCCGTGATGCGAGCGGCACAGGCGGAACCGGCATTCGATCCCGTCGGGCGTGCGCAGGTCGGCGCCCATCAGGTAGCCGACGTCGAACGGCTCGAGAAACTCTCGATACATCGCGCTGCCGCGCCACACGCCGACGCCGAGCAGCTCGTCGACGGTGACGACGCGATCGCTCGGCAGGTTCACGAACGGATCGAGCGCGTAATAGTAGTTGTTGTACGAGGCGACGCCCGGCAGCGGCGCGCCGTGCCCGGACGCATTGATCATCAGCCCCGTGTGGCCGCTGGCGGGCCAGCGCAGGATCATCGTCACGTAGTTCGCGTCCAGGTGCGCGCGGATCCGTTCGAGGGCGCCGCCCCATGGCACGTCCTCCAGCGGGCCTTCGTAGATTGTCGCGAGCAGCGCGTCGAACTGCTCGAGCGTCAGGCTCGATCGGGCAACGCTCGGGGGAAGGGCCGGGGGCGCCGTGGTCATCGGGGTTGTCTCCTGTTGCCGCCGCCGGGTCGCGGTGCGCCGGGCGTGCGGGTGCGTGCACGGGCGTATCCGGACCGCCGGCGGCGGCGCGCAGCGGCCTGCACCGGAATACGGTAGCGCGCCGGCGCACGCGCGACATCGCACGAATGAGGGTGGCGGCACGCCGTTGTAAGCAATTCGTGAACTTTCCCGAAACACCGTTCGTCTAATCGGCCCGCCAACGCTTCCCGAGGAACCCCCGATGATTCGCAAGACCAGAACGCTGCTCGGCGCGGCCATGATTGCAGGCGGCACGCTGCTCGCCGGATGCCAGACCGATGCGGCCGCGACGGACGCGCGCGCGGCCCGCCCGGCCGACAGCCGGCCCGTGAGCAGGACCGTGCATGTCGCGCCGCAGGCGGCGCGCTGCACGGGCGTCGCGCCGATGGACTGCCTGCAGGTGCGCAGCAGCCCGGCGGAGCCGTGGAGCCTGTGGTACGCCGGTATCGAGGGCTTTGCGTACCAGCCCGGCTATCAATATGTGCTGGAAGTCGACGAATACCGCGTCGCGCAGCCGCCGGCCGACGGTTCGTCGATCCGCTGGGTGCTCAAGCGGGTCGTCGAGCGCCGCCAGGTGAACTGACGGCCGGCCGTGCCCGCCTGCGGCGCCGCTTACGCGGACGGGCGCGGCGCGACCGGCCTCGGCGGCGCGGCGGCATCGATCCGCCGGAACACGACGGACGACAGCAGCGTGACCGAGCCCATGCAGACGAACGACAGCATGAAGCCGTTCGCCATCGAGCCCCAATGCGCGGCGAACAGGTTCACGAGCCCGCCGCCGATCGACACGCCGAGCCCCATCGCCAGCATCTGCATCATCGTGAACAGGCTGTTGCCGCTGCCGGCGTCGGCGTGCGACAGGCCCTTCAGCGTCACGGCGTTCATCGCGGCGAACTGCATCGAGTTCGCGGCGCCGAACACGATCAGCAACGCAATCTCCAGCGCCGGCGCGGGCCGTGCCGAGACCAGCGCGAACCCCGCGATCGCGCAGCCGACGATCCCCGTGTTCACGACCAGGAACGTCGCATAGCCGAAGCGTTTCGCGAGCGGCGCGATCCAGCGCTTCGCGATCACGCCGGCGATCGCGGCCGGTAGCATCATCATCCCCGACCGCAGCGGCGTATAGCCAAGCTGCACCTGCATCAGCAGCGGCAGCATGAACGGCACGGCGCTCGTGCCGATCCGGCACAGCAGGTTGCCGAGCAGCCCCGCACCGAAGTTCGGCTCGCGGAACAATCCGAGCCGGAACAGCGGCTGCGCACGGCGCCGCGCATGGGGCAGGTACGCGAGCGCGCTCGCCACGCCCAGCACGGCGAGCCCGATGGCCCAGCCGCTGCGGTGCGCGGGCATCGGCGGATCGATCGCGAGCGACAGCGCGATCATCGCGACCGACAGCAGCGCGCAGCCGACGAAATCGAACGGCGGCGGCTGCATCGCCTGATCGTGCGGCAGGAAGCGCTGCACCGCGAGGAAGCCGACCATGCCGACCGGCACGTTGACGATGAACACCCAGTGCCAGGAAATCGCCTGCGTGAGCCAGCCGCCGAGCGTCGGCCCGACGATCGGGCCGAGCTGCGCGGCGATCGACACGAACGCGATCGCCGCGACGTACCGTTCGCCCGGCACGCGGCGCAACACCGCGAGCCGCCCGATCGGCAGCAGCATCGAGCCGCCGATGCCCTGCACGGCGCGCGCGACGACGAGCTGGCCGAGCGTGTGCGACGCCGCGCAGCCGATTGACGCGAGCGAGAACACCAGGATGGCGAGCGAGAACACGCGGCGCGTGCCGAACCGGTCCGCGAGCCAGCCGGACGCCGGCGTGAGCATCGCCATCGTCAGCGTGTAGACGACCACGACAGGCTGCATCGCGAGCGGCGACGCATGCAGGCTTTGCGCGATCGACGGCAGCGCGGTGTTGACGATCGTCGTGTCGAGCGACTGCATGAAGAACGCGGCGGCGACGATCCACAGCAGCGCGGAGTGTGAGGGTTCGCGGGACATGACGAAACGGGAAGTGCGGCGACCGGCGCGGAGGCGACGTGACGGGCGACGCGGCCCGGCAGGCTCGCGCCGGCGCACGGCCGGTCTTCAAGCGTTCGATGGTACCGATTCCGGTGGCCATCGGGAAGCTGCCCGACGGCATTGACCGTCATCGAACGTGCCGACGACGCTGCGGGACGCTCGATCCCGTCTGGCTCATGACCCGACACCGACCGTTCCCGCGGCATCCGGCCGGGTTCCCGCCAGCCGGATCGCGTGGCACGCGCGCCACACGTGGCCGCGTCACGCGGCGCGTTTCTGCGAAATCACCAGCAGCGCGCCGTTGCGGTCCTCCAGCACTGCGCGGTATTCGTGCGGCCCCGCCTGCACCGGCACGCGCACCGACGCGCCGGCCTTCACGACCCGCGCCATCGCCGCGTACAGGTCGTCGTCCTCGTCCACGCGCAGCGTGAGCGCCGCGCGTTCGACGATCTGCTCGTCGCCGGCCACCAGCGCGATCGTCAGCGGGCCGCCGTCGAGCGCGCAATAGCGGTCGCCGTCGCGGAACTTCACGTTCAGGCCGAGCCCGTCGACGAACAGCGGCAAGGCCGTGTCGATGTCGTCGACCGGGTACAGCAGCATCGATACCTTCATTCCCTCTCTCCCTCGTCGTGATGTGTACGGCCGCACCGGGCCGTCGTTCGATGCTAGCGCGCGGTGCCGGCCGCGACGCAGTCTGTTCGGATGACGGTGAAACCCCTCTGTCCCCGCATGCATGCCGTTACTCCAAACAGACGATGCCCGTGCGGGCCCGCGCGCCGACACTCCCATCCGTGGACCGTCGCTATTCGTCCGTATCGTGCGGGCGGCTGCACGACCCCGACTCGTCCAACATACATGGAGACGCACGCAATGAAGTTTTCCCTCATCTACGAAGCCCAGACCACCGACGCATCGCGCGAGGGCGACCACCGGGTGTTCAAGGAGACGGTCGAGCAGGCGCTGCTGGCCGAGCAGGTCGGTTTCGACACGATCTGGTGCGTGGAGCACACGTCGCTGACCAACTATGCGCACATGAGCGCGCCGGAAACTTTCCTTGCGTACCTGGCCGGGCGCACGACGCGCATCGGCCTCGGTCACGGCGTCGTGTGCCTGCCGCCGGCGATGAACCATCCGATCAAGGTGGCCGAGCGCGTCGCGCTGCTCGACATCCTGTCGGGCGGCCGCGTGCATTTCGGCGTCGGCAAGGGCGGCAGCCAGCAGGAAGCGGGCGCGTTCGGCTACGACCTAAACGAACTGCAGCCGATGATCGACGAGTCGATGTACCTGGTGCCGAAGATGTTCGTGCAGGACGAGATCGAGCACGACGGCACGTACATCAAGATTCCGAAGCGTCCGATCCACCCGAAGCCGTTCCAGGATCCGCATCCGCCGATGTACCTCGCCTGCACGAACACCGACGCGCTGCTGCGTGCCGGCCAGCGCGGGATGGGCGCGCTGGTGCTCGGCTTCGGCGGCCCCGACGAAGTCGCGAAGAAGAACGCGATCTATCGCGAGGCATGGGCGAACCGCAAGCCGGAAGACCAGGTCGGCTTCCGCCCGACCCAGCACCTCGCGGCGCTGTGCCCGACGGTCGTGATGGCCGACGGCCAGAAGGCCCGCAAGATCGGCATCCGCGGCCAGCGCTACTTCATGGAATCGCTCGCGTACTGGTACACGGGCGGCGAGCGTCCGGACCCGGCGAAGTGGGGCGACGACCTCGTGCAGGCCGACACCGGCGAGATGGTGATCCGTTCGCGCTTTGCGTCGGAGGAAGTCGTCGTGAACTTCGCCGATCCGGCGCTCGCGATGATGAACCCGAACCACGCGTACGGCACGGTGGACGACTGCATCGGCTACGTGGGCCGCCTGCAGGAGGCGGGCGTCGACGAAGTGCTGTTCCTCTGCCAGATGGGCACGGTGCCGCACGACGCGCAGATGGAGACGATCCGCAACATCGGTGAGCACGTGATCCCGTTCTTCAACAAGGAGAAGGAGCGCGCCTGCGCGTAACGCGGGCCGGGGCGCGCCGCGCCCGTCGTCCCTTCGGACGATGCGGCGCGGCCGCGCGAGCCCGAGCATCGTCGGCAGGAGCCCTCGCTCGCGGCGCCGGCCGCGACGAACCACTTAGAGAGAGACCGGGATGAGCGCCGCCGCGCGCGCCCCATATCACAGGAGACATTCGTGCACCGCGACAACGATTCGAACGCACTGGCCGCCACCCTGATCGCCCGGGCCGAGGCGCTGGCGCCGACGCTTGCCGGCCGCGCCGCGCAGGCGGAAGCGCAGGGCCGCATCCCGGCCGAGACGATCGCCGACATGCAGGCCGCCGGCTTCTTCAAGGTGCTGCAGCCGAAGCGCTACGGCGGCTACGAGCTCGATCCGCAAACCTTCTTCGACATCCAGATGGCGCTCGCGCGCGGCTGCATGTCGACGGCATGGGTGTACGGCGTCGTCGGCGTGCACAACTGGCAGCTCGCGCTGTTCGACGAACGCGCGCAGCAGGACGTGTGGGGCAAGGATCCCGCGACGCTGATCGCGTCGACCTACATGCCGGTCGGACGCGTGACGTCGGTCGAAGGCGGCTTCCGCCTGTCCGGCCACTGGAAGTTCTCGAGCGGCAGCGAACTGTGCGAATGGGTGTTCCTCGGTGCGCTGGTGCCGGCAGCCGCCGCCGGCCAGCCGCCGGAATACCGCACGTTCCTGCTGCCGAAATCCGACTACCGGATCCAGCAGGACTGGGACGTGCTCGGCCTGCGCGCGACCGGCAGCCACGACATCGTCGTCGACGACGCGTTCGTGCCCGCGTATCGCACGCACAAGGCGCTCGACGGGATGATGGGCACGAGCCCGGGCCTGGCCGTCAACGACGCGCCGCTGTTCAAGCTGCCGTTCGCGCAGATCTTCGTGCGCGCGGTGTGCACGTCGTGCATCGGCGCGCTGCAGGGCGCGCTCGACGATTTCACCGGCTATGCGGCCACGCGCGTGTCGGCCAACAGCGGCGCGAAGACGACCGACGATCCGGGCGCGCAGAACGCGTGCGCCAACGCGGCCGTCGCGATCGACGAGATGAAGGTGCTGCTCAAGCGCAATTTCGCGGAACTGATGGCGTCGGTGACGGGCGGGCCGGCCGTGTCGATCGAGCGCCGCGTGCATTTCCGCTATCAGTCCGCGCAGGTCGCCGAGCGCTGTGCGCAGGCCGCGAACGCGCTGCTGCGCTACGCGGGCGGCAACGGCATCTATCACCGCAATCCGCTGGTGCGCCGCTTCCTCGACCTGCACGCGGCCCGCGCGCACTACGCGAACAACGTGGACCGCTTCGGCCAGAACCTCGGCGCCGTGATGCTCGGCCGCGAGAACACGGACTACTTCATCTGACGAGGCCGCGATGAACGACACGCAAGCGCAGCAATACGTGTTCGACGTCGTGGTCGTCGGCTCGGGCGCGGGCGCGCTGCTCGCGGCATGCCGCGCGGCCGACCGCGGGCTGTCCGTCGTCGTGATCGAGAAGACGGCGCTGTACGGCGGCACGTCGGCGATCTCCGGCGGCGGCATCTGGATACCGTGCAACCACCATATCGCGGAACTCGGCGCGACCGATACGCGCGAGGCCGCGCGCCGCTATCTCGACGCGTGCACGGCCGGCGCATCGTCGCGCGAGCGGCTCGACGCGTATCTCGACCAGGCGCCCGAGATGTTGCGTTACCTCGAAACGAAGACGCCGGTGCGCTACCAGGCGCTGCCGAAGTACGCGGACTATTTCCAGAAGCTGCCGGGCGCGATGCCGGGCTATCGCGCGCTCGATCCGCTGCCGTTCGACGGTGCGCTGCTCGGCGACGAGCTCGACCGGCTGCGTCCGCCGTCGCCCGGCACGCTGATCGGCGGCCGCGTGGCCGTAACGTCGAAGGAAGCGCACACGCTGTTCTCGCGCGGGCCGGGCTTCATGAAGCTCGCGATCGCGCAATTCGGCCGCTACTGGCTCGATGTCGGCGTGCGTCGCCGCACGCGGCGCGACCGGCGCCTGACGCTCGGCAATGCGTTGATCGGCGGGCTGCGCCGCGCGCTGCTCGAGCGCAACGTGCCCGTCTGGCTCGACACGCCGATGCGCGACCTGCTCGACGTCGACGGCCGCGTGACGGGCGTGCGCGCGCAGCGCTTCGGGCAGCCGGTGACGATCGTCGCGCGGCGCGGCGTGATCCTCGGCGCGGGCGGTTTCGAGCGCAACCAGCCGATGCGCGAACGCTACCTGCCGCAACCGACGCAGATGCGATGGAGCGCGACGCCGCCGGCCAACACCGGCGACGCGATCGCCGAAGGCCACCGGCTCGGCGGCGCGCTCGCGCTGATGGAACACGTATGGGGCGCGCCGACGGTCGGCGTCGCGGGCGAGGAGAAGCAGCGCGCGCTGTTCGTCGAACGCAACCTGCCGGGCTGCGTGATCGTCAACGGCCTCGGCAAGCGCTTCGTCAACGAAGCCGCGCCGTATTCCGAATTCGTGCCGGCGATGTATCGCGACCATGCGCGCACCGGCGCGTGCGTGCCGGCGTGGATGGTGTTCGACGCGCGCTTTCGCCGCAAGTATCCGTGCGGTCCGATCATGCCGGCGCCGATGATGCCCGATTCGCGGATTCCGGACGCGTTTCGCGACGTGCTCGTGAAGGCCGACACGATCGATGCGCTCGCCGCTCGGATCGGCGTCGACGCGGCCGGGCTGCACGACACGCTGCGCGACATGGCGCGTTACGCGGCAACCGGTATCGACGAAGCGTTCGGCAAGGGCGACAACCTGTTCGACACGTACTACGGCGATCCGAGGAACCAGCCGAATCCGTGTCTCGGGCCGGTCGACGAGGCGCCGTTCTATGCGGTGCGGATCGACGCGGGCGACATCGGCACGAAGGGCGGGCTCGTCACCGATGCGCACGCGCGCGTGCTGCGCGCCGACGGCGCGCCGGTCGACGGCCTGTATGCGATCGGCAACACCAGTGCATCGGTGATGGGCGCGAGCTACCCCGGCGCGGGCTCGACGCTCGGTCCGGCGATGACCTTCGGGTTCATTGCCGCCGACCACCTGGCCGCGCAAGCGGCCGACGCCGGCGGCCGGTCCGACCGGCCGTCCACGACTGAACTTGACGGAGTCCAATGATGAGCGATCTCACTACCCATCCGCTGCGCACCGACATGCTGCTGGCGATGCGCCGCCTCGCGCGCTCCGTCACGGTCATCAGCAGCGCGCACGACGGCCGGCGCTACTCGATGTCCGCGACGGCGGTCGATTCGCTGTCGACCGAGCCGCCGTCGCTGCTGATCTGCATCAACCGCAATGCGTCGCTGTATCCGCCGCTCGACGCGGGCGCGCCGTTCTGCGTGAACGTGCTGTCGGCACGCCATGAAGGCATCGCGATCGACTGCAGCGGCCGCCTGAAGGGCGAGGCGCGCTTCACGACGGGCGAGTGGCGCACGTCGCCGCTCGGCGTCCCGTATCTGCACGATTCGCAGGCGAGCCTCGTGTGCGAGCAGGACGGCCGTTTCGAATACGGCACGCATACGGTGTTCATCGGGCGAATCCGCGAAGTGTTGATGAGCGGCGACGTCGATCCGCTCGTCTATCTCGACGGCGCATATACGACGCCAGGCGCGCCCGCGAACCGCGCGGCCGCGTGACGGCCGCGCGCTTTACCGCATCGGAAAGAGACGACTCATGACACGCAGACTGAACCGCAATATCGCGAACGATGCGGACACAACGATCATGCGAGCGCTTGTGGAGTTGATCGGCGCTGCGGCAACCCAAGTGCTGAACGCGTTCGCATGCATTGCACCGGCGCTCGCGTCGAACCCGGCACGGATCCGCGCGGGCGAAACCGGCCGGGATGCGGCCGGTGCGGCATGAGGAGCCGGCGATGAGCGATTCCCGTTTTCACCGGCTGACTGTTGCCGACGTCATCGCCGAAAGCGACGACGCATGCTCGTTCGTATTCGACGTGCCCGCCGCCTTGCGCGATGCTTTCGCGTATCGGCCCGGCCAGTTCCTGACGCTGAACGTGCCGTGCGCCGACGCGACCGTCGCGCGCTGTTACTCGCTGTCGAGCGCGCCGGGCATCGACGCGGCACCGAAGATCACCGTCAAGCGCGTGCGCGACGGCCGTGCGTCGAACTGGCTGTGCGACCGCATCCGTGCGGGCGATGCGCTCGACGTGCTGCCGCCGGCCGGCGTCTTCACGCCGCGCACGCTCGACGGCGACCTGCTGCTGTTCGCGGGCGGCAGCGGCATCACGCCGGTGCTGTCGATCCTGAAATCGGCGCTCGTGCACGGCCGCGGGATGCTGACGCTGATCTACGCGAACCGCGACGAGCGCTCGGTGATTTTCCGCGACGAACTGCAGCAGCTCGCGCACCGCCATCCGGGTCGCCTGCGCGTGATCCACTGGCTCGACAGCGTGCAGGGCGTGCCGCAGCAGCGGCATCTCGAGGAACTCGCGCGGCCGTTCAGCCAGCAGGAAACGTTCATTTGCGGGCCGGCGATGTTCATGGAGAACGCGCTGGCCGCGATGCTCGGCCTCGGGCTGCCGCGCGCGCGCGTGCATGTCGAGCGCTTCGCGTCGCTGCCCGATGCGCCGGCGCAGGGCGACGCGGCGGCATCGTCCGCGGCGACTTCCGCGGCCGACTCCGGCGATGGCGCGGCGATCGAGACGGTGCTCGACGGCGAGGCGTTCGCATTCGACAGCGCGCCCGGCGAAACGCTGCTCGACGCGATGCTGCGCGCCGGCCTGCCCGCGCCGAATTCCTGCCGGATGGGGCAGTGCGGCGCGTGCATGTGCCGCGTCGAACACGGGGAGGTGGCGCTCGACGATAACCATGTGCTCGACGACGACGAGATCGCGGCCGGCTGGACGCTCGCCTGCTGCGCGCGGCCCGCGAGCGACGCGCTGCGCGTGGTGTTCCCCGATTGAGCCGTGGCGCGCCGGCGGCGCGCGCGGCAATCCTGTTGCGATGCCTATGACGATGGACAATGAAATCCTCACCACGCCCGCGCTGATCGCGCGGGCTGCCGCGCGCCACGGCGCGCATCCGGCGATCGAGTCGGAGCACGGCCGGCTGACGTATGCGGAACTCGACGCGGCGCGTCTCGAGGCGGCGCGCGCGCTGCTCGCGAGCGGCATCGACGCGGGCGACCGGATCGCCGTATGGGCGCCGAACCTGCCGCAATGGATCGTCGCGGCGCTGGCGATCCACACAGTCGGCGCGATTCTCGTGCCGGTCAACACACGGATGAAGGGCATGGAGGTGGGCGGCATCCTGCATGACGGCGGCGCGCGGCTGCTGTTCTGCTGCGGCACCTTCCTCGGCGAATCCTATCCGGCGATGCTCGCGCCGCACCGGCCCGCGACGCTCGAACGCGTCGTCGTGTTCGACGGCGAACCGCCGTCCGGCGCGCGCGACGAAACCTGGAACGCGTTCCTCGCGCGCGGCGCGGCGGTGCCGCTCGCCGCCGTGCACGAGCGGGAGGCGCAGGTGACACCGGATACCGTGATGGACCTGATGTTCACGTCCGGCACGACCGGCCGCCCGAAGGGCGTGATGACCGCGCACGGCCAGAACCTGCGGGCCGCACAGGCGTGGGCCGCGATCGCCGGCGTGCGCCGGGACGACCGCTACCTGATCGTCAATCCGTTTTTCCATACGTTCGGTTACAAGGCAGGCTGGCTCGCCGCACTGTCGAGCGGTGCGACCGTGCTGCCGCATCTCGTGTTCCAGCCGGCCGACGTCTTGCGGCGCATCGCCGACGAACGCGTGTCGGTGCTGCCCGGCCCGCCGACGCTGTATTACGCGCTGCTCGATGCGCCCGATCGCGCGACGCGCGACCTGTCGTCGCTGCGGATCGCGGTGACGGGCGCGGCCGCGATCGCGCCGAGCCTGATCGAACGGATGCGCGCGGAGCTCGGCTTCGAGACCGTGCTGACCGGCTACGGGCTGACCGAATCGTGCGGGTTCGCGACGCTGTGCCGTCATGGCGACGACGCGGAGACGGTCGCCTTTACATCGGGCCGGCCGATGCCGGGCGTCGAGCTACGCATCGCGGGCCAGGACGGCGCGGTGCTCGGGCCGGACGAGACCGGCGAGATCTGGGTGCGCGGCTACAACGTGATGCGCGGCTATTTCAACCAGCCGGACGCGACGCGCGAAACCGTCGACGCGGACGGCTGGCTGCATACCGGCGACCTCGGCTGCGTCGACGCGAACGGCAACCTGAAGATCACCGACCGGATCAAGGACATGTTCATCGTCGGCGGCTTCAACTGCTATCCGGCCGAGATCGAGCGGCTGCTGGCCGCGCACCCGGCGATCGCGCAGGTTGCGCTGGTCGGCGTGCCCGATACGCGGCTCGGCGAAGTCGGGCATGCATACGTCGTGCTGCGTCCGGGCGCGCATACCGACGCCACCGCGCTGAACGACTGGGCGCGCAGCAACATGGCGAACTACAAGGTGCCGCGGCATTTCACGTTCGTCGAGCAACTGCCGACGAGCGCGGCCGGCAAGGTGCTGAAGTACCGGCTGCGCGCGGGCACCGAAGCGGCGGCCTGACCGCCGGCGCGCGATACGTCACCAACGGGATGAACGCATGAACGACAACGGATTTCCGCAGGGCGCGGTGCTCGTGTTCGGCGGCAGCGGCGGGATCGGGCAGGGCGTCGCGCGCGAATTCGCGTGCGCCGGCGTGCCGGTCGCGCTCGGTTATCGCAGCAAGGCCGACGTGGCCGAGCGTGTCGCGCGCGATCTGCGCGGCACGGGTGTCGCGGCCACCACGCATCGCGTGGACGTGACCGATCCCGCGCAGATCGATGCGGCGCTTGCGGCCGCGATCGACGCGCACGGTCGCGTGCATACGATCGTGTGGGCGGCCGGCCCGTTCGTGAACCAGCGCCATATCGGCGACATGACGCACGACGACTGGCGGCGCGCGATCGAGGTCGAGACGGTCGGTTTCTTCAATGCGGCGAAGGCCGCGTTGCCGCATTTGCGCGCGTCGGGCGGCGGGTCGTTCGTGACGCTCGGCTCGGCCGGGCATCTGCGCTGGCCGGATCGGGATGGATTGTCGGTCGCGCCGAAGGCGGCGAACGAGGCGCTCGTGAAGGGACTCGCGCGCGAGGAAGGCCGTCACGAGATCCGCGCGAATTCGATTCTGGTCGGCGTGATCGAGGCCGGGATGTTTCCGGTGCTGCTCGAACAAGGACAGTTCGACCAGGCGTGGATCGCCGAGACGCAGAACATGCTCGCGCTCAAGCGCTGGGGGAAGGCGCACGATATCGGCCGCGCGGCGGTGTTTCTCGCGTCGGATCGCGCGAATTACATCACGGGGCAGCAGTTGAATGTGTCCGGTGGGTACGGGTTGTAGCGGATGCACGGAGCCCGCTCGGGCGAGCGGGCTCGGCAGACGAACGCGTCAGTTGTTCTCGGCGCCGAACTCGGCGAATCTGCACACCGCCGGCGAACGGGATCGTCGGCCCATATTACATGCATCGAGGCGCATGAACGGCCATCTCACCAGCGACTGGTTGCGCACGCACCGTCCTCGGTATTCACCCTGACTCGCACTGCACGATCTCGCATCCCAGACCACGCACGGCTGGCGCGAGGTCACGTCGATGAAACATTTTCTTCGGTGCGTGGCGACACACGCGCTTGCCGGCCGTCGCGACTTCGCGTGTGCCGACAGCCGCGCACGCTTGCACGGCGCACGTCGCTCTGCCCGATGCGCTGCTTCCCGGCATCGGGCACGACGCTGACGCCCTGAAAACAGATGCGTTCCTGAAACATTTCCGTCGATTCCCTCCCGCGTAATCCCGCACGTCAGGCCGCGACGCTTGTCCCGCGCCGGTCCGCGCCACATGGCACACCCCTTGCGGTTAGGCCGGGGCTGCTCGACACAACCGCGATCGATGGCAACCACGAATCGCGGGAGCGGCACGCAACGACATCGAAATATCGGGGATCGGATCGCGCCGCGGGATGGCGGCCGGTCGTGTCGGACGCGCGATGCGTCGTATCGGCGACACGAACGGACACCGCACGTGCGATCCGTCAAACAGCAAGCTTGCTTGCAAGATGTCGTGCCGGGGGACCCGCTGCGCGTGGCGGCATGCGCTGCACGCGGTGGGTCGGCGCGCCCGGCACATGTCGGGGAGACGCCCGTGAAAACGACAGTGAACCAATGGGCAGCGCTGGCGATGGTGTTCGCGGCTGGCGCGCACGCGCAGGAAATCTACCTGCAGGGCGGCACGCAAGGCGTCGGCATCGGCGCGGCCGTGAGCTTCAACTCGGTGCTGGGCGCACACGCGGATTTCAATGCGATCAATCTGACGCATGACTTCACCGTGGCCGGCAATCGCTATCAGGACGACATCAAGCTGCGGCAAGGCGGCCTGTATGCGGACATCTTTCCGTGGCGCGGCAGCGGCTTTCGCGCGACGATCGGACTGCGCTTCAACGACGACGAAATCCGCGGCGTGTCGGTGCCGACCAACGGCACCTACGTGTTCGCCGGCAAGCGATACCCGGCGCTGCCCGGGATGTACGCGGTCGCGGAGGCGCGCTATCCGACGGTGATGCCGTATGTCGGGATCGGTTACGGGCATCGGCCGGCGTCGAAAGGGCTCGGCTTCGTCGCCGACATCGGCGTCGCATACGGAATCCCGCGCTGCTCGTACACGCTGTCGCCGGAACTCGCCGCCGCGGCCGGACCGCAGAAGAGCCAGGTCCTGGCCTCCAGCGGCCTCGACGAACTGAACCGGATGATGTCGCGGTATCGCTGGTATCCGGTGCTGCAGATCGGGATCTCGTACCGGTTCTGAGCCGGACGTGCTACTGGATGCGAATCAGCGCGGCGCTCACCGGTGCCACCTTCACGGTCACCTGCCGATTCGCCACGGCAAGCGTCTGCTGCGGCGTGCCGTTCCATGCGCCATTCAGCGCGACCGCCTGCCCGCCGAACGTGATCGGTGTCCCGCCGTTGTAAATGCCCGGATTGGCGAGCTGGGCGCCCGTTGCGTCACCTGACGAAGCGAGCGTCATCACTGTCGCGCGCGACGCCTGCGAACCGAGCGTGACGGTAACGTTTGCGGTGCTGACCGTATCCTTGTTGTTGATGATGACGTAGGTCGCGCCCTGACTGGTCGCGACCGCGAATGCGCTCACGGCCGCCGTGCTCGCGCTGAGCGTCGTATTCAGGAGTTCACCGGCGCCGCCGCCCGCGAAGATTTGCGAAAAGAACAGCAGCGCGTAATAGAGCGGCTGCACGGCCGTGACTTCGCCTTGCGAATCGGCGATCGCGGTATAGCTCGCGACCGATCCGTTGTTGTGGAAATTCAGGCCGCTCGCGCCGTACTGCGCATGCGTGAAGATGAAATCGATCGCCCACAGCGCGCTCGCGAACACGTTGCTGACACCGGCCGGCTTCGTGCTGTTGAAATACGAATTGGTCTCGTCCATCCGGAACGGCACGCCGGCCTTCTGCGCGGCGGACCGCATGTTTTGCAGGGCCGTCACGAGATTCGCATCGGGGTAGGCGAGCATGCCGGCGATCGAGGGCGCGTTTTGGTTGTAGTTGCTGATGTAGTAGTGCTCGGTCAGCAGTGCGATGTTCCTGCCCTGGCTCGCCGCGAACGACTCCGCCCAGCCCGGCGTGTCGCTGGCGGCGGCCGGCCCGCTGAACACGGCGCCGCTGACGGCGCCCGCGATCGCCTGCGCGAACTGGTTCCATCCCGCGATCGCGCCTTGGGCGACCGTGCCGCCGTTCAGGAAGATGCCGTAGGTGATCCCGGCCAGGTTCGGCGTCCTGCTGTCGCCGTATTGATCGGGTTCGTTGCCGATCTCGAACGCGAGCAACTGCCCGCCGAGCTGCTGCGACACATACAGCGCTTCGTCGGCCGCTTGCGCCGGCGATGCCACCGAGCCGCGCGCGCCGGCGAAATTGATCCCGTAGATCACTTTCCATGCGGGACATTGCTTGAGGCACGCGGCGAATCGCGCCACGTCGACACGCGACACCTGCCCGCGGATCTGGCCCGGCCCGTTGGGCGCCCACGTCATGCGGTCGACGCTGTTCCCGCCGATGCGCAGCACGCCGCCGCCGAGCGCGTTGAGCAGCCCGATCAGGTTCGTGTTGTCGGCGCGGAAGTAGTTGTTGTTGATGTCGGCTTTCTCGAAGCTGAGGCTCGCGAAGTGGGCATCGAGCGCGGCGGTGCCGGAGGCGGGCTGCTGCACGGCGAGCGTCAGCGAGACGCCGTCAGGGTGCGGGTCCGGCGGCGGTGCGTCGGATCCGCCGCCGCCGCATGCGGCCAGCATCGATACGGCTGCATACGCGCCGAGGCGAATGAAGTCGCGCCGGTTCATCGCCGCCGACGCCTCGTACAGGTCGGACAGCGAAAGCGGGTTTTTTGTGGTTTTCAATTTGTCATCCTCGTAGGCCGTTATTGATATTTATGAAAGACATTAAACGCCGCCTGCGTAACATACCCGTTACAAGGATCGAAGTCCATGATGCGCGTGTCGAAGTTTGTCTCGGCGCTTCGCGACGCGTTTCCAGAAAACCGGCGGAAGGCCGCGGCGCTTGTCCAGACAGGGCAGACGCCATGACGCCGGGTTATCGACGACGATTCCCCGCGAGTGAGTAAATGATTGATTTCTACGCAGAAGAAATAAGCATTCCGGCCGATTTTTTCAGGCATTCCTGACGTTTCGACCGTAAGAAAGATAATCCGTCGGACCGGTTATTCCGGCTGAGCCGCACGCATGTTGTCGGCGTGGTCGCCGATGCCCGCGCGTCGTTGCGGCCACGCGTTACCGACGTCGTTTGCGGCGCCGCAGCAACGCGGCATCGTTTCGCTGCGCGTACCCGCCGCGCAGCGCTCCCGCTCCCCGCCGGCTCTCGTCCCAACAGACGATGTGACGCCATCCCCGACCGGCCAGAATCCTTTCACGAACAACGGAATCTGAACCTGGAGGAGGCCGACATGATCGATGTCCGTGCGCTCGGCTACGTCGTCGTCGAGGCGACCTGCGTCGATGCGTGGCGCCGCTACGCGGAAGACGTGCTGGGCATGCAGGCGCTCGACGCACCCGACGGCGCGCTGTACCTGAAGATGGACGAGCGCGATTTCCGCTACGTGATCGTCCCCGGCGCGACCGACCGCTATTTCGCGTCGGGCTGGGAACTGCCCGACGGCGCCGCGTTCGACGCCGCGCTCGCGGCATTGCAACGGGCGGGCGTCGAAGCCGTGCGCGCCACGCGTGACGAAGCCGCGCTGCGCCGCGTGCAGGCCATGGCGTGGTGCACCGACCCGTCCGGCAATCGTCACGAGCTGTACTGGGGCGCGCGCTGCGACTTCCGCCGCTTCGTGTCGCCGCTCGGCGTCGCGCGCTTCGTCACCGGCGACATGGGGCTCGGCCACGCGGTGCTGCCCGCGCCGCAGTTCGACGCGACCGACGCATTCGTGCGCGGCGTGCTCGGCTTCGAACTGTCCGACATCTACCGCGTGAAGTTCACGCCGGACCCCGCCGAACCCGAGAAGCGCATTCACTTCATGCACTGCCGCAACGCGCGCCATCACAGCCTCGCGCTGTTCGAGATGGCCGTGCCGTCGGGTTGCGTGCACGTGATGGCCGAAGTCGACTCGATGGACGAAGTCGGCCGCGCGCTCGATCGGGTCGCCGCGCACGACGTGAAGATGTCGGCGACGCTCGGCCGGCACTGCAACGACCAGATGATCTCGTTCTACATGAAGACCCCCGGCGGCTTCGATCTCGAATACGGCTTCGGCGGCCTCACGGTCGACTGGTCGAAGCATGCGGTGTTCGAGGCCACCAAGGTGAGCCAGTGGGGCCACGATTTCAGCATCGGATACCGGTAAGCCAGCACGATGACGATGAAACCTCTCGACAAGACGATGTCCGCGCGCGACGTGGTCGCGCAATTCGCCGACGGCATGACGATCGGCATCGGCGGATGGGGGCCGCGGCGCAAGCCGATGGCGCTGGTGCGCGAGATCGCGCGCTCGAACCTGAAGGACCTGACGGTCGTCGCCTACGGCGGCGCCGACGTCGGCCTGCTGTGCGCGGCGGGCAAGGTGCGCAAGGTGGTGTTCGGCTTCGTGTCGCTGGACGTGATCCCGCTCGAACCGCATTTCCGCCGCGCCCGCGAACAGGGCCGCGTCGACGTGCTCGAACTCGACGAAGGGATGCTGCAGCTCGGCCTGCGCGCGGCCGCCGCGCGCCTGCCGTTCCTGCCGACCCGCGCCGGGCTCGGCACCGCGCTGCTCGATCACGCGCCGGAGCTGCGCACGGTCAGGTCGCCGTACGACGACGGCGAGACGCTGCTCGCGATGCCGGCGCTCGAACTCGACGTCGCGCTGCTGCACGTGAACGCGGCCGACCGGATGGGCAACACGCGCATCGACGGCCCCGATCCGTTCTTCGACGCATGGATGGCGCGCGCCGCGCGGCGCTGCTACGTGTCGGCGGAAACGGTCGACGCGTCGCTCGCGACCGAAGACCTCGACGCCGCGAAACGCAACCCGTTCGAGCGCTCGCTCGTCACCGGCGTCGTGCATGCGCCGGGCGGCGCGCACCCGACGTCGTGCGGGCCGGCCTACGGCTGGGACCTGCCGCACCTGCGCGCGTACTGCGCGAGCGCGGAAGACGACGCGAAGACGGCGGCGTACCTGCGCGACGTGGTCGGCCAGGACGAACGCCAGTATCTCGAAGGCGTCGGCGGCTTGCCGCATGTGACGACGCTGCCGTTGCCGATTCTGTAAAGGAGCGCCTGTGAGCGAATCTCTCGACCATTCCCTCGCGGAACTGATGATCGTCGCGTCCGCGCGACTCTGGCGCGACGACGGCGAAGTGCTGGCGACCGGCATCGGCACGGGCCCGCGGCTCGCGGCCGCCCTCGCGCGGCTCGCCTACAACAACGGGCTGATGTTGACCGACGGCGAGGCGTATCTCGTCGAGGAGCCGGTCCCGCTCGGCCCCCGTCCCGACGGCTATCGCGTGAAGGCGAGCGGCTGGATGACCTACGAACGCGTGTTCGACTGCCTGTGGCACGGCCGGCGCCACGCGCTCGTGATGCCGACGCAGATCGACCGCTTCGGCCAGGCGAACATCTCGTGGCTCGGCGACGACTACGCGCGTCCGAAGACGCAGCTGCTCGGCGCGCGCGGTTTCCCCGGCAACTCGACGAATCACGCGAACTCGTTCTTCGTCAGCGGACACGGCAAGCGCACGTTCGTCGAAGGCGAGGTCGACATGGTCTGCACGGTCGGCTACAACCCGGCGCGCCGGCTGCCCGGCATGAAAACCTTCGTCGACCTGCGCAGCATCGTCACCGACCTGTGCGTGATGGATTTCGGCGGCCCCGACCACGCGATTCGCGTGCGTTCGCTGCATCCGGGCGTGAGCTTCGACGAGGTGCAGGATGCGACCGGCTTCCCGCTGGTTGCCGCACCGGAACTCGGCACGACGGCCGCGCCGAGCGCAGAAGACCTGCGCATCGTGCGTGCGCTCGACCCTCACAACCTGCGCGCGACGATCGTGCGCAACAATCCGGCGCCGCGCCGCGGATGAGGTCCGACATGGAAGCGACCCAGATGACGTTCGGCGACGGTGTCGTCGACTACGCGGTCGAGGACGGCATCGCGACGATCACGATGAACCGTCCCGAGTATCACAACGCGCAGAACTCGAAGATGACGTATGCGCTCGACGCGGCGTTCCGGCGCGCATCGCACGACGACGCGGTGAAGGCGATCGTGCTCGCGGGCGCCGGCAAGCATTTCTCGGCGGGCCACGACATCGGCACGCCGGGCCGCGACATCCACGAGTCGTTCGACCGCGCGTCGCTGTGGTACGACCACGTCGACAAGGAAGGCGGCGAGTTCCTCTATGCGCGCGAACAGGAGGTGTACCTCGGGATGTGCCGGCGCTGGCGCGACCTGCCGAAGCCGACCATCGCGATGGTGCACGGCGCATGCATCGCGGGCGGGCTGATGCTCGCATGGGTATGCGACCTGATCGTCGCGTCGGAGGACGCGTTCTTCGCGGATCCGGTCGTGCGGATGGGCATTCCGGGCGTCGAGTATTTCGCGCACGCGTACGAGCTGAACCCGCGCATCGCGAAGGAGTTCCTGTTCCTCGGCGAGCGGATGCCGGCCGAGCGCGCGTATCAGATGGGCATGGTCAACCGCGTCGTGCCGCGCGAGCGGCTGCGCGACGCGACCTACGCGATCGCCGCGAAGATCGCGACGATGCCGCGGCTCGGCCTCGCGCTGACCAAGCAGGCACTGAACCACGTCGAGGAACTGCAGGGCAAGCGCGCGGCGATGGACGCGGCCTTCGCATGGCATCACTTCGCGCATGCGCACAACGAGCTCGTCAGCGGCGACCGCCTCGGCGGCTACGACGCGCGCAAGATGGCCAGCTCGCAGCGCAGGCCGGAGCAGGCGGAAGGCGAAGGGCGGACCGATGCGGCAGCGGCCGCCGTCAACGGAGCCGCCGCATGAGCACGACGCTGCATACCCCGTTGTGCGACCTGCTCGGCTGCCGCTACCCGATCGTGCAGACCGCGATGGGCTGGGTGGCCGACGCGCGGCTCGTCGCGGCGACCGCCAACGCGGGCGGCTTCGGCTTCCTCGCCGGCGCGACGCTTGAGCCCGAGCAGGTCGAGGCCGAGATCCTGAAGGTGAAGGCGCTGACCGACAAGCCGTTCGGCATCAACTTCCACATGTTTCAGAAGAACGCCGCGCAGGTGGTCGATCTCGCGATCGAGCATCGGCTGCGCGCGGTCAGCTACGGGCGCGGGCCGGACGCGAAGACGATCCGCCGCTTCAAGGACGCCGGCATCGTCTGCATGCCGACCGTCGGCGCGCCGAAGCACGCGGCGAAGGCGGTCGAACTCGGCGCGGACATTGTGACGGTGCAGGGCGCGGAAGGCGGTGGCCATACCGGCTCTGTGCCGACCACGCTGCTGCTGCCGAAAGTGCTCGACGCGGTGCGGGTGCCGGTCGTCGCGGCCGGCGGGTTCTTCGACGGGCGCGGGCTGGCTGCCGCGCTCGCGTACGGCGCGGCCGGCATCGCGATGGGCACGCGCTTCCTGATGAGCGCCGAATCGCCGGTGCCGCGCGCGACGCTCGAGCGCTACGTCGCGGTGGGCGATCCGGCGCGGATCCGCGTGTCGGACGCGCTCGACGGGTTGCCGCAACGCATGATCGACAACCCGTATCTGCTGAAGCTCGAACGCTTCGGCCCGCTGCGCCGCACGCTGTTCGCGCTGAAGACGGCCGAAGCGTGGCGCCGTCAGAACGGGTTGCGCACGACCGACATGCTGGGCCTCGCGATCAAGGCGCTGCGCTCGCACGACTACACGGCGAGCCAGACGCTGATGGCCGCGAACGCGCCGTTCCTGATTCAGCGCGCGATCGTCGAGGGGCGGCCGGACGAGGGCGTGCTGCCCAGCGGCCAGGCGGCCGCGATGATCGGCGCGATCGAATCGTGCGACGCGCTGATCGCGCGGATCGTCGCGGAGGCCGGCGACCGGCTCGACGCGCTGGCCGCGTTGCGAGGCGCGGCGGCGGCCCACGCGGCTTGAAAGACATCACAGGGAGGCAGTGGAGATGACTACATCCAAACAACCGGGCGGCGCGATGCCGTTCCGGATCGAGCGCGCCGACGGCATCGCCGAACTGGTGATCGCCCATCCGCCCGTGAACGCACTCGATGCGCAGGGCTGGCACGCGCTCGCGCGGGCGCTCGACGCGCTCGGCGAGGACGACGACGTGCGCGTGATCGTCGTGCGCGGTGAAGGCCGTGGCTTCTGCGCGGGCGTCGACATCAAGGAGCTGGCCGCGCATCCGGAACGGATCGTGTCGGTCAACGCCGGCAACTACGAGACGTTCCGCGCGGTGCACCGCAACCCGAAGCCGGTGATCGCGGCCGTGCACGGCTTCGTGCTCGGCGGCGGGATCGGCATCTGCGGCGCGGCGGACATCGTCGTCGCGGCCGACTGCGCGCGCTTCGGCGTACCGGAGATCGACCGTGGCGCGATGGGCGGCGGCGCTCATCTTCAACGACTGTTCGGCGTGCAGAAGGTGCGCGCGATGTACTTCACGGGCGAGATGATCGACGCGGCCGAGGCGTACCGGCTCGGCGCGGTCGAGCAGGTCGTCGCGCGCGATGCGCTGCGCGACGCGGCGCTCGCGATCGCCCGCAAGATCGCGGAAAAGAGCCCGGCGATGGTGCGGCTCGCGAAGGAGGCGCTGAACGGCGTCGAGGACGGCGATCTCGAGGACAAGTACCGCTGGGAGCAGGGCTTCACGCTGCAGGCGTACATGACCAACGACTCGACGGAGGCGCGTGCCGCGTTCGTCGAGAAGCGCGACGCGTATTTCGACGAACGAACCAGCGTCGAGGAGGCACGCGCATGAACCTGACCTATACGCTGCAACAGCAGGCGTTCCGCGCGGAAATCCGCGAATGGCTCGCCGCGCACGTGCCGCGCGAGCGGCTGCCGAGTTTCGACACCGAGGAAGGCTTCACCGCGCACCGCGAATGGGAGCGCACGCTGCATTCGGGCCGCTGGAGCATGGTCACGTGGCCGCGCGAGCTGGGCGGGCGAGGTTGCGACCTGATCGAGTGGCTGATCTTCGAGGAAGAGTACTGGCGCGCCGACGCACCGATGCGCGTGAACCAGAACGGCATCTTCCTGCTCGGCCCGACGCTGATGGATTTCGGCACGGCGGAGCAGAAGGCGCGCTTCCTGCCGGCGATGGCGGCGGGCGAGCACGTGTGGGCGCAGGGCTGGTCGGAGCCGAACGCGGGCTCGGACATGGCCGCGATCCGCACGACGGCGATCCGCATCGGCGACGAATACGTGCTCAACGGCCAGAAGATCTGGTCGACCCGCGCGGTGTGGGCCGACTGGCTGTTCGGGCTGTTCCGCAGCGATCCCGAATCGTCGCGTCACCACGGGCTCACGTTCCTGATGGTGCCGCTGTCGACGCCGGGCATCACCGTGCGCCCGATTCGCCAGCTGAACGGGCAGACGGGCTTCGCGGAAATCTTCTTCGACGACGTGCGCGTGCCGGTCGAGAACCGCCTCGCGGCCGAAGGCGCGGGCTGGCAGGTCGCGATGGCGACGGCCGGCTTCGAGCGCGGGTTGATGCTGCGTTCGCCCGCCCGTTTCCAGCGCACCGCGCAGGCGCTGCGCGACCTGTATCTCGCGCACCGCGACAGCGCGGATCGCGACCCGACGCTGCGCGAACGCGTGGTCGCCGCATGGATGGACGCGCAGGCATACGCGCTGTTGACCTACGCGACCGCGAGCCGGCTGCTGAAGGGCGGCCATATCGGCGCGGAGTCGAGCACCAACAAGGTGTTCTGGTCGGAACTCGACCTGCGGATGCACCAGACCGCGCTCGACATTCTCGGCGCGCACGGCGAGGTCGTCCCGCAGACGGCCGCGCAGCACGCGACGCTCGGCCACTGGCTCGACGGCTTCCTGTTCGCGCAGGCCGGCCCGATCTACGCGGGCACCAACGAGATCCAGCGCAACATCGTCGCCGAACGGATGCTCGGCATGCCGCGCGCGTAAGCGCGCCGGCGCCAACCTCACTGAACGGACATCGTATGGATTTCGTATTCGATGAAGACCAGGAGGCGCTCGCGGACAGCGTGAAGCGCCTGCTGATGACCGAGATGACCCCGGAACTGATTCGCGAGCTGTGGGCCACGCCGACGGGCCGCTCCGACGCGCTGTGGTCGCTGTTCGCGTCGCAGGGGCTGACCGCCGTGTCGGTGCCCGAGGCGCACGGCGGTCTCGGCCTGACCGAAGTGGAATGGGCGCTGCTCGCGCAGACCTACGGCTACTTCGGCAGCCCCGAGCCGTTGCTCGACACGGCGCTCGTATCGGCCGGCGTGCTCGCGCGGCTGCCGGCCAGCGACTGGCGCGACGCGCTGCTGCGCGACATCGCCGAAGGGCGCGCACGAGTCGCGCTCGTGCATCCGGTGAACCCGTATGCGGCCGACGTGCACGTCGCGCAAGCGCTGCTGTGCGAGCACCGCGGCGAGCTGCACCGCGTGGATCCCGCTCAGTGCGCGTGGCGCGCGGTCGACAGCGTCGACCCGTCGCGGCGCCTGTTCACGCTCGACTGGGAGCCGTCGGCGGCCACGCGCATCGCGAGCGCCGACGAAGCCGCGCCGCTGCTCGATCGCGCGCTCGACCACGGCGCGTTCGCGGTCGCGGCGCAACTGCTCGGGCTCACGCAGCGCGTGCTCGACGTTGCGATCGACTACAGCGCGCAGCGCAAGCAGTTCGGCAAGGCGATCGGCTCATATCAGGCGCTCAAGCATCTGCTCGCCGACGTTGCGATTCGCTACGAGTTCGCGCGGCCGGTGGTGGCGCGCGCGGCCCGGGCGATCGCCGACGATCACCCGCAGCGTGCGGTGCTGGTGTCGCACGCGAAGCTCGCGGCGACCGCCGCCGCGCAACTGGCCGCGCGCCACACGATGCAGGTGCACGGCGCGATCGGCTACACGTGGGAGCTCGACCTGCAGATCTTCATGAAGCGGATCTGGGCGCTCTCCGGCAGCTGGGGCGACAACGCATTCCACAAGGCCCGCGTGGCCGACGCGATCCTCGGCGACGCATTGCCGATCGGCCCCGCGCAGACCTTCGATTTCGAGGAAACCCACTGATGAAACAAGCCTATATCGTCGACGCGCTGCGCACGCCGACCGGCCGCCGCAAGGGCGGGCTCGCGCACGTGCATGCGGCGGACCTCGGCGGCTTCGTGCTGAAGACGCTCGTCGAGCGCAACGCGATCCCGGCCGACGAATACGACGACGTTGTATTCGGCTGCGTCGATACGATCGGCCCGCTCGCCGGCAACATCGCGCGCACCTGCTGGCTCGCGGCCGGGCTGCCGCTGCAGGTGCCGGGCGTGACGGTCGATCGCCAGTGCGGCTCGTCGCAGCAGGCCGTGCACTTCGCCGCGCAGGCCGTGATGAGCGGCGTGCAGGACGTGGTGGTCGCGGGCGGCGTGCAGACGATGACGCAGATCCCGATCTCGTCCGCGATGACGAGCGCAGCGCCGCTCGGCTTCAACGATCCGTTCTCGGGCAGCGCCGGCTGGCGCGCGCGCTTCGGCGACGCGCCGGTGTCGCAGTTCGTTGCCGCGCAGCGGATCGCCGATCACTGGAACCTGTCGCGCGACGCGATGGAGCGCTATGCGCTCGAAAGCCACCGCCGCGCGGTCGCGGCGATCGAGGCAGGCCATTTCAAGCGGGAAATCGTGCCGCTCGAAGGCGTGCTGCACGACGAGACGCCGCGCCCCGACACGTCGCTCGAAAAGATGGCGACGCTCGAACCGCTGATGCCGGGCGGCTCGCTGACGGCCGCAGTCGCGAGCCAGACCTGCGATGCGGCCGCCGCGTTGCTGATCGTGTCGGAGGATGCGCTGAAGCGCTACGGGCTCACGCCGCGCGCACGCATCCATCACCTGAGCGTGCTCGGCGACGATCCGCTGTGGATGCTCACCGCGCCGATCCCGGCGACCCGGGCCGCGTTGAAGAAGAGCGGGCTCGACTGGTCGCGGATCGATGTCGTCGAGATGAACGAGGCGTTCGCGTCGGTCGCGCAGGCGTGGCTCGCGGACACGCGCTTCCCGCACGAGAAGACCAACCCGAACGGCGGCGGCATCGCGCTCGGCCACCCGCTCGGCGCGACCGGCGCGCGGCTGATGACGACGCTGCTGCACGAACTGGAACGCACCGGCGGTCGTTACGGATTGCAGACGATGTGCGAAGGCGGCGGTCTCGCGAACGTCACGATCATCGAGCGCCTGTGAGCGCGGCACTTTCACGATCCCTCGATCCAGGAGGCACAAGCATGGGAATCTGTAACGGACGCACCGCCATCATCACCGGCGCGGGCGGCGGCCTCGGGCGCGAATACGCGCTCGCGTTCGCGGCCGAAGGCGCGGCGGTCGTCGTCAACGACATCCGTCACGAGGCCGCGCAGGCCGTGTGCGACGAGATCGCACGATGCGGAGGCCACGCGCTCGCGAATGCCGACGACATCACCCGGATCGACACCGCACAGCGGATCGTCGATGCCGCGCGCGAAGCGTTCGGCGACGTGCACGTGCTGGTGAACAACGCGGGCATCTGCCGCGACAAGATGTTCACCAGCATGACCGAGACAGACTGGGACGACGTGATGCGCGTGCATCTGCGCGGCCACTTCTGCCTGTCGAGCGTGCTGGCGCGCGTGTGGCGCGACGCCGCGAAGGCCGGCCACGCGGTCGACGCGCGGATCGTCAACACGAGTTCCGGCGCCGGGCTGCAAGGGTCGATCGGCCAGTCGAACTACGGCGCGGCGAAGGCCGGCATCGCGGCGCTCACGCTGATGCAGGCGGCCGAGCTGCAGCGCTACGGCGTGCGCGTGAACGCGCTCGCGCCGGCCGCGCGCACGTCGATGACCGAAGGCGTATTCGCCGACATGATGAAGAAGCCCGAGGACGGCGGCTTCGACTATTTCGATCCGGCCAACGTCGCGCCGCTCGTCGTGTGGCTGGGGAGTGCGCTGTCGGCCGACGTGACGGGCCGGGTGTTCGAGGTCGCGGGCGGGATGATCGCGGTCGCCGAAGGCTGGCGCACCGGCCCGAGCGTCGACCGCGGCGCGCGCTGGGCGCCGGCCGAGGTCGGCCCGGCGGTCGCGCGGCTGATCGCCGACGCACGTCCCGCGCAGCGCGTGTACGGGAGCTGACGCATGGATCTGGCGCTCACCGACGAACAGGCGATGATCCGCGACGCGGCGGCCGACGTGCTCGCCGAGCGCAGCGCGTCCGTCGACGTGCGACGCGCGCTCGAGCAATCGGCCGGCCGCGACGACACGCTGTGGGCCGCGCTCGCGGGCGAGCTCGGCTGGAACGCGCTGTCGCTGCCGGAGGCGGCAGGCGGGATGGGGCTCGGCGCGGTCGAGCAGACGTTGTTGATGGAGCAGCTCGGCCGGCGCGTCGCGTGCGTGCCGTATTTCTCGACCGCGTGCCTGGCTGCGACCGCGCTGGCGAGTTGCTCCGATGCGCCGCTCGCGGCCGGCTGGCTCGCGAAGCTCTCCGAAGGTGCGTGCAGCGCGACACTGGCATTGCCGTTCGAGCTTCCGGCCGGCGCCGGTCAGTTGCCGGTCGTCGCGGAAGAAGCAGCGGGCGGCTATGCGTTGTCCGGCACGATCGAACAGGTGATCGACGGCGCGCGCGTCGATCTGCTGCTCATCCCGGCGCGGATCGCGAACGAGGGGCAGTCGATCGGCCTGTTCGCGATCGACGTCGCGACGACGCCCGGCCTGAGCATCACGCCGCTCGACACGCTCGACGCGACGCGGCCGATCGCGCGCATCGTCCTCGACGACATCCGCGTGAGCCGCGACGCGCTGTTCGCCGGCGGCGCCGTTGCCGCGCAGGTGCTCGAGCGCGCCGGATGGTTCGCGGCGCTCGCGCTGGCCGCCGAACAGCTCGGCGGCGCACAGCAATGCCTCGACCTGACGCTCGACTATACGGGCCAGCGTGTGCAGTTCGGCCGCGCGATCGCGTCGTTCCAGGCCGTCAAGCATCGTTGCGCGCAGATGATGGTGCTGATCGAATCCGCGCGCTCGGCGGTGCTCGGCGCGGCGCACGCATGGGATGCAGAAGCGGGCGGGGCGGCGCCGGGCGCGGCGTTGCGCGCCGACGTCGCGGCCGCGAAAGCCGCCGCGAACGACGCATATGCGTTCTGCGCGCAGGAAGCGATCCAGCTTCACGGCGGTGTCGGCTTCACGTGGGAATACGACCCGCATCTCTATTTCAAGCGCGCGCAGGCGTCGCTCGCGCAGTTCGGCAGCACGCCGCAACTGCTCGAATGGATCGCATGCCATGCGATCGACGGCGGCACGTCGCCGTGCGACGCAGTCCTCGCATTGCCGCAAGCGTCGATGGCCACGCGTCCGTCCGCCGCGCGCACCGGAGCACTCCAATGAACAGCGAAACGCGCGAACAGCAATTGCGGCACGAAGTCGCCGACTGGGTGCAGTCGCACCTGACCGGCGAATTCGCGTGCCTGAAATACCGCGGTGGCCCCGGCGACGAGGAAGCGTTTCCGGAACTGCGCAAGGCGTGGGAACGGGAACTGGCGCACGGCGGCTGGACCGGCCTCGGCTGGCCGACCGACGCGGGCGGCCGCGGCTTCACGGTCGCCGAGCAGGTGATTTTCCACGAGGAATATGCGCGTGCCGGCGGCCCGGGCCGGATGGGCCATATCGGGGAAGGGCTGCTCGGGCCGACGCTCGTCGCGTGCGGCACCGACGACCAGCGCGCGCGTTTCCTGCCCGGGATTCTCGCCGGCACGCAGTTCTGGTGTCAGGGCTACTCGGAGCCGGGCGCGGGCTCCGATCTCGCGAACGTGCGCACGCGTGCCGAGCAGGACGCCGACGGCACCTGGCGCGTGTTCGGCCAGAAGGTGTGGACGTCGCTCGCGCACGATTCCGACTGGATCTTCGTGCTCGCGCGTACCGATCCGGCGTCGAAGGGCAACAAGGGGCTGTCGTTCCTGCTGCTGCCGCTCGACCAGCCGGGCATCGAAATCCGCCCGATCAGGCAGCTCAACGGCGGCGCCGAATTCAACGAAGTGTTCTTCGACGGTGCGCGCGCGGCAGCACGCGACCTGGTCGGCGCGCCGGGCGACGGCTGGCGCATTGCGATGACGCTGCTCGGCTTCGAGCGCGGGATGTCGACGCTCGGCCAGCAGATGCAGTTCGTCCGCGAGCTCGAATGGGTGATCGACGCCGCGCGCGAATCGGGCGCCGATCGCGACCCGGTGCTGCGCCAGCGGATCGGCCGCGCGTGGGCCGGGCTGCGCGTGATGCGTTACAACGCGCTGCGGATGCTGTCGGGCGCGGACGACGCGAACGGCGCCACCGCGCCGCTGCGCCGCGAGGCACTGATCTACAAGTATTTCTGGTCGAACTGGCACCGCGACCTCGGCCAGCTCGCGATGGACGCGCACGGGCCCCGCGCGAACGTGATCGATCCAGCCGACGAAAAGCTCACCCATCTGCAGCGCGTATTCCTGTTCTCCCGCGCGGACACGATCTACGCCGGCACCAACGAAATCCAGCTCAACATCATGGCCGAGCGCGGGCTCGGCATGCCCAGGGAACCACGAGGCACAGCATGACCGAACCCCAGATCCAGAAAGCGCCGACCTACGTGCCGGGCCACCAGCTGCTCGCCGGCAAATCGGTGCTGATCACGGCCGCCGCCGGCGCCGGCATCGGCTTCGCGGCCGCGCGCCGCTGCGCGGAGGAAGGCTGCCGCGCGCTGTTCATCTCCGACATCCACGAGAAGCGCCTCGAACAGGCAGTGGAGACGCTGCGCGCCGAAACGGGGCTGCAGCAGATTTACGGCCGCCTGTGCAACGTCGCGGTCGAGGACGACGTGCAGGCGCTCGTGGCCGATGCGCAGGACAGGCTCGACGGCGTCGACGTGCTGATCAACAACGCCGGGCTCGGCGGCGCCAAACGCATCGTCGAAATGGACGATGCCGAATGGTCGCGGGTGATCGACATTAGCCTCACCGGGACGTTCCGGATGACGCGCGCGATGCTGCCGCACATGCAGGCCCGCGGCCGCGGCGCGATCGTCAACAACGCATCGGTGCTCGGCTGGCGTGCGCAGGCGGAACAGGCGCATTACGCGGCGGCGAAGGCGGGCGTGATGGCGCTCACGCGCTGCGCGGCGCTCGAGGCGTCGCCTTACGGCGTGCGCATCAACGCGGTCGCGCCGAGCATCGCGATGCACGATTTTCTGAAGAAGTCGGCCCCGGCCGACTTGCTGAATCAACTGGCGTCGCGCGAAGCCTTCGGGCGCGCCGCCGAAGTCTGGGAGGTCGCGAACGTGATGGTGTTTCTTGCAAGCGATTACGCGTCGTACATGACTGGCGAAGTGCTGTCGGTCAGCAGCCAGCACGCATGATGGAGACGACCCTCGACCCCGTGCGCGCGACGCCCCGCGTGTTCGCGCATCCCGCTGAGCTCGCGGCGGCCGTCGGCGACACGCTCGGCGCGAGCGCGTGGCTCGCGATCGACCAGATCCGCATCGACGGCTTCGCCGACGCGACGGGCGACCACCAGTGGGTGCACGTCGACCCGGTGCGTGCGAAGGACGGCCCGTTCGGCGCGTGCATCGCGCACGGCTACCTGACGCTGTCGCTCGTCAACCATTTCCTGCCGCAGATCGTGCGCATCGACGGTGCGCGGCTCGGCGTCAACTACGGCTGCGACAGGATCCGCTTCCCGGCGCCGGTGAAGGTCGGCGCGCGCGTGCGCGGCGTCGGCGAGCTGCTGCGCGTCGAGCCGCTCGACGGCGGCGTGCAGGCATGGATTCGCGTGACCGTCGAGATCGAAGGCGACGCGAAACCCGGCTGCGTGGCCGACACGATCAGCCGTTACTACTTCTAGATTCAGAGAGCCAGCTCATGGAAGACGCAGTCATCGTTTCCGTCGCACGCACGCCGATCGGCAAGGCGTTTCGCGGCATGTTCAACGACACCGAGGCGCCCGCGCTGGGCGGCCACGTCGTGCGCACCGCGCTCGAACGCGCGGGCGTCGCGCCGGCCGACGTCGACGACGTGCTGATCGGCTGTGCCGCGCAGCAGGGCACGCAGGGCTACAACATCGGTCGCCTGTCGGCCGCGGCGGCGGGGCTGCCGGCGTCGGTGCCCGGCATGTCGATCGACCGCATGTGTTCGTCGGGCCTGATGTCGATCGCGAGCGCCGCGCGCAGCATCGGCGCGGGCGATGCGCGGATCGTCGTCGCGGGCGGCGTCGAATCGATCTCGCTCACGCAGAACAAGCACAAGAACGGCTACCGCGCGCGTTCGCAGGCCGTGCTCGACCACCAGCCGGCCGCGTACATGGCGATGATGGAAACCGCCGAGATCGTGTCGCGCCGCTACGGGATCTCGCGGGCGGCGCAGGACGAATTCGCGTTGCAGAGCCACCAGCGCACGGCCGACGCGCAAGCGGCCGGCCGCTTCGACGCGGAAATCGCGCCGCTCGACGTGACGCGCGCGCTGTTCGACAAGGAAGGCAACCCGGCCGGTCACGAGGCCGTGCGCGCGGCGCGCGACGAAGGCGTGCGCGCCGATACGACGGCCGAGCGGCTCGCGGGGCTCAAGCCGTCGTGGAGCGGCGGCAAGGTCGTCGAGCAGGGCGAGTTCGTGACGGCCGGCAACGCATCGCAGCTGTCGGACGGCGCGGCGGCGGTGGTCGTGATGTCGCGCGCCGAGGCCGCGCGTCGCGGGCTCGCGCCGCTCGGCACGTTCCGCGGGCTGGCCGTGGCCGGCTGCGAGCCGGACGAGATGGGCATCGGCCCGGTGTTCGCGATTCCGAAGCTGCTGGCGCGCTTCGGGATGACCGTGCGCGACGTCGGGCTGTGGGAGCTGAACGAGGCGTTCGCGTGCCAGGCGCTGTATTGCCGCGACACGCTCGGCATCCCCGACGAGCGGCTGAACGTCGACGGCGGCGCGATCGCGATGGGCCACCCGTTCGGGATGTCGGGCACGCGGATGACGATGCATGCGCTGCTCGAAGGCGCGCGCCGCGGCGTACGGCATGCGGTCGTGACGATGTGCATCGGCGGCGGGATGGGTGCCGCCGCGCTGTTCGAAGTCGGCGCGTAACGGCATGTAACCGCGTTCGACGCAGCCGCACCGGCGGCCGGACCGACAGTCCGGTTCGGCCACCATCCATTCGGAACCATGCGAGGCCGCGGCGACGACCGACGGCCCGGAGACTTGCAGCGGCAGGGCGAGCGCGTCGGCGCGGCCCGGGCCGCTTGCCAGGACAGGAGACAACCGATGAAACGTACCTTGCCAGGACTCGCGATGTCGGCGCTCGTGCTCGGCGCCGCGCTGTTCGCGTTCTCGCCGCGCCCGCTGCCGGCGTTCCCGGTCACCGCGATCCATGCGGACCGCCTGCAGATCAACGGGCTCGCACGCGCCGGCGCGCGCATCGTCGCGGTCGGCGAGCGCGGCGTGATTCTGCTCAGCGACGATGCGGGCCGCCGCTGGCGGCCGGCGTCGGTCACGCCCGACCAGGGCTCGACGCTCACGCAGGTGAGCTTTGTCACGCCGACGCTCGGCATCGCGGTCGGCCACGACGGCCGGATCGTGCGCAGCGACGATGCGGGCGTGCACTGGCGCGCGGTCCACAGCGACAACGCGCATTCCGATCCGCTGCTGTCCGTCTGGGGCAGCGCGAACGGCGCGCTGTTCGCGGCCGGCAGTTTCGGCCAGTTGCTGCGCTCGGACGATGCCGGGCTCACGTGGCAGCCGCTGAAGACGCCGGCGGGCGACCGCCACCTGAACGCGATCGTCGGCGACGGCCACGGCAATTTGCTGATCGCAGGCGAGAGCGGCACGCTGCTGCGCTCGACCGATAACGGCGTGACCTGGGACAAGCGCCCGTCGCCGTACGCAGGCTCGCTGTTCGGCGCGCTGATGCTCGCGAACGGCGACTGGATCGCGTACGGCATGCGCGGCAACGTGCTGCGCAGCGCCGATCGCGGCGCGACCTGGACGCACGTCGACAGCCACGTGCCGGTGTCGTACTTCGGCGCGACCCAGCTTGCCGACGGCGAACTCGTGCTGGTCGGCCAGGGCGGCGCGATCGTCGCGTCGCGCGACGGCGGCCTGACCTTCGACGTGCGCAAGCTCGGCGGCGTGCAGAGCCTCGCGGCGGTGCTCGACATGGGCCGCGGCGCGCTGCTGCTCGGCGGCGAGGCCGGCGTCGCGCCGCTCACCGCGTCGCCGTCCTGATGCGCGGCGGCGGCGCTTGCCGTCGCCCGCATCCGTTCGCCTCGCGGTGCCGACCCGTACCGCCCGCATCGTCCGTCCCGTCCGTTCCGACCCGAGAAATCCATGAACGACCTGTCACGCCCCACCGAAGCCGTTCCCGCATCGCGCCTCGCCGCGTTCGTCGAGCGCTGCGCCGACACGATCATCCGGCAGCGCCGGCTGCTGATGCTGCTGTGCATCGCGGCGACGCTCGCGCTCGGCCTGTCCGCGACGCGGCTGAAGCTCGATCCGGGCTTCAACAAGATGATCCCGATGCAGCACCCGTACATGCAGGTGTTCGAGCGCTACGCCGGTGCGTTCCCCGGCGCGAACACGATCCTCGTCAGCCTGCGCTGGAAGGGCGACGGCGATATCTACAACCAGACGTTCATGGACGCGCTGCGCCACGCGACCGACGACGTGTTCTTCATCCCCGGCGTGAACCGCTCGCGCGTGTTCTCGCTGTTCACGCCGAACGTCCACTACACGGAAGTGACCGAGGCCGGCTTTCGCGGCGACGTGGTCGTGCCCGGCCAGTTCTCGAGCGCGAACCCGGACGATCTCGCGAAGGTGCGCCGCAATGTCGCGCGTTCCGGGCAGATCGGCCGGCTGGTCGGCAACGACCTGAAGTCGGCGCTGATCCGCGCGGAACTGCGCGAGACCGATCCGGCCACCGGCAAGCGGCTCGACTACAGCGCGGTCGCGCGCCAGCTCGAGGAAATCCGCGCGCGCTACGCAAGGCAGGGCATCGACGTCAACATCATCGGCTTCGCGAAGCTGGTCGGCGACGTCGAGGCCGGAATCGCCGGCGTGATGGCGTTCTTCGCGCTGGCGTTCCTCGTGACGGCCGCGCTGCTGTTCGCCTATACGCGCTCGCTGAAGACCACCGTGCTCGCGCTCGTCGTCGCGCTGCTGCCGGTCGTCTGGCTGCTCGGCGCGCTGCCGCTGCTCGGGCTCGGCATCGACCCGATGTCGATCCTCGTGCCGTTCCTGATCTTCTCGATCGGCGTGTCGCACGCGGTGCAGATGACCAATGCGTGGAAGCAGGCGCTGGTGCGCGGCGCGTCGTCGGTCGAGGCCGCGCGCGACGCGTTCCGCAAGCTGTTCGTGCCGGGCACGGTCGCGCTGCTGACCAACGCGCTCGGCTTCATGGTGATCATGCGGATCAAGATCGACATCGTGCGCGAACTCGGCATCACCGCGTGCCTCGGCGTGCTGCTGATGATCGTCACCAACAAGGTGTTCCTGCCGATCCTGCTGTCGTACACGCGCCTCGAGCGCGGCACGCTCGCGCGTGCCCAGCGCACGGCGGCGGCCGGCGGCAGCGGGAAGTGGTCGCGCTTCGCGGTGTTCGCGCGGCCGGCGCCGGCGCTCGGCGTGTTCGCGGTGGCGCTCGCGCTGCTCGCATACGGCACGCTCGAGTCGCGCAAGCTGGAGATCGGCGACATCGGCACCGGCGCGCCGGAACTGCGCGCGAACTCGCGCTACAACATCGACAACGCGGCCATCACGCACCAGTACAACATCGGGGTCGACGTGCTGTCGGTGATCGTCGAGACGACCGGTTTCGACGATGCGTGCCTGCATTACCCGGTGATGAGCGCGATCGAGAAGTTCGAGATGAACATGCGCGGCGTGGCCGGCGTGCAGTCCGTGACGAGCGTGTCGTCGCAGGGCAAGGTGTTCATCGCCGCGTTCAACGAAGGCAACCCGCGCTGGGCCGCGCTGCCGCGCTCCAGCGACGGGCTCACGCAGGGCTCCAATGCGTTCGATCCCGACAACGGGATGAACACCGCGAACTGCAAGGCGATCCAGGTGCTGATCTACACGCAGAACCACGAAGGCACGACCATCGCGCACATCGTCGACGAGATCAAGCGCTTCGCGGCCGAGAACCCGACGCCGAACGTCGCGTTCCGGCTCGCGGGCGGCAACGTCGGCGTGATGGCCGCGACCAACGAGGCGGTGGGCGACGCGGAGATCGCGATGCTGCTGTCGATCTTCGGCGCGATCGCGCTGCTCTGCGCGGTCACGTTCCGCTCGTGGCGCGCGGTGCTGTGCATCATCGTGCCGCTCACGCTGGTGTCGATCCTGTGCAACGCGGTGATGGCGCGGCTCGGCATCGGGCTGAAGGTCGCGACGCTGCCGGTGATCACGCTCGGCGTCGGGGTCGGCGTCGACTACGGGATCTACCTGTACGAACGCCTGCAGCACGACATCCGCCACGGCGCGACGCTGCCGGACGCATTCGCCGACGCGATGCGCCAGCGCGGCACCGCGGCGTTGTTCACGGCCGTCACGATGTTCATCGGCGTCGGCACCTGGGCGTTCTCCGCGCTGAAGTTCCAGGTCGACATGGGCGTGCTGCTCGCGTTCATGTTCCTCGTGAACCTGTTCGGCGCGGTGTTCCTGCTGCCCGCGCTGGCCGCATGGCTCGGCGTCGAGCGGGCGGAGCGCCGCGTGTCGCGCGAGCCGCAGCCGGCGTCGCCGCAGGCCGCGCCGCCCCCCGCGCTCAAGCCGACACGCACGCTCGAACCCGGCAATCCGGTGCGCTGAGCGACGCAACCCCCGTTACCCCGGTGCGCGGCGGGCCGCCGCGCGTCCCCCAAAGAGGAGTCAACCCACATGTCCGCACGCCCTTACAAGATCGAAGCCCAGCCGCTCGCGCAGCGCTATGCGCGCGGCTGGCACTGCCTCGGGCTCGCCCGCGACTACAAGGACGGCAAGCCGCACACGCTGAACGTCTTCGGCCGCAAGCTCGCCGCGTTCGCTGATTCGACCGGCAAGATCAACGTCGTCGACGCGTATTGCCCGCACATGGGCGCCGACCTGAGCCTCGGCACGGTCGAAGGCGACAATCTCGTCTGCCCGTTCCACGGCTGGGCGTGGAACGGCGACGGGCAGTGCGCGTCGATCCCGTACTGCAAGCGGATTCCGCCGAAGGCGCGCATCGGCGCGTGGCCGACCTGCGAGGAAAACAACCTGCTGTTCGTGTGGAACGATCCGGAAGGCAATGCGCCGCCGCCGGAAGTCGCGATCCCGCGCCTCGACGTGTGCTTCTCCGGCGAATGGTCGGACTGGGTCGTCGACAAGATGGTGATCCAGGCGAACTGCCGCGAACTGGTCGACAACATCTCGGACGTCGCGCACTTCGCGACCGTGCACCACGCGCCGATCGACTATTTCGCGAACCTGTTCGAGGATCACAAGGCGACGCAGCTGATGGTTGGCCGCAGCGAGAAGCTCGGCGGCGACAGCCTGACCGCGTTGTCGACGTATTTCGGGCCGGCCGTGCACATCACGCAGATGACGGGGCAGAGCGGCGGACAGCCGATCCATTCGGTGCTGCTGAACTGCCACGTGCCGATCGACATGAACAGCTTCGAGCTGCGCTACGGCGTGATCGTGAAGAAGGTGGCCGGCCTGAGCGACGCGCAGAACATGGAGATCGCGAACGCATACGTGAAGGAAGCGCAGCGCGCGTTCTACGAGGACGTCGACATCTGGCACAGCAAGACGCGCATCGACAACCCGCTGCTGTGCGAAGGCGACGGGCCGCTGTACCAGATGCGCGACTGGTATTCGCAGTTCTACCTGGACGCGGCCGACGTGCGGCCGTCGAGCGTCGCGCGCAAGACGTTCGAAATCAAGATCCGCGACGGTGCGGCGCCGCCGGCGCTGCATCACGTGTTCGAACCGCGGTGACGGGCAGTAACGGCGAAGCGCGGCGAAAATAGGGGGCGCATCGTTTCGTGTCCCGATCGCCGCCGACGCCCGCCAGGCAAGGCGCGCGCGCCGCCGCGCGCCTGCAACGCTTCGAAAGAGCTTGACGGATCGGCCGGCACCGCGTAGTGTCCGAGACCGAAGTCTTCAAGAAGTTCGATTGCTCATCATTGGCCGCACGGCGTGCGGCAGTCGTTGGTCTCTCCCTCTTTTGATTCTTTCTGTGCCCGTCACGGGGCGCATGTTCAATTATTCGTATTAAGGAAGTATTTGTGGATACCGGTACCGTCAAGTGGTTCAACGAAACCAAGGGCTTTGGTTTCATTTCCCCGGACAACGGCGGCGACGATCTGTTCGCCCATTTCTCGGAAATTCGCGGCACGGGCTTCAAGACCCTGGCCGAAGGCCAGAAGGTCAGCTACGAAGTGAAGCGTGGCCCGAAGGGTCTGCAAGCGTCGAACATCACGCCGCAGTAAGCCGCCTCGGCACCGGCCGTCGAATGGCGGCCGCTGCCGGTCGGATTTCGCGCGGAGGCCGGCCCGAGCCGGCGTCCTGCGCGTTTCGACGCACACGACCGATGCATCGCGGAATTCACGATGCATCGGTCGTGTGCTTCCCTCATCCATCGCAGGTCCGTACGACGTGCGATCCAACGCCCTCGCGACGCGCTCGCCGCATCGCCAGCGGCCCATGCTTCAACCCGAGTAGACCGTCGCCATGCCGCACGCGGCGCGGTCCCGACTTTGCGCGGTGCCGATCGCATCGCCGCCACCGACCGCCCGACCGCCGCATTGCGCCGGGCTCCGATTGCAAGACGGGCGCGTCGCCCGTCTGAACGAATTGATCCCCGGCATCCCGCCGGCCGCCGTCCCGTTGCGGGGCACGGCGCCGGTGAGTTCGCCGCGGCCGCGGTCATCACCTTGTCTGGAGGAATTGGTTTGGCAAAAGAAGAACTGCTGGAACTGGACGGAATCGTCGACGAAGTGCTGCCGGACAGCAAATACCGTGTCACGCTGGAAAACGGCGTCGTGGTCGGCGCGTATGCGTCGGGCCGCATGCGCAAGAACCACATCCGCATTCTCGCGGGCGACCGTGTGACGCTGGAACTGTCGGTGTACGACCTGACGAAGGGGCGCATCAACTTCCGCCACAAGGACGCGAATTCGCCGCGTCCGCCGCGCACCGGGCAACCGCGTCGCTAAAGCAGTAGCGATCGGGCAGCGCAACGCCGCACCGATCGAAATCCGTCCGGCCCGTTCATGCGGCCGGGCACACCGGATGGACGGCGCGGTTCGCGCCGTTCGACGGTCGCCAGCGGCGGGGCAGTGCCGCGGCGGCCGAGGCCGCATTCTCTCCGGTCGAATCGCCCGATTCGTCTCGTTTTCCCCGCACTCGCCGATTCGCCGCGCATCGCTTTTCCGTCCCACGTTGGTCGTCGGCTGAATGCACGCGTCTTGCCGCGCGCCGTAACCGGCTTTACGCGCGGGCCGGCGTAGCCGTACACTCGTCGGCAATTCGCGGCCCGCGCACGTTGCAGCGCCTTTCCTTTCAGTTTCTTTGCTTGCCGCCGCGATCGTGCCAGCCGGATATTCGTCGCGCGACGCCAGGAGGCGCCATGAGTGCAGACGCAACCCCCGCAGCTCCTTCCGTTCCCGCAGTTCAGTCGGTTCAGGACCGCATCCGGCACGTGTTCGTGCTGATGCTCGAGAACCGCTCGTTCGACCATCTGTTCGCGCTCTCGGGCATCGCCGGCATCACGGCCGCGACGCCGGGCGACAGCAACGCATACGGCGGCACCGTCCATCCGTTCGGCGGCGGCGCGCCGGACCGGATGCCGACCGATCCGTGCCACGAATTCACCGACGTGCTCGAACAGTTGTGCGGCGCGGGCGTGCCGTTCGTCAAAGGGCGGCCTTATCCGAGCGTCGACAATTCGGGATTCGTGTCGAATTACGCGACGTCGCATTCCGAAGGCACGCCGCCGCAACCGGGCAGCGTTGGCGCGATCATGCAGGGTGTGGATGTGCGCACGCAGGCGCCGTCGCTGTATGCGCTCGCGAACGCATTCGTGCTGTGCGACCGCTGGCACGCGTCGATGCCGGGGCCGACCTGGCCGAACCGCTTCTTCCTGCACGGCGCGTCGTCCGCCGGCCTCGACCATTCGCCGACCCGGGAAGAAATGGCCGGATGGGATACGTTCGACGGCTTTCCTTATCCGAAAGGCTCGATCTTCGCCGCACTCGGCGACGACAACTGGCGCATCTACCAGGACCAGTCGGGCGATCCGCTCGGCCACGTGCCGCAGGTGGCCTCGCTGAAGGGCGTGAGCTTTTTCGACGTCGACGATCTGGCCCACTTCGAAGCCGATCTCGCGGCCGGCTATACCGCGCGCTACACGTTCATCGAGCCCGGTTACGGCGACATCGTGCACGGCACCTACCAGAACGGCAGCTCGCAACATCCGATGGACGGCCTTGCCGGCGGCGACCAGCTCGCCGCGCGCGTGTACGACGCGATCCGCAATTCGCCGGTGTGGGAGCACAGCCTGCTCGTGATCGTCTACGACGAGCACGGCGGCTTCTACGATTCGGTCCGGCCGGGCGCGGCGCCGCCGCCGAATGACGGCGCGGCCGCGACGCTGAACGCGAGCGGTTTCGGCTTCGACGTGTATGGCGTGCGGGTGCCCGCGATCGTCGTGTCGCCGTGGGTTGCGGCAGGGCACGTCGATCACACGCCGTACGATCACAGCTCGGTGGTCGCGACGCTCGGACGCCTGTTCGGTCTTGCGCCGCTGACCGACCGCGATCGCGCCGCGAACGACCTGCTGTCGCTTGTGACAACTACCTGCCGCACCGACTGCCCGGCGAGGATCGGCTCATGAACACGACTTCGGCGACGGACCCGCGCGATGCGCTGCCCGTGCGTGACGGCACCAGCCTGATCGCGTATCTGCACATCCTGAAGAAGGCGCATGCGGCGCTGGTCGGGCATGACCACGCGCATCGGCGGTTCAGCGAGATCGTCACGCGCGGACAGGCGCGGCAGTACATCGAGGAGCTGATGCCGACGCTGCTGCAGGCGCGCGCGGCGCATCGACGACGCAGGCATGGCGGAAAGCACCGCTGATGCGGTGCGTGGGTGACGGCTGACGGCAACGGGGCGCATCGCGCCCCGTTCCGCAGATTCGCCGACGTATCGGGCGATGGCGGCCCGATATCGTCGATCACGCCGGTTACGCCGCCACCTCCCGCGCGCGAACCATCGTCAGCGCCGCATCCTCGATCATGTCCTCCTGCCCGCCGACGAGCCGCTGGCGACCCAGTTCGACGAGGATGTCGCGCGCCGGAATCCCGTATTTCGCTTCCGCACGCTTCGCGAACAGCAGGAACGACGAGTAGACGCCCGCATAGCCGAGCGTCAGTGCATCGCGGTCGAGGCGGATCGGCGCGTCCATGATCGGCACGACGAGATCCTCGGCCACGTCGGAAATCGCGAACACGTCGACGCCCGTCTCGATCCCCATCCGGTCGCACACGGCGACGAACACTTCCATCGGCGTATTGCCCGCGCCCGCGCCGAGGCCGGCCGCGGCTGCGTCGATCCGGTTCGCGCCGGCGGCGACCGCCGCGACCGAGTTCGCGACGCCCATCGCGAGGTTGTGGTGGCCGTGGAAGCCGAGTTCCGTCTCCGGCTTCAGCGCGGCGCGCACCTGGCCGATCCGCGCGGTCACGTCGTCGGGCAGCATGTGGCCGGCCGAATCGGTGATGTAGATGCAGTTCGCGCCGTACGACTCCATCAGCTTCGCCTGCACGACGAGCTGCTCGGGCGACGACATGTGCGCCATCATCAGGAATCCGACCGTATCGAGTCCGAGCGTGCGCGCCAGGCCGATGTGCTGTTCCGACACGTCCGCTTCGGTGCAGTGCGTGGCCACGCGGATCGTGCCGACGCCGAGTTCGTGCGCCATGCGCAAGTGCTCGACGGTGCCGATGCCCGGCAGCAGCAGCGCCGATACCTTCGCCTGCTTCAGCTCCGGGATCACGGCGCTCAGGTACGCCTCGTCGGTATGCGCGGGAAAACCGTAGTTGACCGATGCGCCGCCGAGCCCGTCGCCGTGCGTGACCTCGATCAGCGGCACGCCGGCCGCATCGAGCCCGCGCGCGATGTTGCGCATCTGGTCGAGCGTGATCTGATGACGTTTCGGGTGCATCCCGTCGCGCAACGACATGTCGTGGACGGTGATCTTCTTGCCTGCAAGTGACATCGTGTGACTCCTCGACTCAAGCGGTGGCGGCCGTCGCGGCCAGCATCTGTTCGGCGAAACGCTCGGCCGTGGCGGCCGCGGCGGCGGTCATGATGTCGAGGTTGCCCGCGTACTTCGGCAGGTAGTCGCCGAGCCCCTCGACTTCCATGAAGACCGACACGCGGTTGCCGTCGAACACCGGGCCGTTCTTCAGCGTGTAGCCGGGCACGTAGCGCTGCACTTCCTTGACCATCGCATGCACCGACGCGGTGATCGCATCGACGTCGGGCGGGCCGTCGGTCAGGCAGTGGATCGTGTCGCGCATGATCAGCGGCGGTTCGGCCGGATTGATCACGATGATCGCCTTGCCCTTGCGTGCGCCGCCGACCTGTTCGATCGCGCCGGACGTCGTGCGCGTGAATTCGTCGATGTTCTTGCGCGTGCCGGGGCCGACCGAGCGCGACGATACCGTTGCGACGATCTCGCCGTACGCGACCGGCTGCACGCGCGACACCGCGTACACCATCGGGATCGTCGCCTGCCCGCCGCAGGTCACCATGTTGACGTTCATCTGCGCGCTGTCGAGGTGCGCGTCGAGGTTCACCGGCGGCACGCAATACGGCCCGATCGCGGCCGGCGTCAGGTCGATCATCTTCACGCCGAGCGCGGTGAGCTTGTCGGAGTTGTCGCGGTGCACGTACGCGGAGGTCGCGTCGAATGCGATACGGATGTCGTCGGCGGCGACGTGCGGCAGCAGCCCGTCGACACCCTGGTCGGTGGTCTTCAGGCCGAATTCGCGGGCACGCGCGAGGCCGTCGGATGCCGGGTCGACGCCGACCATCCATACGGGCTCGAGCACCGTCGAGCGGCGCAGCTTGTACAGCAGGTCGGTGCCGATGTTGCCGGGCCCGATCACTGCGCATTTGATTTTCTTCATCAGGTTCGTTCCTTTAGATAAAGCGGACGTCGCAACTGCCGATGCCGGAAATGTGCATCGACAGCGCGTCGCCGGCCGTGACCGGAATCAGTTTCGCGAGCGAGCCGGACAGCACGATCTCGCCGGCAAGCAGCGGCACGTCGTATTCGGCGAGGGTGTTCGCGAGCCACGCGACGGCGTCGGCGGGATGGCCGAGCGCCGCGTCGCCGCGGCCTTGCGCGACGCGCTCGCCGTTCTTCTCGATCGTCATCTCGCACGCGGCGAGGTCGAGCGTGCGCGGGTCGACGCGCGCATCGCCAAGCACGTACACGCCACACGACGCGTTGTCGGCGACGGTGTCCTCGATGCGGATCGCCCAGTCGCGGATGCGTGAATCGACGATTTCGAAGCAGGGCGCGACGGCGGCCGTCGCGGCGATCACGTCGGTGCGGTCGATGCCGGGGCCGCGCAGGTCGCGCGCCAGGATGAACGCGATTTCGCCTTCGGCGCGCGGCGCGATCAGCGATTCGGTGGCGATTGCCTCGCCGGCTGCGTAGTGCATGCCGGACAGCAGGATGCCGAAATCGGGCTGACGCACGTTCAGCATGTCCTGCACGGCCTGGCTCGTCACGCCGATCTTCTTGCCGACCACCGATTCGCCGCGCTCGACGCGGCGTTCGATGAAGCGTTGCTGGATGCGGTAGGCATCGTCGAGGGACAGCCGGCGCGGGCGGCTCGACAGCGGCGCGACCGGTGCGCGTGCGTGCCACGCGGCGTACAGCTCGTCGCCGAGCGTCGTATGCAAGCGGGAAGACATGAAAGGGCCCTCGAATGGAAAAGGCCGCCGTTTCGGGCGGCGTCGGGCGCCGGAGCGCGGCTCCGGCGCGTGGGGCGCGGGCGTACCGCGCCGGATGCTTAGTTACCCGAACTGCGGATCGCGTCCGGCGAGAAGTACGCCTCGCTGAACTGCGGGCTGCTGTCGAGTTTCGGCATCGGCCCTTCGTTGGTCAGGCGGTCGGCCATGTACGCGCCGGAGATCAGGTCGTGGAAGAACACGACGCCGGGGTAGAACGTCTTCGCGTCGTACGCGTACAGCGTCGTCGCGACGTTGGTGCGCCACAGCTGGCCGCGGGCGTCGTAGTTGTCGGCGAGCAGCGTCATCCACGAATCCTCGTCGATGTACAGCACGCGCTTCGCATACTGGTGGCGATAGCCGCTCTTCAGCGTGGCCTGCAGCACCCATACGCGATGCAGCTCGTAGCGGATGTACGACGGGTTCTCGTGGCCCTTGGTCAGCAGGTCCGCATACTTGACCGAGCTGTCCATCGCCTTGTAGTTGTCGTACGGCACGTAGATTTCGCGCTTGCCGACGATCTTCCAGTCGTAGCGGTCGCCGGGGCCGTTGTACAGGCGGTCGTCGTCGACGGTGCGGAAGCCGCCGGGGCCTTGCGGCTGGTCATAGCCGTATTCGGGCGCCTGGCGCACGCGCCGCGTGCCGGGGTTGTACATCCACGTGCGCGACGAGTTGTCGGCGCCGGCCTTGTCCCAGTTCGTGAAGCCGACGATCAGCGAGCCGCGGTCCGACAGCGGCAGCTCCGTCGCGTTGCGGTAGAACGTGCGGTTGTTCAGGTCGCTCTTCACGTCGTACTTGCCGACATTGCGCGGCGAGTAGATGTCGTAGCGCACCTTGCCCCACGCGATGTTGCCGTCGGAGTACACGACAGCCTGATCGTAGGTCGCCTGCTCGGTGCCGATCGCCGACGAGAAGCGCTGGTTCCACAGCAGCTCGGCGGCCGTCTTCGGAATCGGGTAGGGCACTTGCGGCGGCGCATTGGTCAGCCCGTTCGCGTCGGACGTCATCGTCGAGTCGGGCGCGTACGTGCGGATGTCCTTGTAGACGGAATCCGCGTAGCGGAAGTCGCGATGGCTCGGGTACACGTTGATCTTGAACGTGGCCGGGTAGCGCTTGAACATCGCCTTCTGGCCGTCGGTCAGGTGCTCCGCGTACTGCGCCATGTTCTCCGCGGTGATTGTCGCGACCGGCTTCTCGCTCGCGAACGGATCGGGGTAGCGGCCGCCACGCTTGTACTGCACGTCGGGCGGCGTGCCGAGCCACTTGCCCGACCACTCCGGCACGCCGCTGTCCTTGCTCGCGGCGCGCACCGCGCCCATCGGCGTGAGCGGGCCGTCGAGCGCCTTCAGGTCGTCCGGCGTGACCTTCGGGAACGACGCCGTCGCGACGAGTGCGCACGCGGCCATCACCGACGCGCGCAGGAGGGGGAGACGAGTTCGTTTCATGACAAATCCTCTTCTTGCTGAGTGACGAGCGGCCGAGCCGCTCAGAAGTGGTAGGTCGCCGTGGCCAGCACGTAGTCCCGATCGGCGAGCGGACGCGTGACGGGATTCGGCGAACCGAGGAACTTCGCGTAGACGAGCGACAGCGACAGGTTGCTCAGGCGCGTGAACGTGACGCCGGCGGTCACGCGGTGGTCGCCCTGGCCCGTGAGCGAGCCGAGCGCGCCGGCCAGCGGCGACGTACCCGCCAGGTCGTGCGTGTACGTGAGCGGCACGTCGAGATCCCAGCCGTTGAACACGTTCTTGTAGCTGAGCGTCCAGGCCAGCTCGAGGGCGAGCGCGTTGCGCGAGTTCGTGAGGGTGGTCGAGCCGTCGACGGCCGAGATGCCGCCCGCGTGCACGTACGTGATTTCACCGACCAGCGACTGCGAATTCGCGAGGAAGCTCGGCCCGATCGAGTAGATGCCGGACAGGTTGAGCTGCGTGACGTTCGCGCGCGTCGCCTGCGCGCCGGTCGGCGTGTTGACGAGCACGGCCGCGCCCTGGCGGTATGACGCCTCGCCCGCGACGTTGACCGGACCGACCTGCGTCGAGAAGCTCGCGCCGGTCAGCTTGATGTTGTTGAAATAGGTCTGCCGGTACTGGAGCACGGGATAGAACGACGTGACAACGCTCGGGTTCATGTCGTTGTAATGCAGGTGATACACGCCGAGCTCGGTATCGCCGAACACGCGCAGGCGTGCGCCGATACCCCACTGGTTGTGCGCGCTCGGCTTTTCGTCGGCGCCGCGCGGAATGATCATCCCGCCCGGGCCGATGATGAACTGCGCGCCCGGGCCGACCACGTCCGAATAGCTCCAGTACGTGCCGGGCGCGGTCAGGCGGTTCTGCTGGAACGAGAACTGGTAGTAGCCGAGCAGGCTGAAGTTCGGCGTGATCTGCCACTGCGTCGAGATCTGCGGCACGGGCAGCAGGATGTCCTTCACCTGAGCGCCCGCGACATAGGACTTGGTGGCGTCGGCCGGGCCTTGCGCGCCCGCGATGTTCGGGAAGAACAGGCTTTCGCCCCAGGCGACCACCTGGTCGCCGACCTTCACGTTCAGGCTCGTCGCGCCGATCTTGAAGGTGTTGTAAGCGTAGGCGGCGAGCAGCGTCGTATGGCCGCCCGACCAGTAGCGGGCATCGCTCGTGAAGTTGTTGTACTGGCCCGACTGGTTCACGGTGCCCGGCGCGTCGTTGTAGTTCGGGCGGTGATAGGCCTGATCGTAGAACGTGCTCGCGCGGACGAACACACCCCAGTCGTCGTGCTTCAGGTTCACTTCGCCGAGCAGGCTGACCTGATTCTCGATCAGCTTGTTCTTCGCGAAGTTGCGATCGCCGTCGTCGCCATTGATGTTCGCGGGCGTCAGCAGATTGCCGCTCGGCGCACGCGTGCGCATGCCGAGGCCGTAACTCAGCGTGAACGTGTAGTCCAGCGTCGTGTCGGCGCCAAGCTCGATCGTGCTGCCTGCGTGCGCGTTGGGAACGGCGCACGTCAGCAGCGCGGCGGCCAGCGTCGACAGCGTGGCGGTGGCCCGCTTGTCGGTACGGCGCGAAATCCGTTGATGCATGGTGTCTCCTCTGGGGTATCGACGACGGTCGACTGTGGTTGTCGTGAGAGGCAGAGTAGGGAGATCGCGGTAGCAGGGAATCGTCGAAATGAACTAGATGACTTCCCTAGGACTGGAAACGATCGGGGCGCGCCGGTCGCGTTCGCTCGTCAGCGTGGTTCCGCTTTTGCCGCCGCGAGGAACGCCGGCCGTTCGCCGCCCCCGTCGAGCCGCAGGTTCGCGCCCGATGCGTACGACGCATCGGGCGACGCGAGGAACAGGCACGCCGACGCGACGTCGTCGGGCGTCGCGAGCCGACCGGCGGGAATCGTCGCGCGGATCGCGTCGAGCGCGGCGTCGTCGCCGTAGTGGCCTTCGGTTGCGGATTCCGTCTGCACGAGGCTCGGGCTGATCGCGCACACGCGCACGCGCGGCGCCCATTCGACCGCGAGCGACGTGACCGCGTTGACGAGGCCCGCCTTCGCGGCGCCATAGGCGGCGGTGCCGGGCGAGGGACGCGATGCGCTGACGCTCGCGATGAACAGCATTACGCCTCCGTGCGGTTGCGGCTGCATGATTGCGTTCACGCGCTGTGCGAGCTGCAGCGGCGCGATCAGGTTCAGCCGCACGATCGATTCGGTGAAGCGCGGCGACGCGTCGGCCGCGAGCACGAACGGCGAGCCGCCCGCGTTGTTGACCAGCACGTCGAGGCAGCCGGTGGCGTCGCGGATCGTCGCGAGCATCGCGTCGACCTGCTCGATGTCGCGCAGGTCGGCCGCAATGAAGGTGGCCGTGCGGCCGCCGCCTGAGGGCGGCGTGTCGGGCGCGCTGCGCCCGCACACGAACACGCGCGCGCCCGCCGCGAGAAATCGCTCGGCGATGCGCCGCCCGATGCCCTTGGTGCCGCCCGTCACGAGCACCGTCCTGCCGCTGTAGTCGAATCCGTTCATCGTCTGCCTCCGTTTCGGTGGCCCGATGATAGGAACAAGCGCGCGCGGTTTCGTAGTCTGAAAGGATGATGCCGGCCGGCGCCGGCGGCGCAATCATCGTGGCAGGCATCCATCGACCGACGAAGGAGACAACCCGCGATGACGACCCCCACGACGCCGCCGGCCGGCATCTTCACCGACGTACCGGGCGGCCTGCGCCTGCATCACTTCGAGGCGGGCGACGGCCGCCCGGTGGTGTTCATCCACGGCAGCGGCCCGGGCGCCAGCGGCTTCAGCAACTTCAAGCACAACTACCCGGCATTCGCGGCCGCGGGCCATCGCGCGATCGTCGTCGACCTGCCGGGCTACGGGCAGTCGTCGAAGCCGTCCGACGTCGCCTATACGCTCGATTTCTTCGTCGATGCGCTGCACGCGCAGCTGTCCGCGCTCGGCATCGGGCCGGCCGCGCTGCTCGGCAATTCGCTGGGCGGCGCGATCGCGCTGAAATATGCGCTCGATTATCCCGACGAAGTCGACGGGCTGATCATGATGGCGCCGGGCGGCGTCGAGGATCGCGACACCTATTTCCGGATGGAAGGGATCCAGCGAATGGTGAAGCTGTTCACCAATCGCCAGATGAATGACGACACCATGCGCGAGCTGCTGACGCTGCTGGTGCACGATTCGGCAATCGTCACCGACGCGCTCGTCGCCGAGCGGATGAAGGTGTGCGTCGAGCAGCCGACCGAAGTGCTGTCGACGATGAGCGTGCCGAATCTGACGGGGGCGCTCGGCGACCTGCGCTGCCCGGTGCTCGGCTTCTGGGGCACGGACGATCGCTTCAATCCGGTCGGCGGCGCGCTGACGTTCCTCGAACGCTGCCGCGACGCGCGCTTCGTGCTGCTGAACCGTTGCGGCCACTGGGTCATGGTGGAACACGCGGCGTATTTCAATCGCGAATGTCTTGATTTCCTGGCGGCGCCTGCCGCGGCCGCCTCACGATAACGCCCGATGCCCCTGATGACCGGCCCGTTCGAGGCCGGTTCGCCTGACTACACGGAGACACAATGAAACTCATCGAAGACCTGTTCGACCTGCGCGGCAAGGTGGCCGCGATCACCGGCGGCGCGCGCGGCATCGGCGCGGAAACGGCACGCACGCTGGCCGCGGCCGGCGCGAGCATCGCGATCCTCGACGTGCTGTCGCAACCGGCGGAAGCACTCGTCGAGGAGATCCGCGCGCAAGGCGGCCAGGCCGCGTTCTGGTCGCTCGACGTGACGCGCGAGGCCGACGTGGCGCGCGTGTTCGACGAGATCGTCGCGCGCTTCGGGCGTCTCGACGTGCTCGTGAACAACGCGGGCATCGAAGGGCACAACGTGCCGACGCACGAACTCACGCTCGCGCAATGGCAGCGCGTGCAGGACGTGAACGTCAACGGCGTGTTCCTGTGCACGCGCGCCGCGATTCCGCACATCGAGGCGGCCGGCGGCGGCTCGATCGTGAACCTGTCGTCGATGTACGGGATCGTCGGCGGTCCCGACGTGCCCGCGTATCACGCGTCGAAGGCGGCGGTGCGGATGATGGCGAAGGTCGACGCGATGCTGTATGCGACGAAGAACATCCGCGCGAACTCGGTGCATCCGGGCTATATCCGCACGCCGATGCTCGAGGACGCATTCCGCCAGATGGGCCAGGATCCGGACCGCGCGTTCGAGTACATGCAGACGCACGTGCCGATGGCGAAGATCGGCAGCCCGCGCGACATCGCGGCCGGCATCCTGTATCTCGTGTCGCCGGCGGGGCGCTACGTGACGGGTGCGGAGCTGGTGATCGACGGTGGATACACCGCGCGCTGACGCGCGGCGATCGAAACGAAACAGGAGACAGGCAGTTGAAAGCGCTCGTGGCAGTGAAGCGCGTGGTCGACGCGAACGTGAAGGTCGGCGTGAAGTCCGACCGCACCGGCGTCGACATCGCGAACGTGAAGATGTCGATGAATCCGTTCGACGAGATCGCGGTGGAAGAGGCCGTGCGATTGAAGGAGGCCGGGGTCGTGGCGGAGGTGATCGCGGTGTCGGTCGGTGTGACGCAAGCGCAGGAAGCGCTGCGCACGGCGCTGGCGATCGGTGCCGATCGCGCGATCCTCGTCGAGTCGAACGACAGCGTCGAGCCGCTGGCCGTCGCGAAGATCCTGAAGGCGCTGGTCGACAAGGAACAGCCGCAACTCGTCATTCTCGGCAAGCAGGCGATCGACGACGATTCGAACCAGACGGGCCAGATGCTGGCCGCGCTGGCAGGCCTGCCGCAAGCGACGTTCGCGTCGAAGGTCACGATCGCCGATGGCCGTGCCACGGTCGCCCGTGAAGTCGACGGTGGCGCGGAAACGCTGTCGCTGCAACTGCCGGCAGTCGTCACTACGGACCTGCGCCTGAACGAGCCGCGTTATGTGACGCTGCCGAACATCATGAAGGCGAAGAAGAAGCCGCTGGAAACGGTGAAGCCGGAAGACCTGGGCGTGGACGTCGCGCCGCGTCTGAAGACGCTGAAGGTGGCCGAGCCGCCGAAGCGCGCGGCCGGCGTGAAGGTGCCGGACGTGAAGACGCTGGTCGAGAGGCTGAAGACCGAAGCCAAGGTGCTGTAAGAGGGAGCGGAAAGAAATGACGATTCTGGTAATCGCCGAGCACGACGCGGCATCGGCAGGCGGCGCTTCGCCGATCAAGGCCGCGACGTTGAATACGGTGGCGGCTGCTGCGAAGATTGGCGGCGACATTCACGTGTTGGTCGCGGGGCACAACGCGCAGGGCGCGGCCGATGCGGCAGCGAAGATTGCAGGCGTGTCGAAGGTGCTGCTGGCCGACGCGCCGCAGCTTGCCGACGGTCTCGCCGAGAACGTCGAAGCGACGGTGATGACCATCGCGGAGAATTACTCGCACATCCTCGCGCCGGCAACTGCCTACGGCAAGAACGTCGCGCCACGCATCGCCGCGAAGCTGGACGTCGCGCAGATCTCCGACATCACGGCTGTTGACAGTGCCGACACGTTCGAGCGCCCGATCTACGCGGGCAACGCGATCGCGACGGTGCAGTCGAGCGATCCGATCAAGGTGATCACGGTGCGTACGACCGGTTTCGATCCGGTTGCAGCGGAAGGCGGCAGCGCGGCGGTCGAGAAGATCGAAGCGGCGGCCGATGCAGGCAAATCGCAGTTCGTGAGCCGTGAAGTGACGAAGCTGGATCGTCCGGAGCTGACGTCGGCGAGCATCATCGTGTCGGGTGGCCGCGGCCTGGGCAGCGGCGAAAACTACACGAAGGTGCTGGAGCCGCTGGCCGACAAGCTGTCGGCAGCGCTGGGCGCATCGCGCGCGGCAGTCGATGCCGGCTACGTGCCGAACGACTACCAGGTCGGCCAGACCGGCAAGATCGTCGCGCCGCAGCTGTACATCGCGGTCGGCATCTCGGGCGCGATCCAGCATCTGGCTGGCATGAAGGATTCGAAGGTGATCGTCGCGATCAACAAGGATCCCGAAGCGCCGATCTTCAGCGTGGCCGACTACGGCCTCGTCGGCGATCTGTTCGCGCTCGTTCCCGAAGCGGCCGCGGCGCTCTGAGCGATGCCGCTGTTCGAATTCAACGGCATGCGGCCTCGCGTCGATCCGTCCGCGTACGTTCATCCGAGCGCGGTCGTGATCGGCGACGTGACGATCGGCGCGGGCTGCTACATCGGCCCGCATGCAAGCCTGCGCGGCGACTTCGGCGCGATCGTCGTCGATGACGGCAGCAACGTGCAGGACGGCTGCGTGCTGCACGTCGGCATCGGCGAGACGTGCCGGCTCGGCGTGAACAGCCACATCGGCCACGGCGCGATCGTGCACGGCGCGACGCTCGAGCCGGACACGATGATCGGGATGAACGCGGTCGTGATGGACGGCGCGACGATCGGCGCGACGACGATCGTCGCGGCCTGCGCGTTCGTGAAGGCCGGCTACGTCGTGCCGCGCGGCGTGCTGCTCGCCGGCGTGCCCGGGCGCGTGGTGCGGCGGTTGAGCGCCGCGGAGATCGACGCGAAGGCGACCGGCACGCGGGTCTATCAGCAGCTCGCGGTGGATTGCTTGAGGACGCTCAAGCAGATCGACGGCGCGTAGGCGATGCGCGTCATCGATCCGGCGGCGGATGCTTGCCGGCGAGAAAGCCGTCGTCGGGTGGCGTGAATACTGCGGCTCCGTGCACGATGCGACGGTTTTTCTCGGGGTTTGTTCGGATGGCGATTCGCCTTCGCGCGTGCCGGTCGTGACGTTCGCGCGGGATCGATTGCCTGATGCGGCGTCGTTGTCTTAAGATCGGCGTCAGACCATCCCTCCGCCTCCGGCGCCGAATGAAAACGACCACACGCCTGCGCGTCGCCATCATCGCTTCGGCTTTCGCCGTCTATCACATATTCATGCACGTCCAGTGGGTCGCCAGCGGTTGCATCGCGTTCCTCGGCAGCCGGCATTGCAGCTTCGAGAACAGTGCGAATTTCGAAGGAATGATGGACCTCGACCTGCTGCTGACCTGCGCGTGGGTCGCGGGCGCGGTGATGGGGTGGTTCGCCGTTGCCCGCGCGCCGAAGAAACCCGGTTAGCCGAGCGGGCGTCGCGCAGCCGCCTATTGCGTGCGCACCGGCGCCGGCCGGTCGTGCAGGAACGCGAGCGACAGCGCCGCGAGACCACAGCTCGCGATGAGCATCAGCAACGCGCCCTTGCCGGCATGCACCATGACCCAGCCGCCGACCGACGGAAAGCCGAACGTGCCGATGAAATACGACGCGACGAACCACGTCAGCACGCCATGCCGTTGTGTATCCGCGCAATCGTTGAGCGCCTGCGCCTGGATGACCGGATACATGAGCCCGTAGCCGGCGCCGAGCAGCACGGCCGCGACGGCCTGTAGCGATGCATGCTGGGCGGCGCCGAACATGGCGAGCGCACCGAGCATCATCATCATGAGCAACCCCTTGGTCGCGGTTTCGGGGCGCGCCATCCTGACCCATTTCCCAAGCAGCCAGCGCGCACTCAGCACCGTCATCGTGTAAAGGCTGAAGAATGTGCCGGCGCGCGCCTGCGTGCCTTGCATGAACGACATCTGGAACGTCATCAGGCCGGAGAACACGCAGGTGCCGAGCGCGATCATCGCGATCGGCGCGGCCGCGCGCGTGCGCGAGATGGCCCGGAGTTCGCGCACCCAGCGGCCACCTGATGCCGCGGCGGGCGGGTGCGGACACAGGCGACCGAACGCTTCGAACATCAGCGATGCGAGCGCGCACAGCGCGCCGACCGCATAAAGCGTGTCGTCGATCGACCAGTGGAGCATGCGCATCGCATACGAGGCGAACGCCGGGGACGCGCCGATCCCCGTCATCTGGAAAGTCGCCGAGCGGAAGAACCACACGTTCCGGGCGGCGCCGCTGGTCCGCTCGGCCAGCGACATCGGCGCGGCCAGGTGAAACGCGCCCCAGCCGAAGCCGACCAGGAAGCCGGACGGCAAATCGGCGGCCGGCGCGCGCCCGACGAGTGCGAAGCCGACGATGCCGGCGCCGATGCACAGCGACGACAGCGCGGCGATCCGCGCGGCGCCGATCTGCCGCGAGAACCAGCCGACCACCGCCAGACCGGCGAAGGTGCCGACGGTCGCGGCGGCCAGTGCGGCTCCGGTATCGAGATCGCTGCCGCCGATCGCGCGAAAACGCATCGACAGCAGGAAGGTTGCGCCGTAGCCGCCCGCGGTGAGCAGGGTGCCGACGAGAAAGAGCAACGCAGTTTGAACGCGCATGACAGCCATCCGGGGCGGCAGAGACGGTCAGAAATCGTCGAATGCGAGACAGTATGGACCAGGACCGATGCGGGATGCCCGCATTTGCGATGACGTGATCGCGCCATCGGCTCTTGTCGGACGTGGCTCGAACATGGTCCACCGGACGCGCCGTCTCGGGCGGTGCGGCCCGCGCCCGGAGGCGCCGCACGACGACAACGCATTCGTCCGATCAGCGTCGTCGCACGACGCCGCCGGCGGCGTTTACCTCGCTCGTTCGCGCGTCTCGCGCGGCCTTTGCTTTCCCCTGTGCGCTGCACTAGATTCGAAGCATTACGTGCCACCGAACGCGCGAGGTGAAGCCATGACGCCTTGGGAGATTCAGGGAACCGAACTAATGAACTGCAATTGCTCATACGGTTGCCCCTGCCAGTTCAATTCGTTGCCGACGCACGGCAACTGCGAAGCGATGGGTGCGATTTCGATCGACAGCGGCCACTACGGCGACGTGGTGCTCGATGGCGTCCGGATCGCGGTCGTGTTCCAGTGGCCGGGGCCGATTCACGAAGGCCACGGACGGTGCCAGCCGATCGTCGACGAGCGCGCGAGTCCGGCGCAGTGCGAGGCCGTGCTGAAGATCATGACCGGTCAGGACACCGATCCGTTCGCGACGATGTTCTCCGTGTTCGCGTCGACGCTCGAGCACGCATACGATCCGATCTTCGCGAAGATCGATTTCGACGTCGATGTCGATGCGCGGCGCGGCCGGATCGGCGTCGAAGGCGTGTTCGACATCGTCGGCGAACCGATCCGCAATCCGGTGACGGGCGCCGAGCATCGCGTGCGGATCGACCTGCCGCACGGCTTCGAATACGAGCTGGCCGAGATCGGTTCGGGCACCGGCCGGTCGCGTGGCCACATCGAGCTGAATCTCGAGCGGAGCTACGCGCAGTTCGCGCGGCTGCACCTGAACAACCATGGGCTGATCCGGCATCGCGTCGCGGCATGATCCCCGTCGGCGATTTTCTCGGACGCGAGCGCGTCGTCACGCTGCTCGGCATGACCGCGCTCGTCGGCGCGTGCTGGGTCTACCTGTGGACGGGCGCGGGCACCGGCATGTCGGCGCTGGACATGACGGCGGTGGCGTTGTTTCCGCATCGGCTGGCCGACGACACGGGGGCCATGGATCCGGCGCTGGCGACCGTGGTCCTGATGTGGTGGGTGATGATGATCGCGATGATGACGCCCGGCGCGGCGCCGCTCGTGCTGTTGTACCGGCGCGTGCTGCGGCATCGCGGTGCGCAGGGCGACGGGGCGGCCGTGACGTCGGCGTTCCTGCTGGCCGGCTACCTGGCCGCGTGGTTGGCGTTCTCGGTCGCCGCCGCCGTGCTGCAGATGCTGCTGCAGCCTGCCGGCCTGATCTCCGGAATGATGCTGTGGTCGAAGAGCGCCGCGCTGTCCGCGATCGTCCTCGCGCTGGCCGGCGCCTATCAATTCTCGCCGCTGAAACAGGCGTGCCTGCGGCAATGCCGGTCGCCGGTCCGGTTTCTCACGACGTACTGGCGCCCGGGAGTCGCGGGCAGCTTCCTGCTCGGCGTGCGGCACGGTGCGTATTGCGTGGGCTGCTGCTGGCTGCTGATGGCGCTGCTGTTCGTCGGCGGCGTGATGAACGTTGTGTGGATCGTCGCGTTGTCGCTGTTCGTGCTCGTCGAAAAGGTGCTGCCGGGCGGCGAGCGCATGGGCCGCGCACTGGGCATCGTACTGATCGCGTGGGCGGTCGCGACGTTGCTGGTGTAGCGAGCGCGTTCGTCTTTGGCTCAACAACGGAGTGTCTCGATGAAAATCCGATGCCTCGCCATCACATTCCTCGGTGCGATGGCCGTCGTCGCGACACCGGTGCGTGCGGGCGGGAGCATGTCCGACATGAGCATGGACGACATGAAGATGTCGGCGCCGGATTCGGCGTTGACCGATGCCGAAGTGAAGCGGATCGATGCCGCGCACGGCATGGTGACGCTGAAGCACGGCGCACTCGAGAACGTCGGGATGGCGCCGATGACGATGGCGTTCAAGGCCGGCGACCCGGCGATGATCGAGTCGTTGCACGTGGGCGACAAGGTCAGGGTCCGGGTCGAGCGCGTGGCGGGCACGCTGACGATCGTGAAGCTCGTGCAACGGCAGTAGCGATCGCCGGTGCTAACCCGGTCCGTCGCCGGAGTCACCCTCGGCTTCAGCAAAATTCAACTCGACGCCATTGCCGGCCGGATCGGTGAAAAACAGCTGAAGCTGGCGCGTGAGCGGCACATACGTGCGCGAGTACCGGACCTGCGCGTCGGCCAGGCGCCGTTCCATGTCGGCCGCGTTCTCGCATGAAAACGCCATATGGTCGAACGTGTTAACGACGTGCGCCGGCCGAACCTCGCCCGGCCGCGCTTCCGACAGGTGGAGGATCGCCTGCCCGCCCGCGTAGAGCCAGTAGCCGTTGCTCTGGAACGGCGGTCGATAGCCCGGCTGGAGGCCCACGACGTTCACGTAGAAATCGCGCAGCGTATCGAGCGTGGCGCGATCCGCGCGCAGGTTGTAATGATTGAGTCCGATCACTGACATGGCAGGTTGTCCGGTTCGTGCAAGGTGCGTCGCGCACAGCATCGCGCAACGCGGGGCGTCCTGTCACCCCCGCATGCCTTTGACCGCCGCGGCCGGCCGCGCGAGCCCGCGCGCCGGCAGCGGCGTCGACATCACGATCGACGTGCGCGTTTCGCCGTACAGGTTGATGCGCTCGATCAGTTGCTCGAGGTGCGCCATGCTGACGGCGACGAACCGCATCACGTAGGAATCCGCGCCGGTCACGTGATGGCACTCGACCACTTCGGGAATCGTCTCCAGCAGTTTCAGGAATTTCGCCTTCGCCGGCTGCGGCACCGTGATGCCGATCAGCGCGCTCACCGGATAGCCGGCCGCGGCCGGATTGACCCGCGCCGTGTAGCCGTCGATCACGCCGGCCGATTCGAGGCGCTTTACGCGTTCCGTCACCGCCGGCACCGACAGGTGAACCTGGCGCGCCAGCTCCGTGTAGCTGATGCGGCCGTTGGCCTGCAGCAGCGCGAGTATCTTCCAGTCGAGTTCGTCCATCGCGGCGGAGTTTTTAAGGTGAAGGCCTCATTTTTCCTTAAAAACCGTCTTCAGCGGCGACCGGACTTTCCCTACGATGCGGATCATGTCATTGCATGACGCGAGGAGCCGGCCATGCTGTTCATCAAGTCCGTCGTGATGGGGTTGTCGATCGCCGTGCCGGTCGGCCCGATCGGCATGCTCTGCATCCAGCGCAGCCTGAGTCGCGGCTTTCACGCGGGGTTCGCGACGGGCATCGGCGCCGCGTGCGCCGATGCGATTTACGGACTGCTCGGCGCGCTGGGCGTCGCCGGCATCGTTACCGCGTTTCCGGTGCTGACCGTCGCGCTGAAAATCGTCGGCGGCGCGTTCCTCGTGTGGCTGGCCTGGTCCATCGCGCGGCAGGCGCCGGCCGCGTCGGCTGCGGTGCAGGACGTGCCGCGCACGACCGTGCTGCGCGATTTCCTGACGACCTTCGGCCTCACGCTGTCGAACCCGATGACGATCCTGTCTTTCGTCGGGATCTTCGCGGCGCTCGGCCCGCTGGCGGGCACGCATGAAGGCACGATGGGGCCGACCGTGGCGTCGATGGTCGCGGGCGTGTTCCTCGGATCCGCGACGTGGTGGCTGTGCTTGAGCGGCGCGACCGCCGCGTTGCGAGCGAAGATGCCGCTCACGTTCGTGCACGGGCTGTCGCGCGTGTCGGCCGTCGTGATCGCGGTGTTCGGCGCGATCCAGTTGATCGCGGGCATGCGCGGCGTCGTCTGGTCATGACGCAAGCCGCGGCATCGACACACCGCGCGCGCGGTCAGAACGTGTAGCTGACCTTGCCGAACGCGGTGCGGCCGAGCGTGTTGTAGCCGTACGCGGTCATGTACTGACGGTCGAACAGGTTCGACAGCGTCGCCGACACCGTCAGGTGCGAATTGATCCTGTACGACGCGCGCAGGTTCACGGTCAGGTACGACGGCAGATACGTCGTGTTGGCCGGGTCGTCGAATGTCGTGCCGCCGTAGTTCAGCGACGCGCCCGTGCTCAGTGCGTGCAGGTTGAATTCGTCCCACGTGTGGTCGACGTTGACGCTGACCGTCTGGCGCGGCCGGCGGTTGAGCCAGCTGTCGTTGGTTTCGTCCTGCGGATTCAGGAAACCGACCGCGACGCTCACCGGCGTATAACGGCCGATCGTGCCCTTGTACGACAGGTCGATGCCGCGAATATGCGAGCGACCGATGTTCATCGGCGAGCGCGTCGCGGGGTTGTAGGCGATCAGGTTGTTGATGCGCGTGTCGTAGATCGCGGCGCTGAACGTGCCGTACGCCGTGTTCGCATCGAGCGCGGCCTCGACCGAATCGCTGCGTTCCGGGTTCAGGTCCGGGTTGCCGTAGCCCGGGTAGTACAGATCGTTGAAAGAGGGCAAGCGGAACGCGTTGCCGTATGACACGCGCGCCGTATAGACCGGCGTGATGGCCCACGACAGCGCGGCGTTGCCGGTGTTCACGGCCTTCCCGGCGATGATCTCGTGCCGCCCCGCGACGAACATCGTCACGCTGCCGAGCGTCGCCGACTGATGCAGCGAGAACGCGGAGTCGTTGCGCGTGGGCACGCCGTCCGGCACGTCGACCGGCAGGAAGGCCTGTTCGCGCGTGAAGTCGTACGCGACCTTCGTCTCGCCCGACAGCGGCAGGCCGAACAGCCGGAAGCCGTGTTCCTGACGGGTCAGCGACGTCGACGAACTGATGCGCTGCGAGTTGATCTGGTCGGTTGGAATGGTCGGGTCGCTCGCATACAGGAACTGGCGGTCGTTCGCATAACCGAACGACTGGTCGAACTGGGTGTCGGGCGTGATGTCGAGATGGAACGCGATGCCGGTCGTCAGCTGATGATCGAGCTCGCGATTCGCAAAGCCGGCGTTGTCATAGGACAGGTCGGAGCGGTGATACAGCGCGAACGTCGAGATCGACCAGTTGTCGCGCGTGTAGCCGAGTCGCGCATCGAGGTCCTGCGCGTGATACGGATTGCGGCCGTCCTCGTGCCCGTATGCGAACGGCCGCGTTGCGTCGATGCCGGCCGTGTTGTAGTCGTGCAGGCCGAGCGTGTAGGTGAGGCCGCCGAGCGCGGCGAGCGGCCCCGTCGACGGCACGGTGCCCGACGTGCGCACCTGCGTGTCGAAGGTCTTGTTCGAGCCGCCGCCGAACGACACGGTCGTCTGGTTCGGCTGGCCGGCGGCGCGGCGCGTGAACAGTTGCACGACGCCGCCCATCGCGTTCGCGCCGAACGATGCGGCGGCCGGTCCCGAGATCACCTCGACGCGTTCGAACGCGTCGGTCGGCAGGTCGGCCCACGGCGCGATGCCGGTCGTCGGCGAGCCGATCCGGATGCCGTCGATGAACACCACGACCTGGTTGGCGGACGAGCCGCGGATGCTCACGGACGCGGACGAGCCGGGGCCGCCGTTCTGCGAGACGGTCACGCCCGGCAGTGTCGCGAGCGCCTGCGTGATGCTCGGGTCGCTCGGCGACAGCCGATCGAGATCGGCGCGCGTGAGCACCTGCGTCGTCGCATAGCGCTGGTCGAACGATTCGGGCAGGTGCCGCGTGTCGGTCACGCTGATCGTCGGCAGGTCGGCGGTTGCGGCGGGTTGGGGCGGCTGCGGGAGCGCCGTGTCGCCGGCGGCATGGGCGATCGGGGCGAACAGCGCCGTGGCGGCGGACGTGGCGAGAAGGTGGCGAAGATTCATGAGGCAATGAGCGTGATCGTGTTGCAGGTACGACGAGCGTAAGCGGGTGGCGGTGCGTACCGCCCGGGTTCGTATTGGTCTATCGCGAGACCGGACGGCATGGGCGGTCGTCGCGCGGATCGAACGACACGGCACGGCACGCGCGTGCGGACACGCCGCGCCCTTGGCTGGCGCGACGGCACGACACTTCCGGCGAGGAAGCGGGGGCGGAAAGACTGGACATCTGAAGGGTCCTGAGGTCGGGCCGTCCATGCAACGGGGGCGACCGCCCAAGGCGGTGCCTGGCGCTCCGGGACACCCCGCCCGGCGCGGCTGCTTGGACCTCGGGTCGATGGCAGGTCTCCTGGCTCGCGGGTCGCTATTCGCACCGGCCTTCCCGGTTTCCCAGTGGCTTGGAGTAGTGCGGATTCGCCGCTCACAGTTGCGGGGGCAGCCGCAGATTCGAGGCGCTGCCTCTCCTGCGTTCCCTTTTGATCCCGTCTCCGGGAACCATCAGCGCGCAAGCGTAATGGCGAGCGCTCCGGCGCGTCAATCGGCGAAGCGCGCGGGGATGCGAAAAAACGTCAGTGCTCGCCGGATTCTTTTCCAAATCCTCGCTTGAGAGACATGAGGACCCCTTTACTTTACATCTGAGGAAAGGGCGCGCTGGCTGCGCGGCAATCGCGTCGGAACCGGCTCGGCGCGACGCCCGTCCATCGCACGAACGCGCGCCGGAATGCTTCCTCGCCGCCGAACCCGAGATGCGCGGCGATCCGCGCGACTGGCCAATCGGACTCGCGCAGGCAGCGCCGCGCGACGTCGGCGAGACACTCCTCGCGCAACGCGTGATAGCCGCTGCCCTCGGCCGCCAGCCGCCGCCGCAACGTCGCCTCGCTGACGCCGAGCCATGTCGCCAGCGCCGCAAGCGCGGGCAGCGCCTGCTCGCGCGCGAGCGCCGCGTCGAGAAAGCCGCGCACCTGCTGCGCCCATGACACGACGGCCGGCGCCGCATCGATAAGACGAAACGGAAAATCGACGAGGAATGCGGCCAGTTCGCCCGGCTGGCGGATCACGCGGGCATCGAGCCGCGCGGCGTCGAATGCGAAGCCATAGGTTTTGCGGCCGACATCGACCGGCGCGTTGAACAGCCCGAGCAGCGGCATCGCGTCGTCGCGGCGCGGATGGCCGAGCCAGACTTCGTCCGGTCGCAGCGGCTGCCCGATCAGCCAGCCGAACAGCTGCAGATAGCAGAACAAGCCCGTCAGGTCGACGAGGCACGCGGCCGGGCTGCGCGTGCGGCGCAGCGAATCCATCCGGAACGTCGCGCGCCCGTCGCGCACCGCGAGCGACAGCGCGCCGGCGCGCGGCGTCAGCATCTCGCAGAATTCAGCCGCGCAGCGGATCGCGTCGGCGAGCGTCGCGCAACTGAGCAGGCAGCGGCACATCAGGTCGACTTCCTGCTTGCGCATCGGCGGATGGCCGTTGCCGCGCGCAACCTGCGCCTCGAGCCGCTCGATCGCGTCGCGGTACAGCGCGACGAAGCCGCCGGGCGTCGTCGACGCGACGTCGGCGGCCGGCGTCGTCGGTCGTTCCGCCGGCGGTGCGCCGCTGCGCGTCAGCTCGTCCAGCAGGCGGGCGCCGAGGCCCGGCAGCATGCGGCCGCGTGCCGGCATTGCGCGCTGTTTCATCTCTCTCCCGATCTGAGCGTTACGACAGGGGCCGGTGAGCGGGCCGGTAGGGGTTCGCCGGCCGTCGCCACGCAAGAATGCTATCCACGCCGGCCGCTTCCGGCCTCGCCGGAACGGCGTAGGCGACCGGCATCGCATTGCGCCGCGAACTTCCCGAGACGACCCGCGAATGATCCAGATCGTAGACGAAATCACCCTCGCGCCCGAGCGCATTCCCGACGTGCTGGCGCTGCTGCGCGACCGATATTTGCCGGGCCACGCGGCGCGCGGACTGACGGCAGCCGGCCGCTGGGTGTCGCCGCCCGTCGCGGTGCCGGGGCAGCCGAGCACGCTGTGGCTGACATGGCAGGTTGCCGATGCACCGGATGCGCGCGCTGACCGACGGCGACGTGGTCGCGTTCTGGACGGCCGTCGACGCGCTGTGCGACGCCCGCCGCCGCCATGTGATGACGGACGCCGATGCGCCGCTGCCTGCGCTGACGGAGGTCGACCATGCGGCATGACACCGCGCAGATATTCGCTTCGGCGACCGACGATGCCGACGCGTTCGAACGTGCATTGCGCGACGCCGCGCATGCGTTGCCCGGCGCGACCCGCGTGGCGCTCGCGCGCAATCTGGACGGCTGCTGGAACGCGGGCGACTACACGCTCGACGTGCTGCGCGACGAACAGGCGGCCGACCACGCGCGGGACTTCACCGCGCTGGCCCGCATACCGGGCGTCGTGCGGATCGACGGCGCCGCATGCCGGGCGGTCGGCGGCGGCCTGCGCGAGCCGGCGCTGCGCGACGGCGTATGGCGCACGCTGATGCTGCGCGTGCGGCCGAAGGCCGACGAAGCGCAGGTACGCGACCTCGAGCGCGAACTGCTGCGCATGCCCGCGTTCATGCCCGGCATCCGCAACTGGCGGCTGAGCCGGATCGTGACGCCGGGTGCGTGGACCCACGTCTGGCAACAGGAATTCGCGCACGCCGGCGATCTGCTCGGCGAATACCTGCTGCATCCGTATCACTGGGGCTGGGTCGACCGCCGCTTCGACGCCGAAAGCCCCGACTGGACGGTCGATGCGATCTCGCACGCGTTCTGTCCGCTCGCGTCGAGCCTGCTGGCCGACACGGCCGGGTGACGCGCGGCGCACGCGAGCCGCCGCCATGCAAACGACAACCCTGGAGACACCACCATGCGAGCCTTGCTGATCGACCACGTCGGCCATTCCGACGCGCTGCGAATGGCCGACGTTCCCGCACCGAGGCCGGCCCCCGGCGACGTGCTGATCCGCGTCGCGTACGCGGGCGTCAATCCCGCCGACTGGAAATGCCGCGAAGGCTATCTCGGCGCGTTCATGCAGATCACGTTTCCGTTCGTGATCGGCTTCGACGCGGCCGGGGTGGTCGAGGCGGTCGGCGAGGGCGTGGAAGGTTTCGCGCCGGGGATGCGCGTGTTCGCGCAGACCGACGTCGGCGCGGGGCGCTGGGGCGCGTATGCGGAATACGTCGCGGTGCGGCACGACTCGGTCGTGCGCCTGCCCGACGCGGTCGGCTTCGCGGAAGCGGCCGCCACGCCGACGCCCGCGCTGGCCGCGTGGGCCGGCCTGTTCGACGACGGCGCGCTGCGTGACGGGCAGACCGTGCTCGTGCACGGCGGCGCGGGCGCGGTCGGCACGTTCGCGATCCAGCTTGCCGCGCAGGCGGGCGCGCGCGTCGCGGCGACGTGCTCGGCCCGCAATCGCGCGCGCGTCGAGGCGCTCGGCGCGGCGGCGAGCATCGACTATCGCGCGCAGGACATCGCGGCGGCCGTGCGGGCGTGGGCGCCCGGCGGCGTCGATCTCGTGCTCGATGCGGTCGGCGGCGACACGCTGCCCGATGCACTCGACCTGCCGGCACCGGGCGGCACGCTCGTGAACATCATGACGCTCGCGGCCGGCGATGCGGAGCGGCTGGCCGCGCAGGGCGCCGAAGCCGCGCGGCGCGGCCTGCGCACCGCGATGACGTACAGCCGGATGCCGAGCGGCGCCACGCTGGCGGCGATCGCGGAACGGCTCGGCCGGGGCGTGCTGCGCGTGCCGCGCTTCGACAGTTTCCCGCTCGAACAGGCGGCGCGCGCACTCGATCTCGTTCAAACGGGCGACGCGAAAACCAAGTTTGTGCTGCACGTTGCGGATATCGCGGGCTGACACGGAACGGTCCGCGCACGACACCCCCTTTACCGGAGACATCATGACCGACACCCGAACCGCGACGCTCGCGGGCAAATGCGCGCTCGTGACCGGCGCGAGCCGTGGCATCGGCCGCGCAATCGCGCAGCGCCTCGCATCGGAAGGCGCGACCGTCGTCGTGACGGCGCGCAGCCTCACGCAATCCGCGACGACCGCCGGCACGCTCGCCGAAACCGTCGCGCTGATCGAGCAGGCGGGCGGCCGCGCGATCGCGCTGGCGGCCGACCTGTCGAACCCGGCCGAGCGCGACGCGCTCGTCGGACGCGCGGCGCAGGCGGCCGGCGGCCTCGATATCCTCGTGAACAACGCGGGCGTGGCCGACTACGCGCGCGTCGACGCGATGCCGATGACGATGTTCGACACGACGATCGAGCACTATCTGCGCATCCCGTTCGCGCTGAGCCAGGCCGCGATTCCGCTGATGCGCGCGCGCGGCGCCGGCTGGATCGTAAACGTCGGCTCGGTCACGGCGCTCGCGCCGCCGCGGCCGTTCGACGATTTCTCGCGCGCGGGCGGCGCGACCGTCTATGCGGCAGTCAAGGCCGCGCTGTCGCGCTTCACGCAAGGGCTCGCGGCCGAGCTCGAAGCCGACGGCATCGCGGTGAACCTGGTCGCGCCGAGTACCGCGATCCGCACGCCGGGCGCGGCCCGCTACATCCCCGAAGGCTATCCGACCGAGGACGTCGCGTATCTCGCGGAAACCGCGCTCGCGCTGTGCAGCCTGCCGGCAAGCGAGCGCACGGGCCTCGTCGCGCACAGCCTGCATTTCCCGCTGTCGCAAGGGCTCGCGGTGCGCTCGCTCGACGGCCGCTCGCCGTTGCCGCCGCCCGTGGTTCCCGCGTACGCGCATCCGCGCATCGACCCGACAGGACTTTGACATGACGACTTCGATTCGCTTCGACGGCGGTACCGCCGTGATCACCGGCGCGGCCAGCGGTATCGGCAGCGGGCTCGCGCGCCATGCCGCCGGGCTCGGCATGCGCGTGGTGCTGGCCGATCTCGACCCGGCGAAGCTCGACGCGTTCGCCGCGACGCTCGACACCGACGTGCTGTGCGTGCCGACGGACGTCAGCCGCCCGGAAGCCGTCGACGCGCTGGCCGACGCCGCATGGCGGCGCTTCGGCGGCGTCGACCTGCTGTTCAACAACGCGGGCGTGATGGCGACCGGCTTCAGCTGGGAAATCACGCCGGAACGATTCGAGCGCAGTTTCGCGATCAACGTGCACGGCGTGCTCAACGGGATCCGCAGCTTCGTGCCGCGCATGCTCGAGCGCAACGTGCCCGCGCGCATCGTCAACACCGCGTCGGTCGGCGGGTTCCTGCCGAGCCCGTTGATGTCGCCTTACTCGGCGACGAAATTCGCGGTGGTCGCGCTGACCGAATCGCTGTACGGCGAACTGAAGATGCTCGGCGCGCCGGTCGGCGTGTCGCTGCTCGCGCCGGGCCCGGTGCAGACGGGCATCTTCAACGACCCGTTCGGCGCCGCGCACGACCGGCCCGAAGTGCAGGGCTTCGTCGACACGATGCGCGCGATGCTGAACGCGCACGGGCTCACGCCCGACGCATTCGCGGCGCGGGCGTTCGACGGCATTCGCGACGGGCGTTACTGGCTGATTCCGCAGCCGGAGACGATCGACGGCGCGCTGCAGCGGCGCACCGCGGACATCCTCGCCGCGCGCGATCCGTCGCTACCGTCGTTGTGATGGGGGAGCGGGCCGGCCGACCGACGCGGCCGGCTCGCGCAAGGTTACATGTGCGTGCCGGCGCGCGTGCGGCCGCCTGGTTCGCCGCCGCGGTCGGGCGGCGTATTGTTCTGATCGATCTTCGCGAGCACGAAGCCGGCATGCGGCAGCGCGGCGGGCGAACGGTGGGCGGCCTGCGCGACCGGGTCGTGCGGCGACGTGGCGGAAAAAACGGACGACGTCACGCCCGGTTGAGCGAACGCCGTGAGGGATGCTGCCGCGAGGGCGGCGGCGACGATCGCGTGCGTGTTCATGGCAACTCCTTCTTCACGACTGACTGCGGGACAACGCATTCAGTCTAGGGCGCGAAACTTAACGCGGCGTGAAGGAGCGGCAGCGCGCGGATGACAGGATGTTCATGCGGTCATCCGCGCGCCGTGACGGTCACGCGGATGCGGCGACCAGCGCGCAGAAGTTCTCGAGATCGACGTTGCCGCCGCTGATCACGATGCCGACGCGTTTGCCTTTCAGTTCGTCCTTCATCCGGCGCGCGGCCGCGAGCGACAGGCAGCCGGTCGGCTCGACGACAATCTTCATACGGGTCGCGAAGAAGCGCATGCAGTCGACCAGTTCCGCGTCGGTCGCGGTCAGGATGTCGTCGACGTCGCGCCGCAGGATCGGGAACGTCAGGTTGCCGAGGTGCTGCGTCTGCGCGCCGTCGGCGATCGTGCGCGGCGTGTCGATGTGGACGATCGACCCGGACCGGAACGATTGCTGTCCGTCGTTGCCGGCTTCCGGCTCGACGCCGTACAGCTTCGCTTGCGGCGACAGCGCGCGCGTCGCGAGCGCCGTACCCGACAGCAGGCCGCCGCCGCCGAGCGGCGTGAACACGGCGTCGAGCGGCCCGACTTCGTCGAACAACTCCTTCGCCGCCGTGCCCTGGCCCGCGATCACGTCCGCGTGGTCGTACGGCGGCACCAGCGTGAGCCCGTGCTGCTCCGCAAGCGCGCGGCCGATCTGCTCGCGGTCCTCGGTATAGCGGTCGTAGGTCACGACGTTGCCGCCGTAGCCGCGCGTCGCGGCCATCTTCGCGGCCGGCGCGTCCTGCGGCATCACGATCGTCGCCGGGATGCCGAGAATGCGCGCCGACAGCGCGATCGCCTGTGCATGGTTGCCGGACGAGAACGCGACGACGCCGTTGCGGCGCTGCGTCGCGTCGAAGCGCGACAGCGCGTTGAACGCGCCGCGGAACTTGAACGCGCCCATGCGCTGCAGGTTCTCGCACTTGAAGAACACCTGCGCGCCGAGCGCTTCGTCGATCGTTCGCGACGTCATCACGGGCGTGCGGTGCGCGTGGCCGTCGAGCCGTGCCGCGGCGGCCGCGACGTCGTCGTAGGTGGGGAGGGTCGGAGTGTTCATGAGTCGCTCGTCGGAAGAGTCGGTCAACAGGGCGCGCGTCTTCACGCGCAGGGTCATTTCGCATCGTTGTATACGGTGGCGCGCGACACGCCGAGGTGCTGCGACACGATTTCCATCGCGCGCCGCACCTCAAGGAAGCCGTCGGCCTTCAGCGTCTGCATCAGCTCGCGGCGCTGGTCAGTCTTCAGCTCGCGCGGCGTGGTCGCGAGGCGCGTCGCGAACGCGTCGATGCGCTGCCGGATCGCGTCCGCGCCGGCCGGGTCGAGCGTTTCGGCGACCGGCGCGCCTTCGGTGCTGCAGAACTGGTTCAGCATCCCCTGGAAACCGCGGAACAGCGTGACGTCCGCATTCAGGCACAGCGCGGCCACATAGCGGCCGCTCGAATCCTTGATGCCGATCGACGTGCTTTTCGCGGTGCGGCCGTCGGCGAAGCGGTTCGCGTAGTTCGCGAGGACCTGCGGGAAGTCTTCGTCCTCGATGCGCGCGAGCCCGAGTTCGGTCGCCGGATCGCCGATCGCGCGGCCCGACAGGTTGTTGTGGATCGCGAGGATCGCGTGCTCCGGCGTGCGCAGGTCGTGCACGACGACTTCGGTGAACGGCGCGAACATCGCGCCGAGCCCTTCGGCGATGCGCAGCACCTGCTCGATCAGCGATGCCTGTTCCGACTGCGGCCTGGGGCGGGGCGTGGTCATGTATTGGCCTCGAGCGCGGGCGCGTCGGTCGTTTCCGGGCGCGTGATGTCGGCCAGCAGCGGGCGGGCGATCCGCACGTAGTCGGACGCGTCGAGCACGACCGAGCGGTCGAGGCGGCCCGCGTTGAACGCGATTTCGTCGTTGAGTTCGATCAGCGCGGGGTCGACGACGAGCGTCACGTTCGGGTCGAACACGAACGGCGGCACGGCGCCCATCACGCAGCGCGTGACCGTGGCGGCGAGTTCGGGCGGCGCGAGCGTCGCCTTGCGGCGGCCGACCGCGTCGGCGACCTTGCGGAAATCGATCTTCTGATGGCCGGGGATGACCGCGAGCGCGGTGACGTCGCCGCCGTCCTTGAACGTGCAGAGCATCGCCTTCGCGCCCTGTTCGGGACGCGTGCCGCGAATCGCGGCGATCACGTCGCATTTGCCTTCGGCCGGGTGGTCCAGCACGCGGAACCGCGCACCGGAGGTGTTCAGCAGCTCGCACAGCGCGTCGAAAACGGGATAGTCGCTCATGTCGATCCGGGCAGGAGGGGGGCGCATCGCGGTACGCGGCGACGGCGCGCTTCGGTTCGCCGTCGATGAATTGTCCAAGTATAGACGTTTTGTCATGTGCGTGGCAAAGGCCCGACGCATAGGCCGCCGTGTTTGTCATCCCACCAACTGCCGAAAGGCCGTTTCATATCGCGGAATGCGTGGGAAATTCCCGCCGCGCGGCCGTCCCGCCGCTTGAAAACCTGTTTTGCATCGCAAAACGCATTGCTTATCTCATTGAAAAACAAGCGAAATTTATATCTTATGTCTTATATAAGACTTCGCCGAAAGCGCATCGGGCGGCGTTACTATTGAGTCCATGCAGTTCGCTTCGTCACACGGAGCGGGCACGCTGAACCCTTTACTCAAATGCGCTTCGTTCCCAGGAGATTGACATGTCCCAATATCAAGACGACATCAAGGCAGTGGCTGGCTTGAAGGAAAACCACGGCAGCGCGTGGAATGCCATCAGCCCCGAGTATGCCGCCCGCATGCGTGCCCAGAACAAGTTCAAGACGGGCCTCGACATCGCCAAGTACACCGCGAAGATCATGCGCGCCGACATGGCTGCGTACGATGCCGATCCGGCCAAGTACACGCAGTCGCTGGGTTGCTGGCACGGCTTCATCGGCCAGCAGAAGATGATCTCCATCAAGAAGCACTTCAACAGCACCGAACGTCGTTACCTGTACCTGTCGGGCTGGATGGTCGCCGCACTGCGCTCGGAGTTCGGCCCGCTGCCGGACCAGTCGATGCACGAAAAGACTTCGGTCAGCGCGCTGATCCGCGAGCTGTACACGTTCCTGCGCCAGGCCGACGCACGTGAACTCGGCGGCCTGTTCCGCGAGCTGGATGCCGCCAAGGATGCCGCTGCGAAAGCCGCCATCCAGGAAAAGATCGACAACCACGTGACGCACGTCGTGCCGATCATCGCCGACATCGACGCCGGTTTCGGCAACGCCGAAGCGACGTACCTGCTGGCCAAGCAGTTCATCGAGGCGGGCGCGTGCTGCATCCAGATCGAGAACCAGGTGTCCGACGAGAAGCAGTGCGGCCACCAGGACGGCAAGGTCACCGTGCCGCACGAGGACTTCCTCGCGAAGATCCGCGCGATCCGCTACGCGTTCCTGGAGCTGGGCGTGGACGACGGCATCATCGTCGCCCGTACCGACTCGCTCGGCGCCGGCCTGACCAAGCAGATCGCCGTGACCAACGCGCCGGGCGACCTGGGCGACCAGTACAACGCGTTCCTCGACTGCGAAGAGCTGTCGGCCGACCAGCTGGGCAACGGCGACGTCGTCATCAAGCGCGACGGCAAGCTGCTGCGTCCGAAGCGCCTGCCGAGCAACCTGTTCCAGTTCCGCGCCGGTACGGGCGAAGCACGTTGCGTGCTCGATTGCATCACGTCGCTGCAGAACGGCGCCGACCTGCTGTGGATCGAAACGGAAAAGCCGCACATCGCGCAGATCGGCGGCATGGTCAGCGAAATCCGCAAGGTCATCCCGAACGCGAAGCTGGTGTACAACAACAGCCCGTCGTTCAACTGGACGCTGAACTTCCGTCAGCAGGCGTACGACGCGATGAAGGCAGCGGGCCAGGACGTGTCGGCATACGACCGTGCGCAGCTGATGAGCGTCGAGTACGACGAGACCGAACTGGCCAAGCTCGCCGACGAGAAGATCCGTACGTTCCAGGCCGATGCGTCGCGTGAAGCAGGCATCTTCCATCACCTGATCACGCTGCCGACGTATCACACCGCCGCGCTGTCGACCGACAACCTCGCGAAGGAATACTTCGGCGACCAGGGCATGCTTGGTTACGTGGCCGGCGTGCAGCGCAAGGAAATCCGTCAGGGCATCGCGTGCGTCAAGCACCAGAACATGTCCGGCTCGGATATCGGCGACGACCACAAGGAATACTTCAGCGGCGAAGCAGCGCTGAAGGCGGCGGGCAAGGACAACACGATGAACCAGTTCTCGTAATCGTCATACCCGCGGCACGCCGCCAACCCGTTCATGACGGGTTGGCGTTTTTTTTTATCCGCGCACGGCCTTCACGACGTACTGGCTCGTCGGCACCACGTCGATCTTGTCGAAATCGATGAAGCGTCCGCAGCTGTCCATCATCTCCGCGACGTTGCGCTGGAATTTCTCCTCGTCGCCGACCGCATCGAAGAACGCGTACGGATCGGTCATCGCCGCGGCCGGGAAGCACTCCTCGACGATCGCGTCGTAGCCGGGCGCCGCATGCGTGAGCGCACGCACGATCACGTTCTGCACGTACAGGAAGTTGTCCTGCGTATCGATCGCGACGCGCGTGTGATGTCCGTGCCATACGTCGAGCCATGCTTCGTGCGTGAGGCGCGGCGGGCGCTTCAGGAACGCGAGCTGCGAGAAGCCGCTCGTGCGCTCGCCGGGCCGCGCAGGAAAGCGCGTGTTCGGAATCGGCTGCGACTCCGTGACGAGATACGCGGCCATGTGCGGGACGATCGCGCGCACCGCGTCGTCAAACGGCTGACGGAACATCGGGTTCGCGCTGTCGATCCACATCGCGACGATGCCGTCGATGCCCGGGTGCGTGTTGGTCTGCTTCAGGCCGGCGGCCGGTGCGACATCGGCGTCGGCAACGTTGACCTGCACGCCGTGCGCCCCTAGCGACAGCAGCTTGTCGGCGAGCTGCGCGCGCACGCTGCGGCTCCACTGCTCGGGCGCGGCCTGTGCATCGCGCCACAACACGTAAATGACTTTCTCCATTGCTCCGGCTCCAAAGGGAATGACGAGGTCGGCGGCGCTGCCGCCGGGTTTCAGGAAGCGCTGACGGCCGGATCGGTCGCACCAGATGCGTCTTGCGCGCCCGGTGCGAAGCGGTTGGCGGTCAGCGTGAACGACGGCGGAATCGGCGACGTGACGGTTTCGAACAGGCGCTCGTGACGCGTCGCGTGAATGCGCCACACGCCGTCGCGCTTCACGTACTGGTCGTCGTAGAACGCGGTGCCGTGCAGCAGGTAGTTGTCCTCCAGATTGATCACATGATCCTCGAGAAACCACACGCCGCACGCATGATCGGCGGACACCAGCGTGAGCTCGGGGTGGTGGCCGTGATGCATCGTCAGGAAGGTCGGCTTGCCGATCAGTTCGCGCAGGCTGGACACGAACGCGTCGCGGCCGTCGTACGCGTAGCGGCCGCCGTACAGGCGCGCCTCGCAGTCCTCGGTCAGGCATTGCGCGAGCAGCGACCAGTCGTGCGTGTCGACCGCGCGGAAATACCGGTACTTCAGCTGGCGGATCTGCTCGTACTCGTGGAGCGTGCGGGTCGTCTCGTCCATCGCCGTGTCTCGTGTTGGTGTCATTCGATGGTAGGAACGAACCCGCCTGCATCACATCGTCTGTTCGGACGAACGCCGCGGGGGCTGCGTTCAACCTCGCCGATACGCGGCATCGTGGTTCATCCAAACAGGTGATGGCCGGCCTCCCTTGCGCCTGTAACGTGGCGTCGACGCGGCTTCGATCCGCGCACACGAGACCAAGGAGACGGCATGACCCCGATCGAACGAATGGAAGTGCGCGTGCGCAGGCTGGAGGACGCCGACGCGATCCGCCGCCTGAAGGCGCGCTACTTCACGTGCTGCGACCGGAAGGATCCGCAAGGGATGCGCGACTGCTTCGCGCCCGGCACCGTGCACATCGACTACGGCCGGATCGGCACGTTCGACCACCGCGACGCGCTCGTCGACGTGTTCGAGCGGCTCGGCTGCCACCCGCACATCGTCGAGATGCACCACGGCGTGAATCCCGACATCACCGTGCTCGACGACACACATGCGCGCGGCACGTGGGGCCTGCATTACCAGATGCTCGACACGAATTCACGCACGCTCACGCAGCTCGGCGCGACCTACGACGACGAATACCGGAAGGTCGACGGCGAATGGAAGATCGTGAGCACGCGCTGCGTCGTCACGTCGACGCTCTCTGCCCGCTACGACGGCGACGCGCCTGGCGTGCTGTTCGCCGACGCGCAGCCGCCCGCCGCGTGACGACGCGAACTATCCACGCAGGTTGAAAAGCAATCCTCAGGAGACATCGAACATGGCACAGAACAACGAGGCGCCGGTCGCCGTCGTGACAGGCGCGTCGCGCGGCGCGGGCAAGGGCATCGCGCGCGCGCTCGGCGCGGCCGGCATGACCGTCTACGTGACGGGCCGCTCGCAGAACGAAGGCGACGCGCCGCTGCCCGGCACGATCCACGAAACCGCGCGCGAGATCGACGCGCTCGGCGGCCGCGGGATCGCCGTCGCGTGCGACCACGCGGACGACGCGCAGGTGAAGGCGCTGTTCGAGCGCGTCGAACGCGACAGCGGGCGGCTCGACATCCTCGTCAACAACGCGACCTACCTGCACGACCAGTTGATCCTGCCGGGCCCGTTCTGGGAGAAGTCGCTCGACCTCGTGAACATCCTCGACGTCGGGCTGCGCTCGGCGTACGTCGCGAGCTGGCACGCGGCGCCGCTGATGGCGAGGCGCCGCAGCGGGCTGATCGCGTTCACGTCGTCGTTCGGCGCGAGCTGCTACATGCACGGCGCCGCGTACGGCGCGCAGAAGTCCGGCGTCGACAAGTTCGCGAAGGACATGGCCGTCGACCTGAAACCGTTCGACGTCGCGGCCGTGTCGATCTGGATGGGGCCGCTGCGCACCGAACGCACGACGCGCGTGTGGGACGAGCATCCGGATCTCTACAAGGAATTCTCGCTCGTTGCGGAAAGCCCGGAATTCACCGGCCGCGTGATTCATGCGATCCACGCCGATCCGCAGCGCATGGCGCTGTCGGGGCAGGTGCTGGTCGGCGCGGAAGCCGCGCTGCAGTATGGCATCGCGGATCTCGACGGCAAGCAGCCGCCGTCGTATCGCGAACTGCTTGGCGGGCCCGTGCAGGCTCATCCGGCGATCGTCGCTTAAGGAGTGCAGATGGGCATCCTCGAAGGCAAGGTCGCGCTCGTGACGGGCGCGGGGCAGGGCGTCGGGCAAGGCGTCGCGCACGCGCTCGCGGCCGAAGGCGCACAGGTGGCCGTGGTCGGCCGCACGCGCGACAAGCTGGTCGCGACCTGCGACGCGATCCGCGCTCGCGGCGGTATCGCGGAGCCGTTCGTGTGCGACGTGATGGACGCCGCGCAGATCGCGCGCTGCGTCGATGCGGTCGTCGAGCGGTTTCGCGGCGTGCAGATCCTGATCAACAACGCGCAGGTCGTGCCGCTCGGCCGCCTGCTCGACGTTACCGACGCGGATTTTCTCGCGGGCCTCGAGTCGGGGCCGATCGCGACGCTGCGAATGATGCGCGCGTGCCATCCGCATCTGAAGGGCGATGGCGTGATCGTCAATTTCGCGTCGTCGGCCGCGGTGCGCTGGGACGCGTCGGGCTATGGCGCCTACGCGGCGACCAAGGAAGCGATTCGCGCGCTCACGCGTGCGGCGGCATGCGAATGGGGCGCCGACGGCATTCGCGTGAACGCCGTCGCGCCGCACGCGCTGTCGCCGGGCCTGAAGGGCTGGGTCGACGCGAATCCGGACGAAGCGGCCGCGTTCTTCCGCACGATCCCGCTCGGCCGCGTCGGCGACTGCGAGCAGGACATCGGGCGCGCGATCGTGTTTCTCGCAAGCCGCGACGCCGCGTACCTGACCGGTGCGACGCTGCCGCTCGACGGCGGGCAGGCGTACTGGGGCTGACGGCGAACGCGAAACACATCAAGGGCCGGCACCGAGGCGCGTGGCAGTGCGTCGCGGCCGGCAAACCGGAATCGGAAAGCATCGAGGAGAGAACGACATGGGTCGACTGGAAGGGAAGGTGGCGATCGTCACGGGCGGCGCGCGCGGGATGGGCGCCGCGACATGCAGGCTGTTCGTCGAGCAGGGCGCGCGCGTCGTGATCGGCGACGTGCTCGACGCGGAAGGCGAGGCGCTTGCGCGCGAACTCGGCGATGCGGCACGCTTCATGCGGCTCGACGTGAGCGACGAGGCGAACTGGGCGCGTGTCGCCGATGCGACCGTCGAGCAGTTCGGCCGCATCGACGTGCTCGTGAACAACGCGGCCGTGCTGATGTTCGGCGCGATCACCGAATTGTCGAAACGTGATTTCGAGCGCGCGGTGTCGATCAATCTCGTCGGCACGTTCGTCGGCATTCGCACGATCGCGCCGCGCATGATCGCGCAGAAGAGCGGGTCGATCGTCAACATCTCGTCGGTGGACGGGCTGCGCGGCGTGAACGCGCTGGCCGCCTACGTATCGAGCAAATGGGGCGTGCGCGGCCTGACGAAGGTGGCGGCGCTCGAACTCGGCCACCAGGGCGTGCGCGTAAATTCGATCCATCCCGGTGGCGTCAACACCGCGATGTCGAATCCGACCGGCGCGCCGCTCGACGAGATCAACAAGCACTACACGCACGTGCCGCTGCAGCGCGTCGGCTTGCCTGACGAAATCGCGCGTGCGACGCTGTTTCTCGCGAGCGACGAAGCGTCGTACTGCAACGGCGCCGAACTGTCCGTCGACGGCGGGATGGCGGCAGGCGCGTATTACCCCGGATTGCCGGGCGCGCCGTTTTGAGCGGTAGGGCACACAACGCATGCGCGATGGATGTTTGTGTGCGCAACCTAATTCAGGGTTTGCCTGAGTAGCGAAAACACGAATCTGCATCGCGACAGTTAGCGTGCATCGCATGCGAACCTGTCGCGCGATTTTTCCGTTTTCGCGAAACCCTTGCAGGACGGACGTTCCAGCCGTTTCGTCCCCAAAGCTCACGCGTCGGTGCAATAAAAAGAACGCGCCGGCAAGCGGCATGCCGGCGTGTCGTCACAGTTGTTTCTTGTTGCAACGCAACGCCCGCCCGATAACGGCGATGGTATGCTGGCCGGCATGGAGTTGTACGGCAGGTTGCTTGCATGGCGAAACTCGCGTTCGCACGCTCATACGAGACATCACATTCTCTCGCCCGCATCGCGGCATCGACACGCGCTCCGCTCGCGCGTCCCGCCTTGCGCGTCGCTGCATCCTGCGCTCCGACCGCATTCCCCATCTCGCGGGCGCGTCCCGCATCCCCCATCCCCGCCCAATAGTCTGGAGACATTTCCATGTCGCAAAACAATCTGGCCGAAGCGACGCACGGCCCGCTGATCGCTCCCCCGGCATTCGTCAAGCATCGCAAACTGATCGACTGGGTGTCGCGTATCGCGGCGCTCACGGAGCCCGACCGCGTCGTCTGGTGCGACGGCTCGCAGGAAGAAAACGACGCGCTGTGCCAGGCGATGGTCGATCAGGGCACGCTCACGCGCCTGAATCCGGCGAAGCGCCCGAACTCGTATCTCGCGCAGTCCGATCCGTCCGACGTCGCGCGCGTCGAGGACCGCACCTTCATCTGCACCGAATCGCCCGACGACGTCGGCCCGACCAACAACTGGATCGCGCCGGAAGAAATGCGCGAGACGCTGAACGGTCTGTTCCGCGGTTCGATGCGCGGCCGCACGCTGTACGTCGTGCCGTTCTCGATGGGCCCGCTCGGCTCGCCGATCGCGCACGTCGGCGTCGAGCTGTCCGACAGCCCGTACGTGGCCGTGAACATGCGGATCATGACCCGCATGGGCCGCGACGTCTACGACGTGCTCGGCGAGGACGGCGAATTCGTGCCGTGCGTGCACAGCGTCGGCCATCCGCTCGAAGCGGGCCAGAAGGACGTGCCGTGGCCGTGCAACCCGGTCAAGTACATCGTGCACTTCCCCGATACGCGCGAGATCTGGAGCTTCGGCTCGGGCTACGGCGGCAACGCGCTGCTCGGCAAGAAGTGTTTCGCGCTGCGCATCGCGTCGACGATGGGCCGCGACCAGGGCTGGCTCGCCGAACACATGCTGATCCTCGGCGTGACGTCGCCGGCCGGCAAGAAGTATCACGTCGCGGCGGCGTTTCCGTCCGCGTGCGGCAAGACCAACTTCGCGATGCTGATTCCGCCGCAGGGTTTCGACGGCTGGAAGGTCACGACGATCGGCGACGACATCGCCTGGCTGAAGCCGGGGCGCGACGGACGCCTGTATGCGATCAACCCGGAAGCCGGCTTCTTCGGCGTCGCGCCGGGCACGGGCGTGAAGACCAATCCGAACGCGATCGCGACGCTGAAGGAAAACGTGATCTTCACGAACGTTGCGCTGACGGAAGACGGCGACGTGTGGTGGGAAGGCCTGACCGACACGCCGCCCGCGAAGCTGACCGACTGGCAGGGCAATCCGTGGACGCCGGAGATCGGCAAGGAAACCGGCCGCAAGGCCGCGCACCCGAACTCGCGCTTCACGGCGCCGGCATCGCAATGCCCGTCGATCGACGCGGACTGGGAAAATCCGGCCGGCGTGCCGATCGACGCGTTCATCTTCGGCGGCCGTCGCTCGACGACCGTGCCGCTCGTGACCGAGGCGCGCGACTGGATCGAAGGCGTGTACATGGCCGCGACGATGGGCTCGGAGACGACCGCCGCGGCTGCCGGCCAGCAGGGTGTGGTGCGCCGCGACCCGTTCGCGATGCTGCCGTTCTGCGGCTACAACATGAGCGATTATTTCGCGCACTGGCTGAAGCTCGGCAAGCAGATCGAAGGCGCCGGCGCCACGCTGCCGAAGATCTACTGCGTGAACTGGTTCCGCAAGGACGCGAACGGCAAGTTCGTGTGGCCGGGCTTCGGCGAGAACATGCGCGTGCTGAAATGGATGCTCGATCGCCTCGAGGGCAACGGCGGCGGCGGCGACCATGCGTTCGGCGTGTCGCCGGCCTATGACGACCTGCACTGGGATGGGCTCGACTTCACGCGCGAGCAGTTCGAGGCGGTGACGTCGATGAATGCCGGCGAATGGCGCGAGGAACTGAAGCTGCATGCGGCGCTGTTCGACACGCTGAAGCTGCGTCTGCCGGCCGAACTGACCGACACGATGAAGAAGATCGAGCAGCGCATCGGCGGCTGACGATCGGAGTCGAAGCAACGAAGTAACGACGTGGTGGCATGAACGTCCCGCCGCCGGCATGCATCGCCGGCGGCGGGACGTTTTGTTTCTGCTTCGTTTCAGCGTTGCGCGTGTCGCGCCGGCAGTGCGCCTACGCGCCGCAATGCTCGACCACTTCGTTCACCGCGCGCTGCACGTCGCCGCGCCGGTAGCGCAGCAGCGCGATATCGGCCGGATCGGGTTCGTACGACACGACGTTGCCGCGCCCCGTGTAGATCGCCATATCGGGCAGCAGCGGATGCTCCTGATCGAGCGACGGCACCGGCTGCGGATTGCCGGCCGCGCGGAAGAAGGCCGCGAAGTAGTCGGCGAAGCTCAGGTTCTCGTCGCCGACGAGATACGCCTTGCCGGATGCGCCGCGTTGCAGCGCGCCCCAGATCGCTTCCGACAGCGACTGCGTCGAGATGAAGTTGCTGCCGCCTGCCGGCCCGTATACCGGCAGGCCGGCGAGCTTGTCCTGCGCATAGCCCGTGTACGCGGCGAACATCTCGTTGCGCAGCCCCGGCACCGACCCGACGACGAACGGCGCATTGACGCTGCATACCGCGAACGACGGCGACGCGAGCGCGCGCACGCGTTCGTCGGCGAGATGGCGCGAGCGCACGTACGGCACCGTGTCGACGAGTGCCGGCGCGACCTGCGGATAGAAGCTGCCGACCAGTACCGCGCGCTTCACGCCCGCATCGCGCGCGAGCGCGAAGAAGCGCGGCACCGCGTCGACGTTCGCGCGTTCCCAGTGCGCGGCTTCGTCGGTGCCGGGCGGCAGGTGACGAATGTCGTTGCCTGCCGCGAACACGACCGCGTCGAACGGCGCGAGATCGTCGCGCGTGAAGTTGCCGGCCACGTAGTCGCGCAGCAGCACGTCGAATTGCGCGAGTGCGCTGCCCGGCGCGGGCGGCTTGCGGGCGGCGAGCGTCACGTCGTTGCCTTGCGCGTGCAGATGCAGCGCGGCGTGGCCGCCGATGAGGCCGGTGCCGCCGATGATCAGGATTTTCATGGTGTCTCCGAGGGCGGCGCTGGCGCGCCGCATGAATTGAACCGACGATTGAACGAGTGAAGCCGCGCGGATCGGCGCTCAGAAGTTGAAGCCGTTGCCCGTGACGACCGGCATGTTGGTCCAGAAGCCGTTCGGGTCGCGATACCAGCCGGCCGCCGCGAGCGCGCCGCCGTCCACGTGCAGCGTCGTGCCGGTGACCCACGCGGCGAGCGGGCTCGCGAGGAACAGCGCGGCGCCCGCGATGTCGCCGGCCGCACCGAAGCGCCCGAGCGGAATCCAGCGCGGGATGTGCGCGCGATGCTCGGCCGCGACCATCGCGCTCACGGGCACCTGCGGCGTCTCGGTGGTCTCCGGCGCGATCTGGTTCACGCGAATGCCGGCCGGCCCGAGTTCGAGCGCGAGGCTTTTCGTGAAGCCGGTCAGCGCGGCCTTGAACGACGCATAGACGCTGCAGTTCGGAATCGCGCGGAAGCCTTCGATCGACGACACGCCGACGATGCTGCCGCCCGCGCCGCGCTTGCGCAGCAACGGCAGCATCGCGCGCGTGACGACGAACACCTGGCGCAGGTTCACGTCGAACAGCCGCGCGATGTCGTCGTCGGTATGGTCGTCGAACGGCTTCGCGATCTGCAGGAAATCGCCGACGTTGTTGACGAGCACGTCGAGGCCGCCGAAGCGTGCGTCGATCGTTCGCGCGAATGCGTCGACCTCGTCGCGGCGCGTGACGTCCACGGCGCCGACGAGCGCGTCGACGCCCGCGGCTTCGAGCGCCTGGCGCACGTCCTGCGCGCGAGCGGGGTCGAGCTCGGCCACCGCGACGCGCGCGCCCGCCGCGCCGAATGCTTCCGCGCACGCACGGCCGATGCCCGCGCCGCCGCCGGTGACCAGGACCGTCTTGCCGGTAAATGAAATCATCACGACACTCCTTCGAACGGAAAAGCCGCGAGCCGCATCACAGCGACGAAACGAGTTGCGCGTTGTCGATCCGCAGCTCCGCGCCGTTCACGAAGCGCGACTCGTCGGATGCGAGAAACAGCACGAGATTCGCGACGTCCTGCGGGTCGCACATGCGTGCCATCGGATCGTTGCCGATGCCGAGTTCGGCCGGATCGAGGCCGGGCATCAGCGCCTGCGTCATCGGCGTCCAGATGCCGTCCGGGTGGATCGAGTTGCAGCGGATCCGGTAGCCGCTGCGCTTGCAGTGCACGGCGACGCTGCGCGCGAGCGCCGTCACCGCGCCTTTCGAGCCGGTGTATGCGCACATCATCGGCAGGCCGCCGAGCGCGGCGACCGACGACATCATCACGATCGAGCCCGGCGTGTCGTTGTCCTTCATCGCGCCGATCGCGTACTTGCAGCCGAGGAAATAGCCGTCCGCGTTGACGCGCAGCACGCGCCGCCAGGTGTCGAGGCTCGTGTCCTCGATCGAACCGACCGGGCAGATCGCCGCGTTGTTGACGAGTACGTCGAGCCGGCCGAAGCGATCGAGCGTCGACGCGATCGCGTGCCGCCAGCCGTCCTCGTCGGCGATGTCCTGGCGCACGAACAGCGCCGTCTCGCCGATTTCACGCGCGAGCGCGCGGCCCGCATCCTCGTCGATGTCGGTGAGCACGACGCGCGCGCCCTCGGCGGCCAGCAGCAGCGCATCGGCGCGGCCGACGCCGCTCGCCGCGCCGGTGATCAGCGCGACCTTGTTTGCGACTCGATTCATCTTTGGGTCGATTTCCTGTGACGTTGAAAGAAGGCGGGCGCTCATTCGGCGCCCGGCGCGCGGCCGGCCTTAACCGCATCGAGCGCGGCCGCGCCGTAGATCTGCGCGATCGTGTCGTCGACGCGCGGGTTGGTGCGCAACTCGTGGCCGCCGTCGACCGCGAAGCTCTGGCCGGTGACCCAACCCGATTCGGGGCCCGCGAGGTAGCGCACCGCATGCGCGATCGCATCCGGTTCGCCGAGCGTACCGAGCGGAATCTGTTCGAGGAAGCTGTCGACCAGCGCATGGTTGTCGAACATCGGGGCGGTGGCTTCGGAGCGCGTGAGGCCGGGCCGCACCGCGTTCACGCGGATCTTCGCGCCGGCGAGTTCCTCGGCCGCGCCGCGCACCAGCGCCTCGAGCGCGGCCTTCGCGGTGCAGTACGCGGACAGCCAGCGGAAATTGATCTGCGCGGCCGTCGACGAGATGCAAACGATGGCGCCGCCGCCGCTATCGGCGAGCCGCGGCGCGGCGTGACGGATCGCGGCGAACGCGCTGTGCAGGTTCAGGTCGATTTCCGCGCGGAAGCTGTCGGCGTCGTGCATCAGCAGCGGGCGAAACCCGGCACCGCCGACGGTCGGCACGACGATGTCGAGACGGCCGTCGAGCGCCCACGCGGTATCCAGCGCGGCCTGCAGGTCGGCGTCGTCGCAGGCGTCGCCGGCGTGGATCGCGACGCGGCTGCCGGGCACCGTGTCGGCAAGGCGCCGCTGCGTGCGTTCGAGCGCGTCGCGGCGGCGGCCCATCAGCACGACGGCCGCGCCATCGGCGGCGAGCGCGTGCGCGCAGGCCGCGCCGATGCCGCCGGCGCCGCCCGTGACGAGCGCGGTGCGGCCGGCGAGGGGAAGGGGCGAGCGCATCGTTCAGCCCTCCAGCGGCAGGTCTTGCGACCAGTCGACGTGCAGCGTGCGCACGGCGAAGCGCCACGTGCCGCCGTCGAACACGCAGCGGTCGCGATAGCGCAGCCCCCAGTCGAGCTTGCGCTTCACGCCGTCGCGGACATACACGTGGCACGCGACGCCATAGGTCTCGACATCGGCTTCGCCGCCGTCGAGCGTGACGAGCTGGTTGTGCACGTGATGCTGGGTCGTCTCGTAGCGCTCGATCACGCTCATTCCGGCGACGATCGCATCGCGGTCGTCGAAGCGGAAACCGGGGCCGTCGAGCTGCGCATCGGCGGTGAAGAGGGTGGCGAGACGCGGCCAGTCGCGCCGGTCGACGGCTTGCGCGTAACGGCACGCAAGTTCGTACAGCGCGTGGCGGGGATTCGAATCGGTCATGCGGTACTCCCGTGAGTGAACGGAAAGCGTCTGCCGCGCCGCGAGCGCGGACGCGGCGGCATTGCGACGTCGACGCGCAGGTTCGCATCTGACCGATCGATCCTCATCATCCATACGGAGCAGGGTAAGGATCGGGGAAAACACCGGGATCGGCGGCGGTGCAGCGTCCGATGTTGCGATGCGGCGGCTGACGCATGGCATTCGTCCGACGGTGACGCGGCTCGTCGCAGCAAGCCGGGGCAGATGGTTTGCGGGTCCTTCGGTCGAACCGACCGCGCATCAATGCTGCAACGCGGCATGCCGCATGCAGCCCGCTTCGCGTTTGTCCCTAGTCGAAACGGACGATGGCCGGCGAGCCGGCGCTGGCTACCGTGCAGTCATCCGGTGCCGCTGCATGTGGCCGGTCGCCGGACACGAACCGCGATAGCGGCCAACCGGAGGGGACGACGATCATGAGACTCACGATTCGCAAGCTGTGCGTAATGGCGATGGGCACCTTCGCGGCGATGGCAATGGCGCGATATGGCGCCGAGCAGGTTCCGTCGCCGCCGTATGCGGCCGGCATCCTGCAATGCCGCTCGGTCGATTCGAACGGCCTGCCGACCGGTTGCGTACCGATCGATCCGTCGCACTTCGGCTTCGCCGCGCTGCGCGGCATGTGACGCCGGCGCGGCCGTGCGCCGCGCCGATTCGATGTCGCCCGGAAGCCGTCGCGATGCGGCGGCGTCCTGGCGGACACACCGGGGGGCACCGCGATACATGCGTCGCGTGGCGCCCATCCGGTTTCCGTCGTCGTTCGAATCTCCCGCCCGCGACACCACGCGCGGCTCGACTGCGCACGCTCGAACGCTCGCATCGACAACGCGCCGAGGTCCGCGTCGGGCCGCCTGCCCGCGGTGCTTCGCCGCGACCACCGTCTTTCACCGATTCCCTTCACGCAGAACCATTACGCGATGTCATCCGACTATTCCCTGACCCGCCCCCTGAACATCCGCGACGTGCCTCGCTGGGATGCCGAACACGACGTCGTGATCGTCGGCTTCGGCGCGGCCGGCGCGTGCGCGGCGATCGAAGCCGCGAGCGCCGGCGCCGACACGCTGATCGTCGAGCGCGCATCGAGCTACGGCGGCACGAGCGCGCTGTCCGGCGGCGAGATCTACCTCGGCGGCAGCGGCGGCACGCCCGCGCAGCGGCAGGCCGGCTTCAGCGACGATACCGAGGACCTGTACCGCTACCTGATGCTCGCGGGCGGCCGGGACGCGGACGAGGCGAAGGTGCGGCTCTACGCGAACGAGAGCCTCGCGCATCACGACTGGCTCGTCGCGCAGGGCCTCACGTACAAGAACACGTTCATCGCCGAGCGGATCGTCGAACCGGAAACCGACGACTGCCTGATCTGGTCGGGCAGCGAGGAGGCCTGGCCGTTCAGCGAGGCCGCGAAGCCGTGCCCGCGCGGCCACACGCCGCAATGGCCGGGCTGGGGCGGCGGGCAGATGCTGATGCGCGTGCTGGCCGAGCGCGTGCAGGCGCTCGGCGTGTCGATGCGCTACGACACGCGCGCGCTGGCGCTGATCGTCGACGATGCCGGCGCGGTGCGCGGCGTCGTGCTGCGCGCGTACGGCGAGACGGCATGCGTGCGGGCGCGCCGCGCGGTGATCCTGTGCGCGGGCGGCTTCGCGATGAACCGCGACATGGTGCGTCGGCACGCGCCGCAGTTGCTGCGCTCGGACGAACCGATCGGCAGCCCGGGCGACGACGGCTCGGGCATCCTGCTCGGCCAGAGCGCGGGCGGGGCCGCGATCCACATGGACCAGGGCTTCGTCAGCCTGCCGTTCTACGCGCCCGAATCGCTGATCCACGGGATCTTCGTGAACGCGCGCGGCCAGCGCTTCATCAACGAGGACGGCTATCACGGCCGCACCGGCCATCACGCGTTCCACCAGGCCGACGACCGGATCTACCTGCTGGTCGACCAGGCGACCTACCAGGAGCCGCCCGCGATCGCACGGATCGGCATCGCGGCGGCGGGCGAGACATGGGAGGAAGTCGAACGCGACCTGCAGATGCCGGCCGGCACGCTGACGGCGACCGTCGACGTCTACAACCGCCACGCGGCCGAAGGCACCGATCCGCTGTTCCACAAGGCGAAGAAGTGGCTGAAGCCGCTGATCGAGCCGCCGTTCGTCGCGCTCGATTGCCGGATCGACTACGCGTTCTATCCGCATTTCACGCTGGGCGGGCTCGATACGCTGCCGACCGGGCAGGTGCTCGACGCCGCGCGCGTGCCGGTGGCGGGCCTCTATGCGGCCGGCCGCACGAGCTGCGGGCTGCCGCGCTGGGGCGCGGGGTACAGCTCGGGGCTGTCGCTGGCCGACGCGACGTTCTTCGGCCGGCGGGCCGGCCGTCACGCCGCGCGTTCGGCGGCGAGCGAGGCGCTGCGCAGCGCGGCGTAGCGTCGCCTTTACCCTTTACGGGAAAGCACGACGCCCCGGGCAACCGTGTTGCACCGGGGCGTCGTCGTTTCAGGCGGATGTCGGCGGAGCGTCGGCCGGCCGTCAGCCGAGATCGAGCGCGTTCGTCAGGTCGCCGGGCGGCGGCGCGCCGCGCGACGCGAATGCCTTGTCGCGCGCGGCGACGCCGTCGAGCGGCGCGAGCCCGTGCACGCGGCTGATGAAACGCAGGATCGAGTTCGTGTCGTACATCGTGTGGTCGACGTAACCCTTCTTCGCGAACGGCGAGATCACGAGCGCGGGAATCCGCGAGCCGGGGCCCCAGCGATCGCCGACCGGCGGCGCGACGTGATCCCACCAGCCGCCGTTCTCGTCGTGCGTCATCACGATCACGGTGTTCGCCCACTGCGGGCCGCGCCGGATGCGTTCGATCACGTTCGCGATGTGGCGATCGCCGGATTCGACATCCGCATAGCCGGCGTGCATGTTCAGGTTGCCTTGCGGCTTGTAGAACGCGACGGCCGGCAGGCGGCCCGCGTCGATGTCGGCGATGAAATGGTTGGTCGACGGCTCGTCGCCGAGGCCCGCGTCGCGCAGGTGCTTGCGGCGCGCGTCGGTGCCGGGCGCGTAGTTCGCGAAGTAGTTGAACGGCTGATGGTGGTACTGGAAATCCGGCACCATGCCCGTATCGCGGTGCTCGAGCGCGTATTGCCACGCGCCGCTGTACCACGCCCAGTCGACGTTCTTCTCCGACAGGCGGTCGCCGATCGTCGCATGGCCCTGCGGCGGGATCACGCGATGGTCGGCCGGATCCGCGTATGCGGCATTGCCAGGGTCGGCCGGCGGCACGTAGCTCGGCTGGTACGGCGGCGCCATCGTGTTGACGCCGTAGCCGTCGGGCGTCAGCGGCCCGTCGACCGCGAACTTCGGCGGGCCGTCGAGCGCAGAGGCCGGCGAATCGGCGGCGAGCGTCAGCCGCGTGCCGGCCGGATCGTCGCCGTCGACCTTCGACAGCAGCTTCGCCGCGTGCGGATGCTTGTGCGCATCCGGATAGATCGGCGGCTGCGCGGAAATCAGGAACATGTGGTTCAGCCACGAACCGCCGAAGGCCGCCATGAAGAAGTTGTCGCACAGCGTGTATTGCCGCGCGAGGTTCCACAGCCGCAGCGAGTCGGCCGAATTGCGGTAATGGCCCATCACGAGGCCGCCCGAATCGGCCCACGCGGCGAACTGGTTGTTGCGGCCCGCGGCGATCTGCATCTGGTTCTGATAGAAGCGATGCCATAGGTCGCGGGTGATCACGCCGTTCGGCAGCGGCTTGCCCTGCGCGTCGGCGATCCGGAACGGCGCGTTCGGCAGCTTGTCGATGTCGCGCTCGGCGATCGCGTAGCGCTTGCCGTCCACTTCCTGCGCCTGCGGCACGAGTCCGCCCCAGATTTTCGGCAGCACGGGCAACGGCGTCTTGCCGTCGCGATCGAGCTGCTGCGCATGCTCGGGCCGCACCTCGCTCAGCGGGTAGCGCACACCGGGGAAGTCGCCGTACAGGTTCGCGAAGCTGCGGTTCTCCGCATAGATCACGACGATGTGGCGCACCTGCCGGCGCAGCGCTTCGTCGAGCCGCAGGTCGGCGGCGGAGCGCGGCGCGCTGCCCGGCGTGGTCTCGCAGCCGCCGAGCGCGACGCCCGCGCCGAGCGCGGCGAGGCCGCCGAGCATGCGGCGGCGGTCGGGATCAACGGGAAGGTCGTCGGGGCGATCGGGGGTGTCGTTCACGTCGTGAGCTCCTCGGATGGGCGGTTGTCGTTCGATGCGCGGCAGCGTCGCGCGGCCTGCCGCGACGCGGGACGGGACGCAACGGCCGGCGTCGCGCCCGGGCGGGGCGATGCCGGCTGTCACAAAAATGTCATGAGCGCGACTATAACGCGCCGGGCCGCCGCGACGAAAGCTGTTTGTCGGACGATGCGGGACGCCCGCGCGCGAACTAGACTTGAATCACGGGCGGCGCATTGCCGTGCGTCGTCCGCGCGAACGGCGCGTGGCGCGCCTTCGCGGTGTCATTCATGCGACGAAACGAGGCGACGATGACGCGGATGCATTCCGTATGCGCGTGGCTGCCGATGCCGCGTGCCGGCCCGGCGCGCGGGCACGCATAAGCGCGCAGCGGCGCGACCGGCCGGCCCGATGCCATGGACAGGAAATTCGACTTCGCAGGATTGTTGATCGCGGCGGGCTTCTTTGTGCTGTTCGCCGCGCAGTTGCTGATGCTGCGTCCGGCGTCGACGCTGATCGCGTACAGCGATTTCCATCGGCTCGTCGCCGCGCGGCTCGTCGACGATCTCGAGATCGGATCGACGACGATCACAGGCACGCTGACGATGCCGCAGGCCGGCGCGATGCTGCCGGCGTCCGATGTCGCGGCCGTGAAGTCGGGCGGCACGCCGCCGCGCTTCGCCACCAACCGCGTGACCGACCCGCAGCTGATCGACACGCTGAGCGCCGCCGGCATCCGCTTTCACGGCGCGTCCGACACCGGCTGGATCGCGTCGCTCGCGTCGTGGCTGGTGCCGCTCGTCGCGTTCGTATTCATCTGGAACCTGATGCTGCGCAAGCGCGGCGGGCTGCAGGATTTCACCGGAATGGGCAAGAGCCGCGCACGCGTATACGTGCAGCAGGAAACCGGCATCACGTTCGACGACATCGCGGGCATCGACGAAGCGAAGGCCGAGCTGCAACAGCTCGTCTCGTTCCTGCGCGATCCGGATCGCTACCAGCGGCTCGGCGGCAAGATTCCGAAGGGCGTGCTGGTCGTCGGCGCGCCCGGCACCGGCAAGACGCTGCTCGCGCGCGCGGTGGCGGGCGAGGCGGCCGTGCCGTTCTTCTCGATCAGCGGCTCCGCGTTCGTCGAGATGTTCGTCGGCGTCGGCGCGGCGCGCGTGCGCGACCTGTTCGAGCAGGCGCAGCAGAAGGCGCCGTGCATCGTGTTCGTCGACGAGCTCGATGCGCTCGGCAAGGTACGCGGTGTCGGCCCGATGTCCGGCAACGACGAGCGCGAGCAGACGCTGAACCAGCTGCTCGTCGAGATGGACGGCTTCCAGGCCGGCTCCGGCGTGATCATCATGGCCGCGACCAACCGGCCGGAGATTCTCGATCCCGCACTGCTGCGCCCGGGCCGCTTCGACCGTCACATCGCGATCGACCGGCCCGACGTGAACGGCCGCCGTCAGATCCTCGGCGTGCACGTGAAGCGCGTGAAGCTCGCGGCCGACGTCGACCTCGGCGAACTCGCGTCGCGCACGCCGGGCTTCGTCGGCGCCGATCTCGCGAACGTCGTCAACGAGGCCGCGCTGCATGCGGCGGAACTCGGCAAGCCGGCGATCGGGATGGACGACTTCGACGAGGCGATCGATCGCGCGCTGACCGGCCTCGAGCGCAAGAGCCGCGTGATGAACGCGCAGGAGAAGCTGACGATCGCCTATCACGAGGCCGGCCATGCGCTCGTCGCGGAAAGCCGCGCGCATTGCGATCCGGTGAAGAAGGTGTCGATCATCCCGCGCGGGGTGGCCGCGCTCGGCTATACGCAGCAGGTGCCGACCGAGGATCGCTACGTCCTGCGCAGGAGCGAGCTGCTCGACCGGATCGACGCGCTGCTCGGCGGGCGTGTCGCGGAAGAACTCGTGTTCGGCGACGTGTCGACGGGCGCGCAGAACGATCTCGAGCGCGCGACGGCGATGGCGCGCCACATGGTCATGCAATACGGGATGAGCGAGCAGATCGGGCTGGTGAGCTTCGACGACGGCGATGCGCGCACCGGCATACCGGGCGCATGGCATGCGGGCGAGGCACGCTGCAGCGAGCACACCGCACGGATGATCGACGACGAGGTGCACACGCTGCTGACCGATGCGCATGCGCGCGTCGCGTCGACGCTCGGAGAGCGTCGCGAAGCGCTCGAGCGGATCGCACGACGGCTGCTCGCGTGCGAGGTGCTCGAACGCGATGCGTTGCAGGCGCTGATCGACGGGCGCGAGGCGCCTGGCGCCGCGCCATCCACGACCGATCTCGGGCCGGGCTCGGGCGCGAATGCGCCGGAGCAGGCGTCGGCGATCGAGCGCGATTTCGTCGCATACGGGCCGCCGCGCGAACCCGAACGCTGAAGTGCGAGCCTGTCGCGCAGCCGGCGGGTGGCCACGAGCGTGCCGCACCGTCGCTGCGATTCAATCTCGCCGGCGAGGCGTTGCGCCGGCGTTTCGTTTCCCCTTTTCCAGTCACGGAGTCGCCATGAGCGAGGCGCACGTATCGGTCGATGTCGCGCAGCATGCGCGTTTCAGTTTCGAAGTCACGTTTGCCGGCACGGAGCTTTCGCCGGTGCTCACCGACGAGCCGCCGCCGCTCGGCGCCGGCCGCGGTCCGAATCCCGTCCGGCTGCTGGCCGCGGCGGTCGCGAGCTGCCTCGCGGCGAGCCTGTTGTTCGCGCTCGAGAAACAGCGCGTCGATCCGCAGCCGGTCACCGCGCATATCGACGTCGACATGGTGCAGAACGAAGCGGGCAGGGTGCGCGTGGGCGCGATGGCCGTGACGCTGTCGGTCGGCAAGGCGTGGGCCGATCTCGCGGCGGCCACGCGCATGCTCGACCGGTTCGATGCATATTGCGTGGTGACCGAGAGCATGCGCGAAGGCATTCCGATTTCGGTGGCGGTGCGGGATGTGAACGGCGCGGTGCTCGACCGCGAGATGACCGGCGTGTGAGCGTGCGTCAGGACGCGGTCGCGGCGGCGACTTCCGCCGCTTCGGCGAGCGCGTCGAGAAAGCGTGTGCGCCACCAGTGCACGTCGGTCTTGCGCACGATCGCCATGAGCGCGTCGTGACGCTGGCGGCGCTCGTCGAGCGGCATCGTGAGCGCGCGCTGGATCGCCTGCGCGGTGCCTTGCGTGTCATACGGATTGACGAGCAGTGCGGGCTTCAGTTGCTCGGCCGCGCCCGCGAAACGCGACAGCACGAGCACGCCCGGATCGGCCTCGTCCTGCGCGGCGAGAAACTCCTTCGCGACCAGGTTCATCCCGTCGCGCAGCGGCGTGACGAGCGCGACGCGGCTCGCGCGGTAGAGGCCCGGCAAGCGCTTGCGCGCGACCGTGCGGTGGATGTAGCGCATCGGCATCCACTCGAGTTCGCCGTAATCGCCGTTGATCGCGCCGCACAGGCTATCCATCTCGCGCCGCAGGTCGTCGTATGCGCCGAGATCCTCGCGGCTCGGCGCGGCGATCTGGATCAGCGTCGCGCGGTCGCGGTTCTCCGGATATTGTTCGAGCAACTGACGGAATGCGTGCACGCGCTGCGGCAGCCCCTTCGTGTAGTCGAGCCGGTCGACGCCGACGAGCAGCTGGCGGCGCGAATATTCGTCGCGCATCCGCTCGAACATGTCGATGCCGTCGCGATTCTCCGCGAGCGCCGCGAATTCGTCGACGTTGATGCCGATCGGGAACGCACCGGCCGACAGCGTGCGGCCGAACGCGTGCAGGCGGCCGTCCGGCAGCCGCGCGGCGCCGGCTTCGGCCTCGACGTAATGCTCGAAGTGAAGCAGATCCGATTCGGTCTGGAAGCCGACGAGATCGTAGGCGAACAGCGAGCGCATCAGCCACTCGTGCTCCGGGATCGCGGCCATGATCGGCGGCGGCGGCATCGGAATGTGCAGGAAGAAGCCGATCGGATTCGTGCAGCCCGTCGCACGCAGTTCGGCGGCGAGCGGAATCAGCTGGTAGTCGTGGACCCAGACGACGTCGTCGGGGCGCAGCAGCGTGCTCAGCTTGCGCGCGAACAACTGGTTCACGCGCCGGTAGCCGTCCGCGAAGCGGCGGTCGAACTGCGCGAGATCGAGGCGGTAGTGGAACACCGGCCACAGCACGTTGTTCGAGTAGCCGAGGTAGTACGCGTCGTAATCCTGCGGATCGAGATCGATCGTCGCGAGCTGGATGCCGCCGACATTCTGGATCTGCACGTCGTCGCCGTGCGCGGGGCGTTCGCCTTCGCCACGCAACCTGCCGCTCCACCCGAACCAGACGCCGCCCGATTCCTGCAGGCTGTCTTTCACGGCCACGGCAAGCCCGCCTGCCGCGGCTTTACGGGGATCTGCAATACGATTGGATACGACGACGAGTCGGCTCACCAGCTCTCCTGCGAATGGTTGGGGAAGGTTCGTGCGGCCAGGGCGCGAGGCGGACGCCGCCATCGACGCGTGGCGCGATGGGGCCGCGATACGAGCGGACGGGAATCAGGGCATGCGATTCGCCGTTCGAACGTGGAATGCTTTTTTAAGCATACTCGTCATTCGGCTGATTTAAAAGTGCATGACCGCGATCGGCGAATTCGCACGTCGGTTCATTACATGCTGCGTCGCGTATGGGGCGGGACCGGAAATTGCGCGGCAACGTGTGCAACGGGAAGCGGCGATTCCGGAGAAAGGGATCGTATTCGGCGTCGATCGACATTGCTTCGATTGAGCGCGATGCGCGTGGTCGACGCGCGAGAGAATGCGTGCCGTGCGACGCCTGCCGTTTCAGGTTCGAACGAGCACGACGACCGTCGCACGCAGGCGGGGGCGATGCGCGGCCGGACCGCGTACCGCGCGCCCGCGCATCGTGTTTCGAGCGCCGCGTGACGCGTTACGCGGCGGCAGCTTGCCAGTGCGATGCTCCGTCGGCCGCATGCGTGCGCGCGCGTGCCGACGCTGCATGTTCGCCGGCCGGCATCCGGAACGCGGACACCGTCTCCGACAGATCGCGACCCTGCGCCTCGAGCGATTTCGACGCGGCCGCGGCCTGCTCGACGAGTGCCGCGTTCTGCTGCGTCGTCTCGTCCATCTGCGTGATCGTCAGGTTTACCTGATCGATGCCGCGGCTCTGTTCGGCCGATGCGGCCGCGATTTCACCCATGATGTCGGTGACGCGCGCGACGGCTCGCGTTACGTCCGACATCGTCTTGCCGGCCTCGCCCGCGAGCGCCGAGCCGTCCTGGATCGTCTGTACCGATGCCGAGATCAGTTCCTTGATTTCCTTCGCGGCGGTGGACGAACGTTGCGCGAGACTGCGCACCTCGCTCGCGACGACCGCGAAGCCGCGGCCCTGTTCGCCCGCGCGTGCCGCCTCGACGGCCGCGTTCAGCGCGAGGATGTTGGTCTGGAATGCGATGCCTTCGATGATCCCGGTGATGTCCGCAATTTTCGACGAGCTGTTGCCGATCTCCGTCATCGTATCGACCACGCGGCCGACCACCGCACTGCCGCGATGCGCGACGTCCGACGCATTCGCGGCGAGCGTGCTCGCTTGCTGCGCGTTCTCCGCGTTCAGGCGCACCGTCGACGTGAATTCCTCCATCGTCGCGGCGGTTTCCTGCAGCGATGCGGCCTGTTCCTCCGTGCGCTGGCTCAGGTCGAGATTGCCCGATGCGATTTCGCCCACCGCATGCGCGATGCTGTTCGACGAATCGCGCACGCGACCGACGATGTCGATCAGCCGCGCATTCATCGTGCACAGCGCGTCGAGCAGGTCGCGCGTCTCGTCGTTGCCGCTCACGCTGATGCGGCTGCCGAGATCGCCGTTGGCCACCGTGCGCGCGACGTCGACCGCCGCGATGATCGGTGCGGTGATCCTGCGCGTCAGCCACAGGCCGCCGCCAGCCGCCACCACGATCGCGATTGCGCAGATGGCGAGCAGCAGGTTGCACTCGATCGCGTAGCGATCCGCGAATGCCTGCGCGATCGCGACTTCGCGCTCGTGCGTATAGGTTGCGTACGCATCGGTTGCGCGAACAAGTTGCGCGAGCAACGGACGGCAGCGATTGTCGATATCGGCGGTTGCCTCGTCCTTCTTGCCGGCCTGCGCGAGCCCGACGATATTCAGCGCAACCGGCCCGTAGCTCGCTTCGACGCGCCCGATCTCGGCGACCAGTTCGCGCGCGCGGTCGGTCGTGTCGGTCGCGTTCGCCATCATGTCCTTCAGCTTCGCGAGACGGTCCTGCACGTCCTTGTGCGCCTGCTGCACTTCGGCCAGTTCGAGCTGGATGTCGGCAGGCGTGGTCACGAGCACCAGGTTGCGCGCGGCGATCGCGCGCCGGTCGACCGCCGTACGGATTTGCGCGGACAAGTTTGCGCGCGCATTGACGCCGTTCATGTACCGGGAAAACTCGTCGTTCGTATCGGACAGCGCTTTCAGCGCCATGCCCGACACGATCACGACGACCACGGCGAGCAAACCGAAGCCGCCAAGCAGTTTTGTCTTGATGGTTATTCTGGCGATTTTCACGATGTGCCCCCGTGCGAGTGGTTGGTGATGGGAATTTATTGTTCGACCGCGTGCAGGCCCGTGCCGTCATTAACGGGAATGCCGGATATTTCTTTACCCATCGAAAACCCTGATATTTATTCTTTTTCGCTGGAATCCCCGCCGGTCGGGCGTTCCCGATCCGGAGAAAGGCTCGGGAATCATCGATGATCGTCGCGTTCATACGCGGATATAAATATCGCCTTTTGGCGAAAGTTAATAAGTTCCGGTCGGTTTCTCAAATCGTCCGATTGGCATGTTCGTCGATTTACGGGTGAATCGCGCATTTACGGTCGGACGTTGGGGAACGCCCGATTCGGCCCCGTAAAACTGGTCTACGAATGCATGCCCGTTCGATCCGGCCCGCGGCCGTCGCCGCGGGCCGTCCGGCGATCAGAACGTCGTGCGCAGGCCGGCCATCACGCTGCGGCCGCCTTGCGGCGCGAAGCCGCGCACGACCGAGGTCGCATAGCGGATCTCCTGGTTCGTCAGGTTGTCGCCGCGCAGGTACGCGAGCCAGTGCGTCGCGCCGACACGGAACTTGTACGTGAACATCACGCCGAGCGACGTGTAACCGTCGGTCGGAAAGTCGTTGTCGGGCACGCGGTGCTGCGACCACGCGTGCGTGACCTGCGCGCGCGCACCGAACGGGCCGTAGCCATAATCGGCCGCGAGCGTCGCGCGCAGCGGCGCGATGCGCGGCAGCGGCTGGCCGGTGTCGACGTTGCGTGCATGCGTGTAGTCGGCGGTCAGTTCAAGATCGACCGTGTGACCGCGCCGCGAGAACGCGCGCCACTTGCCGTCGAGTTCGACGCCGTAGAATTCGGCGCGCACGCCGCGATAGATTGCTTCGTCGAGCGTATCGCCGGCGCCGGGTGCGACCGGTTCGCCGTCGCCGTTCACGATGCGGCCCGTGTTGTACTCGGTCAGGTAGTTCGAGAAGCGGTTGTAGAACACGCCGACGCTGCCGCGGTTCGGGCCGCTTGCATAGCGCAGCGACAGGTCGGTCGACACGGCCTTTTCCTTCGACGCGTTCGGGTTGCCGATCAGGAACTGGCCGGTCGCGTCGTGCGGGCCGTTCGAGTACAGCTCGTAGAAGGTCGGCGCGCGTTCCGTGTACGCGACGTTCGCCGCGACCGACCACACGGGCGTCAGCGAGAACAGCGCGCCGGCCGATACGCTGCCGGCATTGAAGTCGCGCGACTGCGCGAGCGCGAATTTCTCGACGCCGGCCGGATCGGGATCGACCTTCACGTGCTCGAAGCGCCCGCCGAGGCTCAGCTTCAGCGCGGGGGCGACCTGCCATTCCTCGAGGCCGAACAGCGCGACGCTGTTCGTGCGCGTGGACGGCACGAGCAACTCGTCGCCGAGCGCCGAGAACGTGTTCTGGCCGAACTGCACGCCGATCGCGCCTTCGAACGGGCCGATCTTGCGATGCCGCGCCTCGATGCGCGCCTCGTAGCCTCGGTTGCGGAAAGTGGTGGCCGTCGCGCCGTTGTCGACTTCCTTGTGGCGATAGTCGGTGTACGCGAAGTCGAACTTCAGCTTCGTGAACGGACCGCTCAGGTTGCGCACCTCGGACGCGAGCGCGAGGCGTTCCTGGCGCATTCGCAAGCGCACGTCGTCCTCGGCGACGGAGCCGTAGTTCGACTCGTAGCCGCTGTACGACAGGCCCGCGAAGCCATCGGCCCACGTGTACGACGCGCCGAGCGCGCCGCCATGCACGCGGCCGTCGCTGTTCGGCACGTTGCCGTACGGTTGCGGCGTGTCGGGGCCGTCGATCGCCCGTTGCTGGCTGCTGCGCGCGTAGCCGGGAATGCGCAGCTTGCTCGTTTCCCGGTCGAATGCGTCGACATGGAACGCGAAGCGGCCGTTGCCGCCTTCGACCTGCGCGGCGCCCGCGCGCATCGAATTGGCCCCGCCGTAGCGCGCGTCGAGCGCGCCCGTTACGCCTTCGATCGCCTCGCGCGGAATCCGGTTGTCGATCGTGTTGACGACACCGCCGACCGCGTTGCCGCCATACAGCAGCGCGGCCGGCCCGCGCACGATCTCGACGCGTTCGATCGATAGTGGATCCTGCGGCACCGCGTGGTCGTACGACAGCGACGACGCGTCGTAGGCGGCGACGCCGTTCTGCAGCAACCGGATCCGGTCGCCGTCCATCCCGCGAATGATCGGGCGGCCGACCATCGGCCCGTAGGTGGTGGTCGACACGCCGGGCAGGCCATCGAGCGTTTCGCCGAGCGAATCGGCCTGGCGGCGCGTCAGCGCGTCGCCGGACAGTTGCACGGTCGGCGAGATCAGCTCGGTGTCGCCGAGCGGGTTCGCGGTCACGAAGATCGGCGCGAGCGGCGTGGTGTGCGTCGGCGTTGACGAGGCGGGCGTATCGGCTTGCGCGTGCGCGACGGCGGCGAACAGCATCAGCGAAACGGGCGGGAGCGGGCGAAGCGGTAGACGAGGGAGGTCGCGCATGGTCGGTGAATCGGTTGGAATCGGATCGGGAAACGAGTCATGTGGGTCACGGCTGGATACGATATATTGTTGCGTCTGCGGCGCGAAGTGACCCGTTTGGATATGACTCGGCGTAACCCGGCCACCCGGATGGAACGGCTGCAGGTGGACGAGCTCGCGAAATGATATGTTATATCATTTCGAATTCCAAGCGGAATGACGGTGGGCCACGGGGTTTCCGACAACCTGCCGAAATGGCTGAGAAAACAGAGGCGGTACGTCAAACCGGCAGCGGGGCCGGTGACGCGAGGAACCATGTCTCGCGATGAATCCGCCGCGGGCGCGCACGATTTCTGCCCCGTTGATGCGTATCAATGCGTTGCGGTTTCGAGCCCGGATACTGGCGCGGTCATCGACCAGACAGGAGCGACGCATGACTCAAACCATGAAAGCGGCCGTGGTGCACGCGTTCGGCGAACCGTTGCGCATCGAGGAAGTGCCGATCCCGACGCCGGGCGCAGGCCAGATCCTCGTCAACATCAAGGCGTCGGGCGTCTGCCATACGGACCTGCACGCAGCCGACGGCGACTGGCCCGTGAAGCCGACGCTGCCGTTCATTCCCGGACACGAAGGCGTGGGCGTCGTCGCGGCGGTCGGCGCGGGCGTCACGCACGTGCGCGAGGGCGACCGCGTCGGCGTGCCCTGGCTCTACACGGCATGCGGTCACTGCGAGTACTGCCACACCGGCTGGGAAACCCTTTGCCACGGGCAGCAGAACACCGGCTATTCGGTCAACGGCAGCTATGCGGAATATGTGCTGGCCGATCCCGACTACGTCGGCCATCTGCCGGCGCAGGTCGCGTTCGACGAGATCGCGCCGATCCTGTGCGCGGGCGTGACGGTCTACAAGGGCATCCGCGTCACCGATACGCGTCCGGGCCAGTGGCTCGCGATTTCCGGTATCGGCGGTCTCGGCCACGTGGCCGTGCAATACGCGCGCGCGATGGGCCTGCACGTCGCGGCGATCGACGTGTCTCCGGCCAAGCTCGAACTTGCGCGCCAGCTCGGCGCACAACTGACGATCGACGCGTCGACCGACGATCCGGCGAAGGTCATCCAGAAGGAGATCGGCGGGGCGCATGGCGTGCTGGTCACGGCCGTGTCGCGCAGCGCGTTCGCGCAGGCGCTCGGGATGGTGCGGCGCGGCGGCACGGTCGCGCTCAACGGCTTGCCGCCCGGCGATTTCCCATTGCCGATCTTCTCGACCGTGCTGAACGGCATCACGGTGCGCGGCTCGATCGTCGGCACGCGTCGCGATCTGCAGGAATCGCTCGACTTCGCGGCGGACGGACTGGTGCGCGCGCACATCCATCGCGACCGGCTCGGCAACATCAACGACATATTCGCGCGGCTGCGCGAAGGGAAGGTCGACGGCCGCATCGTGCTGACCGACATGCATTGACGTGCATGCGGGCACGCTGCCGCGACGCGAGGGGCGTCGCGGCAGCGCTGCGCTCATGCGCGCATCACGGCGCGAAGAACACGTCGGTGCGGTTCGTCAGGTTGCCCGCGTTGGTCTGGACGAAGAACGGGTGGAACGACGACGACGGCAGCACGTCGAGCCCCTGGTAATCGCCGATGAAGAAACCTTCCGCGTTCGGCGCGAGCTTCATGTCGAACGGGCCGCCGACGCGCCGCTCGTCAGCGAACGTGGTGCCGCCGTCATGCGAGATCTTGCGCCAGAACCCGGTCGGCAGCGTCGTTGTATTGCCGGCCTGCAGGTCGCGGAAGTCGTAGTGGGTGACCATCACCGAGCCGGCATTGTCGACGCGCACCGACGGATTGAACGCGGCACGCCCGGTCGGCGTGTTCACTTGCAGCGGCGCGCTCCAGCTCGCGCCGCCGTCCTTCGACGTCGACAGCGCGATCTCGTCATAGTTGCCGCCGTTGAAGCGGCTGTCCTGCCAGACGACGTACAGCTGCCCCGATGCCGGATCGATCGCGGGTTCCGGAATGATGTCGCCGGTGCGTACCGGTTCGCCGGTGTTCGGATCGGTCACGCCGACCGTCTGCAGCCCGGCGATCACCTGCGGCTTCGTCCAGGTCGCGCCGTCGTCGGTCGACTTGATGAACGCGACCTTGCCGGCCGCCTTGCTGAACGGCGGCTGGATCAGGTCGAAGAAGTCGTAGAGCGTACCGGTCTTCGGGTCGACGACGATCTGGTTGCCGATCGTCTGCTGACGCGACGGCACATTGACGATGACCTTCGCTCTGCTCCACGTCTTGCCGCCGTCGACCGTCTTCGAGAAGAACGTCGGCCCGCGATATGCCTGTGTGTGCAGGTTCGCGTACGGGTTGCCGTTCGGCAGCTCGAGGCGGTCCCACACCGCGTAGGCCGTGCCGGCCTTCACCGGGTTCGCCGTCACCGATTCCTTGTCGTTGAAGAACTGCGTCGTCGGTTCGTCGTTCGCGATCAGCACGGCCGGGCTGCTCCACGTCTGTCCGCCGTCGGTCGACACCGAGGCCGCGACCGCATTGCCGTTGTTCGACTGGTTGAACGAGATCGATACCGAATACGCGGTGCCGTCGGGCCCGAACGACACCCACGGATCCGACGCGCGCTCGTACTTGAGCCCGCCCGGCGCGCAGGCGCTGAACGGTTGCGGCGTGCGCGCCCAGGTCGCGCCGCCGTCAAACGTATAGCCGGCGACGAGCCCGTGGGCGCCGCCGTTCGACCAGCGATCCTGCTGCCACACGCCGATCATGTTGGTCGGGTTCGCCGGATTGACCGAGAGCCATGGTTCGACCTCGGCGTTCACGTAGTTCGTGCCGGGGCCGCCGATGGTGCAGGCGGCGAACGGGCTCGGGCCGGACACGACCACGGGGTCGGCATGCGCGGCCGCGGCGGCGGCCATCGCCATTGCCGTCGCGGCGGACAGGCGGGTGAGGCGGGTGACAAGCGAGTGGGACACCATCGTGCGTCGCATGGGACTGCTCCTCGTTCACGTGCGGCGGCGATGTCAAGGAACAGCGGCACGTCGCGCGCCGGTACGCGGCGGCAAGGGATGCCGTGCCACGCGTCGGATCGTGTCGTTCAGGAAGCCGCTTCAGTCATCGCAATCCGCGTGTGCTGGATGCCGCCAGCACGTCGGTCAAGACACCTGTTCGTTTTCATTGCTTGTCGGGTGCGTCCCGGGATGCAGACGCGACGGGAAGGCCAGTCCGTGCATACGACGAATGCGTCGAAGTGGATAGCAATGTAGGCGATCGATATGCGGCGCGGCAGGCAATTTTTTGTAACAGGACGTAGCCGGAAAGCGTTGCCGAAGCGGCGGATCCAGAACGCAAAATTTGCCGCCGGAAAGTTCGGAAACCGAATCGAAAGCGCGAATCGGAATCGCTATCGATTACGGGGCATCTTGCCGATGCAGCGCACCGCCGGCGCGGTTCAGCGATCGGCCGGAAAGCGGTCCTGCAACGCGTGCAGCCAGCGCGCGACGACGTCGAGTTCCTCGTCGGAAAACCCGTCGCACAGCTTGCTGTTCAGCTCGCGCAGCGCCACGCGCGCACGCTTGAGCGCCGCGTGTCCTTCGTCGGTCAGGAACAGTCGCGTTGCCCGCCCGTCGTCCGAATCGGCGTGCCGCGCGAGCAGGCCGGCCTTCGCCATCCGGTCGGCGAGCCCCGTCATCGCGGACGGCGCCAGTTGCAGCGCCGCGCCGACTTCGCCGATCAGCGCGCCGTCCTGCCTCGCGAGGCAGAACAGCACGCCGGCCTGCGCGGCGCTGGCGCGCGCATCGGTCTCGGCCTTGCGGTCGACCCAGCGCTGCACGCGCCGCTGGCCGATGTTCAACAGGAAAAACAGTCGTCGGTCTTCGCTCAAGCTCGGTTCCCGGCTGCAATGGAAAGGGACGGTCGACCCGCGGCGCGCGGCGCGTCGAGCGCCTGCGCGAGCCAGTCGGCGACTGCTGGCCACAGCACGGTGCCTGGCCGGCTGCGGAAGAAGCCCATGTGTCCGACCGGCCCGCTGCCCGCGGCGTTCGGATCGATCTGGCGGCGTTCGACGGCCGCCCGGGTCAGGTAGCTTACCAGCAGGTCGATCGCGGGCGGGTTTGCCCACGGATCGTCGTCGAAGCCGAGCGCGAGAATCGGCAACTGCTGCTTCGAGAAGCGCTCGGCTGCCCCGAGCGTCGGATCGTCGAAGAAGTAGCGCGGCAACGTGGTCCAGCGGCTCCACTCGCGGAACACGCCGGCGGGGAGGTCCTCACCGAGCCCGAGCCGCTTGCCGGGCACGTAGCCGAGCAGTGCGGACGCGAGCGGGCCGAGCACGCGCAGGATCAGCCGCACCTTCAGCCGTTCGGCCGCGCGGGAAATCAGCCGCGTGCTGCCCGCGTGCGCGGCGACGAGCACGGCCGCGCGCAGATGCGCGGTGCCGGCCGACAGCCCGATCGCGTGGCCGCCGACGCTGTGCCCGACCGCCAGCAGCGGCAACCCCGCGTACGCATCGCGCGCCCACGCGATCGCGGCACCCACGTCGAGCTCGACCCAGTCGCGCATGCTGGCCTGCAGCGCGCTGAGCCGCGCGGGCCGCGACGCGCCGATGCCGCGATAGTTGTAAGTCAGCGCCGCGAAGCCGCGTTCGGTCAGGAAGCGCGCGAATCCCGCGTACAGCCGCTCCGGCACGGCGGTGGCCGGATGGATCAACACCAGCGCGCGCGGCGACGCGTCCGGCGACCACAGCGTGCCGCGCAGCGTATAGCCGTCGGCGGCGCAAAACTCGACAGGTTCCGACGTCATGGCCGTCCTCGTTTGGGTAGGTATTTCGTATGCGAAATATAGACCAGGATTTATTTCGTGCACGAAATATCTATCGAGGAATCATTCGAACGACTTGCCGTGAAGCCCGGTGGACGGTGTTCCCGGCGTGCTGAAGGCTCTGCCGTACACGATTGAGTGGAAGCACTTCCAGGCGGCCACGCCCGTCGCCGAAAGCCTGAACGGCAACGCGATTGATGTCGGCGTCGTCGGCCGCTCCTTACTGGAAGCAGGCCACACTTTGGTGATGTCGCGATTTGTGGAACGGTCAATATCTGCCGGATTTCGCCTGTTGCATTCGCTCCAACCGCATCCGCCCGGGCGGCTCGAAGTACGTGCCGAACCGAACGAGTCCGGCCTTCTTCAGATGGCACGTCATTTCGAAACTCACGAGCACGCCGGGGTCGTCGTTCTCGAGGATCTCGACGTCGATCGAACGGATGCGTGGCTCGAATTTCAGCAGCGTCGCTTCCATTTGCTCCTTGAGCATGTGCGCGGACGCAGGCAGCGCCTTGTAGATGTTCGTCAGGTCCGGCAGACCGTAGTCAGGCAGATGCTTGAGCGCGCCGGCGCGCGTGTTCAGGATGCGCCGCACGTTTTGCTGCACGCTCAAGCATTCCAGCGTTCGGTCGTCGTACGCATCGAGCGGTTCGCCACCGATCTGCCCGAGCAGCATGTCATAAAGGGATGGGCCTGCCGGCACGGTGTCGCTCCTGTTATGCGATCATCGCCGCGGGCGCCGGATGGCCGACGACAGTGTTGTTGTCGCGATCGACGAAGTCGATCGTCACGTTGCCATCGGCCGAACTCGCGAGCAAGATCCGGGCCGGCGTGTTGCCGGCAGCCATGCGCGCAAGCAACTCACGGGACACGGCGGGCAGAATGCGCTGATTGAGGAATGCATCGACATTGCGCGCGCCGGATTCGCGAGCAAGGCACAGCTCGGCCATTGCGCCGATCAGCGGGTCGTCGCACGTGAGCTCGACCTCATGCTGCCTGCGCAAGCGGTCGGCGACCTTGGCGAGCTTCAGACGTACGATCGAAGCGAGTGCGGTCACGTCGAGCGGCCGGTAAACCAGTGTCTGGAAGCGCGCGAGCAGAGCCGGCTGGAAGTGCGACACGAGTTGCGGATGAATGGCCTGGATCAGGTCGGCTTGCGATGTTTCGGCATCGTCGGCAGTCGCCTCGTCGATCTGGACGCTACCGAGGTTGGACGTCATCAGGATCACGCAATTGCGGAAATCGATCTCGCGCCCTTCGCCGTCGCGCATCATGCCGCGGTCGAACACCTGATAGAACAGGTCGAGCACGTCGCGATGCGCCTTTTCGACTTCGTCGAGCAGCACGACGCTGTACGGGCGTTGCCGCACGGCCTCGGTCAGTATCCCGCCGCGACCATAGCCGACATAGCCGGGCGGAGAGCCCTTCAACTGCGACACCGTGTGCGATTCCTGGTACTCCGACATGTTGATCGTCGTAAGCGCACCTTGCCCACCGAACAGCAGGTCGGCCAGAGCCAACGCCGTTTCGGTCTTGCCGACGCCCGATGGCCCCGTGAGCAGGAAGACGCCGAGCGGCGCATGCTCGTTCTTGAGTCCCGCTTTCGCGGTACGCAGGCTTTCGGCCAGTGCAGCCAACGCGTCGTCCTGTGCGACCACGCGCCTGGCGAGCTGAGCTTCGAGCGCGAGGAGGCTCCGCAGTTCATCCTCGACCAGATTGCCGACCGGCACGCCGGTCCACTCGGCGACCACGCGCGCGATCGCCTGGGCGTCGACGTCGACGAAGATCAACGGCGCCTTGCCCTGCACGCTGGCGAGCGCGTGGCGTGCGTGCGCCAGCGACGCGTCGTCGCGCTTGGATGGATCGAGGTCGCGTTGTTCGTGCAGCGCCTGAACGAGCTTGCATTCCTGCTCATAGCGCGCGTGCAAATCAGCCAGCGTTGCCTTCGCGTTTGCGAGCGCTGCGTCAAGCGCGGCACGGCGTGCGTCCGCACCGTCGATACCGGCTTGCTGATCGGCTTCGAGCATGTCGACTTCCAGTTCCAGCGCGGAGACCGCGGCCCGGGCGCGCTGCAGCTCCGCCGGCGGGGATTCCAGACCCATGCGTACGCGGGCGGCGGCCGTATCGATCAGGTCAACCGCCTTGTCCGGCAACTGCCGCGCGGGAATGTAGCGGCGCGAGAGCTTGACCGCGGCGACGAGCGCCTCATCCCTGATGTGCACATTATGGTATGTCGCGTATCGGCTCTTGAGCCCTCGTAGCATCAGGCACGCTGTGTCGTCGTCGGGCTCATCGACCTTGATCATCTGGAAACGGCGCTCGAGCGCGGCGTCGCGCTCGAAGTATTCCTTGTACTCGGACCACGTAGTGGCCGCGATCGTGCGCAGCTCGCCGCGCGCGAGTGCGGGCTTGAGCAGGTTCGCTGCGTCGGCGCCGCCGGCGGCATTGCCCGCGCCGATCAGCGTGTGCGCTTCGTCGATGAACAGCAGGATCGGCACGGGCGACGCCTGCACTTCGTCGATCACGTTCTTCAGGCGCTGCTCGAATTCGCCCTTCACGCCGGCGCCGGCCTGCAGCAAACCCAGGTCCAGCGTGAGGATGCGTACATTTCGAATCACGTTCGGCACGCTCCCCTCTGCGACGCGCAGCGCGAGGCCTTCGACGAGCGCGGTCTTGCCGACGCCGGGCTCGCCGACGAGGATCGGATTGTTCTTGCGCCGCCGCGCGAGCACGTCGACCATCTGCTGGATCTCGCGATCGCGACCGAACACCGGATCGATCTGACCGTTGTGGGCCTTGTCGGTCAGGTCGATCGCGAAGCGGGCGAGTGCGTCGCCCTCGGTCGTCCGTCGGGGCGCTTGGGTTTCGGTAGCCGTGGGCACGCCCGCACGCGCATCGTTGGACATCGCCGTGACCGGCTCGCCGGCATCGGCTTCGTGTTCGTCGAGCCTGCTTTCGCAGGAGCGGTGCGCGAGACGCGGCAGGAGCCGCTCAATCTGTGCGCTGCTGATCGACAGCAGCGGCCATGCATTCTGCGCGCGCAACACGTGCGGCGCGTCGACGATCGCTTGCAACAGGTTACCTGACCGGATCGACGCATCGTCACCCTCGGGCGATGCGCGAAGCCACGCATCCTGCAGCATCGTTGCCAGTTGTGGCGAAAGCGCCGGCTTGCCGCGCAGGTTGCGGGGCAGGTGCTCGATCGCGGCGATCAGCGCATTCCAGACGGCATCAATGTCGATCCCGTAGTGTCGCAGGACCGCCGAAATGTCGCCGTCGCCTGCCTCGATCAGCTTCAGCAGCCAGTGTTCGACGGTGATTTCGTCCGAAAGCCGACCCTGGCATAGGCTCGCGGCCGCCTCGAGTGTTTTCGCGCAGTGCGGATTGAGCTGGCGGAGCAAGTGAGTGGTGTCTCGCAGAGTCATGACAGGGCGGTCGGGATTGGGGCGGCGGCAGCCGTTGGGCGCGCCACCCGCGGATGTAAAAAGGCCAGCCTGAATCGGTCAGGCCGGCAAAGGAACCGCCAGGGAGCCAGTCGGTTCCGACCAATCGGTCAGGATCAGGAACGCTCGCTCCACGTATCCTTGTGGATGATGTTGCCGTCCTTGTACGACCAGGTGATCGTCTCGTAGCGCAACTCGACGTTCTCGAGGTGGTTGTGCTTCTCGTAGTCCGGGTTCTTGATGTCGTGCATCACCGGATTCACGGCGACGACCTTCACGTTGTCGAGCTTGGTGTTGAAGTACTCCTTTTCCTTGCCCGCGTCGTCGATCTTGTACCACTTGATCTCAACCGACTTCAGCGTCTGGCCGCTTGTTACCGCCTTGTACAGGTACGGCGTCGACGCGTCGGTTTCCTTGGTCAGCGTGATCGGTTTGTGAACGCGCGTCCCAGTCAGCTTGCCCGTGTTGCCATCGGTCGGGATGTGCACGCCGTGACCGAATTCGACGAGCTCGACGCTGCCTTCGCGGCCCTGAACCGTCACCGAGCCCTTGATGTCGGCGCCACCGTCGTCCTTGAGCCACATATATGCCGGAATTGCCATCTTTCACTCCATTTTTTCGTACTGCTACCAATACTCGGAGTCAGCCCCCGAGCCTCAGAATCCCGAAGTGGTTTGCTCCGGGGGTAAAACTGTTTCTATTTGCCGACGTCCGGGATCAGCGTGATCTCGACGCGTCGGTTTCGCGCGCGCCCGTCGGGCGTGTCGTTGTCCGCTATCGGTCGCGTTACGCCGTAGCCCTGGATGGCGAACTGCGTGGCCGGAATACCAGACGCGTCAATCAGCCAGTCGCGCACGGCTTGCGCGCGCGCCGTCGAAAGTTTGAGGTTGCTATCCGAATTGCCGACGTTGTCGGTGTAGCCCGCGACGAGAATCCGTTTGTCGGGATGCGCCTTGATCATGTCGAGCGCGCCGACCATCGCGCGCGTGGTGCCTGACTTCAGTCGGGACTTGCCGCTGTCGAACAGCGACATGCTGTCCAGCGTGACGACGGCGGGCGGCGGCGGGGCGGGGGGCGGTTCGTAGGAGGCGATCGCGTCGTTCAGCGCCGGCATCACGTGCATGCCCCGGTACATGCCGAACGACAGGCGCAGCGGAACACCCGTGCGCGCATACAAGTCGAGCCGGTCGCGATCGGCGATGAGGACCTTCAATGCGTCGCGCTTCGCGGCATCGTGCGCGGCCGGGGTCATCGAATACCGATCGAGATCGGTGCTGATACGCGTCAGCAACGCCTCATTATTTTTTGAGGCGCCCCAGAAGGCGACAGCGGCCGCACACGCCAGCAACGCGAGCGCATGAGCGATGGCCGCCATGCGTGGCGATATCCAATGCCGGTGAGGCATCGCCTCGATCAACGGTTGCGGCAGCGGCCACGGCAGTGGCGAGGCGCTGGCATCGGCCCGCATCACCCGAATCTGCATCTCGACGTCACGTTCCCAAGGGTTCCCCGTTCCGCTCTCGGGGCCGCAGTCGATCCAGCCGGCGCCGAACAGTGTCGAGGGCGTCGCCGGATGATGACGATCCGTCAGTGCGCCGATCACGACCCGCTGCGTCCATCCGATGATCGATGCGAGGGCCGCGGTGCGAACCGCCGTGGTCTGTTCTCCGGCCGCGTGTTGCATCTCGTTCTCGGCGGCACGGATCACCGGTTCGAAACGGCCCGCGTCCACCAGGTGGGTAGCGGAAGACACCCCGTACCACTGCGGTATCGCGGGACTGGCGGGGCCGGTCGTAAGCCGCTGGTAGATCGCAACATACCCGGGCAATCTCACGCCGAGCATGCGCGCCGCATCGGCGAACGCCTGCCGTACGGCACGCAGCTGTTGTGTCAGCATGTCCGTTCCCGTGTGCAGGGCGGGCGCGACCGTCAGCACGACGCCGTCCGGCGCGCGTCCATCGCGCCACTGCCTGACCGCCACGGCCAGCCGTGGCAGATCCTGCACGCGATCGACGCGCAGCCAGATCCCGCCGTCGCCGACGTGCGCATGTCGTGCCTCTCCAGCTTGGTTGAACAGCGCCGACAAGCCGTCGCCCGTCACGAGCACCAACGGCATGCGCGTGCGAAGTTTGACGGGGATCTCCGCGGTCGCCTCACCGAGCGCCGCCAGTATGTGTGCGCTTTGCTCACGCACGCGGAATAACTGGTGGCTGCGCCACCCGATGAGCGCGACGGCAACGAGCCCGATGATCGCCGTGAGCGTCCAGACCATGCCGCGCTCGAGCGGCAGCACAAGCCAGATCAACGCAAGCGCCGACGCGGTCGCGAACACGGTCATCACTCGGAACGGGTAGCCGAGCCCCTCGTGAGGATGGTCGGGTGCCGGCGCCGATGTCGCGGACAGGACAGGCAGGTCGGATTTCACGGCCGGGCGACCTTTGCGGATACGAGTTGCGCAACCTGCATGTCGAGCCCCGTGGCCCATGCGCCCCAGACGATCGCCACGGCTACGCAAGCGAAACCCGCGATCGCCCACGGGGACAGCCGGTAGAACCAGTCGGACAGGCGCAGGCCGGCGCGATCGGTGATGAACGGCCGGTCCGACGATGGGCGGAGCTTGTTCAACCGGGCATCCAATGAATCGATCAGCGCCGCGCGCTTTGCTTCCCCCTCGAGCGCGTCACGGGCGTAGCGGCCGACAAAACCGCACCCGAGGATGGCCGAATAACACTCGAGCAGATCGGTCTGCGGCGGTGTTTCTCGCATGCGCTCCTCGAGCCGGTCGAACACGCGCTCGCCGGCATCGTGCAGGTCGAAGCGCTCGACCTGCAACGGCTTCCCGGCCCATTCGGACCTTACATCGAGCGGCAGATGCCGCAGCGCCACCTCGTCGAGCAAGCCGCATTGCGCGATCAGCGCCTCATTGCGTACGTCGTCCGGATAACCGCGCTGCTGCAGCGCGGTCGAGAATTGGTTGATGAGCTGTCCGCAGTGTTCGCGCAATTCGTCCGCATCGCGCGTCCGGCCGCCCGGCGCCAATGTCGTGACGAGCAGCGCCGTATTGCTCAGCAGGTCCCGGATACCGCTGCCCGGCACGCGGCCGGCGCCAGGCGCTTCCTGCGGGAGGGCCGCTTCACTACGGCTAGAAGTCAGGGCGTTCATGAGCGAAGCACCGCGTAGAGTTCGAGCGAGGCGTCGGGCACGGACGCCGGCAGGTAGATCTGACAGGCGCGCGCGGCGAGCATGCGCGCATGCGCCGGATCATTCGAATCGAGCGCGAAATACTGGTTGTCGAGCCGCACCGGAATCGCGGCCGGTACACGCTGTACGGCCTTGAGCGGAATGCCGAGGAGCGCGGAATTGACGATGTGTTCGACTTCGTCCGGCGCGCCAATCTTGCAGAGCCGCGGGAACTGCTCGACGAGCGTGAAGGCGGGTGTCGGCGCATTGACCGACAGGTACCAGTCGGCAGCGCCTTCGACGATCCGCTCGTCGAGGAACTGCCCGGTCCACGTCGTCGGGCTCTGGCGGGTGAGGCCGATCGACACGACGCGCGACGGAATGATCGCGTCGAGCAGGTCGCGAATCATCGCTTCGAGCTTCGTGAACACTTTGTCGGCACGCGCGTGGTCGTACGCCGGAATGTCCGTGAGATCAGACGAAGTCGAGAAGGTCATCAGCGCGCTGGCCAGTTGCGCGAGCGTGGCGTACAGGTGCTCCGGCGATCGGCCGGGGTGGGTGGCGAACAACCTCAGTTGCGGCCAGGCGGCATGGATGCAGTGAAGCAGCCAGAAGAGCTGCACATCGGCGACACCGTATTCGGCGACCTGATCGATGCGCTCGCTGCGGCGCACGCCGAGCGCGAGGCTCTTGGCATGCAGGATGTCCGCCAGGCGATTGATGCGCTCAAGGTGCAGTGGATGACTGCCGAGCGTCAGGCACGGCGGCACGAACCGCTGATCGATCTGGAACTGGCCATTTGTTCCTCGCGTAAGCCGTGCGATCGCGCAAACCGTGTCGTCCGCATGTGACTCGAAGTCGAACAGCAGGCGCACAGCGTGGCGCTCGGCCGCGATCTCCGTTTCTCCCGTCCCGTTCAGGTCCGTGACCTTGACGAACTCCCGGTACGAGCGGCGTGGGCGCGCGAGCGTGGCCTCGTCGAAGCGGCAGTTGTTGCCGTTCGCATTCGGCAGTGCGAGCGCGGCGAGCACGACAACGCTCTGCAGATCGGCGGGGACGCCTTGAGTCAGATCGCGCGCGGAAGGCAGTGGATCGGCGAGGGTCGTATCGATCGGCGTGCCGTCCGTAAACCGAAGCTTGAGTCGCGTGAGCTTGATGCGGCCAGTGGCCAGCGCTTCCTCGTCGACCTCGACGCCTAGTGTGCCCCACGGTTGCGCGAGCGCAGCCGTCGCGAATTGATGGAGTGCAAATTCGGCCCAGCGCGCCTGCTGCTGGAAGTGCTGCTGCGTCAGGATGAGCCCCTCGTGGAACAGCGGTTTATCGATCCGCATGAGTATGGTCTGTTTGTTCGTTATCGGTTCAAGTGCGTAAGCCTATACATGATCCTGATCGAGCAGTGCAATAGCCAAGTAGTTTGGTTTACTAATTGGAATCGTGGCGGATCGTGAGATCGTAAAAACCACGAAGGCACATTTTTTTGGATTTTTATTATTGAGATTACGGAGTTGTGGTTATTTTGAGATTCTGGTGTGGCCGTTGTATGGCGGGCATATGGTGCGATATGAAATACCGAGATAATTGACAGCAGATGTGATTGCATCGGGAACTGTCTGAATTGGTGTTGATAAACGTTAAATCCATAAAAATAGACATGAAATTTGACATTTGATTGGGCTTTTATTTAGAGGCTAATACGCAACAAGCTTTGACGTGTGCCGTGTTTACCATGTATAAGTCCCGTTCGATTTCGCCGTACGAACGGAGACCACACGATGAATAATCGATCGGGACACACCGTGCATCAGGTGCTTGGCACACGTGCGCAAGGTAGCGACCACGTCGACATCGTGCCGGATGCGGTGTGCGTCTGCGCCGTGCTCGACCATTAACAACTAAGGATTGCAAATGGATAGCTTCCAGAGAGAAATTCCGAAAAGTCGCGTTTCAATTACCTTGGATCTGCATACGGGCGGCGCCCAGAAGAAGATCGAGCTGCCGCTGAAGCTGCTCGTGGCGGGCGACTTCAGCGCGGGCCGCGAGCAGGCGCCGCTGGCCGAGCGCAAGAAGGTCAACATCGACAAGAACAACTTCGATGCGGTCCTGGCGGACTATGCGCCCGATCTCAAGATCGCCGCGGAGAACACCCTGGCCGGCGATGGCTCGGAATTGCCGGTCAATCTGTCGTTCCGCTCGATGAAGGACTTCGAGCCGGAACAGGTTGCGCGCCAGATCCCGGAACTGCAGGCGATGTTGGCGATGCGCAATCTGATGCGCGATTTGAAGAGCAACCTGCTCGACAACGGCACGTTCCGCCGCGAGTTCGAGAAGATCCTGAAGGACAAGCGCCTGTCTGACAAGCTGCGCGGCGAGCTGTCGCAGATCGCGACGGCCGCGACGCAACCGGAAGGCCATGCCTGAACGCGGCCGGCCCAAGCGAGCCTTTACCGCATTCCGCAACCAGATCGCTTTACATACGCAGACAGGACAAGCAATGAAACAGAACGAATCCCGTCAGGGGGCAGCCGAGACCGTTGTGCTCGAAAACGACAGCGTCTACGCCGCGCTGTGCAACAAGATCAACCTGAAGACGGTCGCCGAGGCGCGTCCGCTCGAAGCGTTCCGCGATAACGACACGCTGTCGGAGGCATCGGCCGACGAACGCGTCGCGCGCGGCATGGACGCGCTGCTCAACCTGATCGCGAAGGAAAGCAAGCCGGTCGACCGTCTCGACAAGTCGTTACTCGATTTCCATATCGGTCAGCTCGACCGGCAGATCAGCCGCCAGCTCGACGCCGTGATGCATACGCCGGAATTCCAGGCGCTCGAGGGCCGTTGGCGCGGTCTCAAGATGCTCGTGTCACGCACGGACTTCCGCAAGAATGCGCGTATCGAAGTGCTGGACGTATCGAAGGATGCACTGCAACGCGATTTCGAGGACACGCCGGAACTGATCCAGAGCGGCCTGTATCGCCTGACCTACATCGAGGAATACGACACGCCGGGCGGCCAGCCGATCAGCGCGATGATCAGCGACTTCGAGTTCGAGAACTCGCCGATGGACGTGGCGCTCCTGCGCAACATCTCGAAGGTGGCGGCCGCCGCGCACATGCCGTTTATCGGCTCGGTCGGCGCAGCGTTTTTCGGCAAGCAGTCGATGGAGGAAGTGGCGGCCATTCAGGACATCGGCAATTACTTCGATCGCGCCGAGTACATCAAGTGGAAGAGCTTCCGCGACACCGATGACGCACGCTATGTCGGCCTGACGATGCCGCGCGTGCTGGGGCGCCTGCCGTACGGCAAGGACACGACGCCGGTGCGCGCGTTCAACTACGACGAAGCCGTGAAGGGCCCGGACCACGACAAGTACCTGTGGGTCAACGCCTCCTTCGCGTTCGCGGCCAACATGGTGCGCAGCTTCGTGAACAACGGCTGGTGCGTGCAGATCCGCGGCCCGCAGGCTGGCGGCAAGGTCGAGGATCTGCCGGTCCACCTGTACGACCTCGGCACCGGCGTGCAGCCGAAGATCCCGACGGAAGTGCTGATTCCGGAGACGCGTGAGTTCGAGTTCGCGAATCTGGGCTTCATTCCGCTGTCGTTCTACAAGAACCACGACTTCGCGTGCTTCTTCTCGGCCAGTTCGACGCAAAAGCCCGCGCTGTACGAGACCAAGGAAGCGACGGCCAACAGCCGCATCAACGCACGCCTGCCGTACATCTTCCTGCTGTCGCGGATTGCCCACTATCTGAAGCTGATCCAGCGCGAGAACATCGGCACGACCAAGGATCGGCGTCTGCTTGAGCTCGAGCTGAACAGCTGGATCAAGGGTCTCGTGACCGAGATGAAGGATCCGGGCGACGAACTGCAGGCCTCGCACCCGCTGCGCGACGCGAAGGTGACCGTCGAGGACATCGAGGATAACCCGGGCTTCTTCCGCATCAAGCTCTTCATCATCCCGCACTTCCAGGTGGAGGGCATGGACATCGGGCTGTCGCTGGTGTCGCAGATGCCGAAGGCCAAGAGCTGATTTGACGTTTGTCGCATGAGCCGCCGGGGCCGTCATGGCCCCGGCGTTGTTGTCCGTCCCTCTCGCGCGTTCATGAGAATTCCTGCATGTCGATGATCCTGCCTACCCAGGCTTATGAATTGAAGCTGGCGCCACATCCGGCGCCAACGTCCGTCCTCAAGTTCGCGGGGCGGGATGCCGTGAGCGAGCTGTATCGCTACGACATCGAGTTCACGAGCCCGATGGCCGGTATTCCGATGGATCAGATGGTCGGTCGCCCGGCGAAATTCATCATCGCCCCGGTCGATCCGAACATGGACTACTTGCGCAGGATGTTCGGCGAGCGGGCGGCGCAATTCAGCAAGATGCCGCCGGCATACACGATCCACGGCGTTATCACGGAGTTCGATGAGCTCGGCACCTCGGCGGACGAGACGCACTATCGGGTCCGGCTCGAGCCCACGCTCGCCGATCTGAATCGGGGCGTGACGAGCCGGCTGTTCCAGAAGCAGTCGGTCGAGGAGATCGTCACCGATACGCTGCGCCATTACGGCTACCGGGCCGGCGTCGACTTCCAGTTCCAGCTACGCGGGAAGTACAAGCGGCACGAATACATCACCCAGTATCACGAGACCACGTTCGCCTTTATCCGGCGCCTGTGCGCGGAAGAGGGAATCTGGTTTCGCTGGGAGCAGAAGAAGGATCACGCGGTGCTGGTGTTCGGCGACGATCTCGATGCGTACGCGCGCAAGCAACGTACCGTGTCGTATCGGCGCGACTCGGGGCTGGAGAGCGCCGGCCGGGACGCGATCAAGACGCTCGAGAAGCGGACCCGGCGCGTGCCTGAAGCCGTGCGGCTGCACGATTACAACCACCGGCAGGCCGGTGTGTCGCTGCTCGTCGAGGAAAACGCCGCGCGCGCGGACAAGTCGACGAACGGTGTCGACTACCGCTGGGGCGAGCATTACGAGACGCCGGAGGAAGGTCAGCAGATCGCTCGTCGGCGCCACGAGGAGTATCTAGCCGCGCAGATTACCTTCAACGGCGCGGGCAATCCGTTCTGGCTCGAAGCGGGCGAGGTGATGCGCGTCGACCCGGTTCAGGCCGATGCGAAGCACGGGATCTTCATCACGTCGGTCGAATCGCGCGGCGGGCGCAGTGAATCATTTTGGGTGAGCTTCGAGGGAATTGCGTCGGACCGGGTCTGGCGTACGCCGATGACCTCGATCGAGCGACCGGCTATCGACGGCATCCTGCCGGCCCGCATTACGTCACCGGGCGACTACAAGTACGCGTACCTGACCGAGCAGGGCTGGTACGTGATCAAGCTGCCGTTCGATCTCGATGAGTGGAGTCCGGGTGGCACGAGCCGGCCGGTGCGGTTCGCAAAGCCGTATAGCGGCGACAACTATGGGCATCATTTCCCGCTGATCGACGGGGCGGAGGTGGCGATCGTCTTTACGGACGGCCATCCGGATCGGCCCGTGATTATCGGCGCGATGCACGACAGCCTGCATCCGGATCTCGTCAACAACCTGAATCACACTCGGAACCTGATCCGCACGGCCGCGCAGAACGAGTTGCGGATGGAGGACAAGGAGGGTGTCGAGCATATTCATCTGACGACGCCGTTTCAGACCAGTGAGCTCAATCTCGGGCATATGGTCGATGGGGAGCGCAAGGAGCGAGGCAAGGGGGCTGAGCTCCGGACGGATGAGCACGTCTCGGTTCGGGGCGCAAAAGGGGTGCTTGTCACCGCTGAAGCTCAATCGAGTGCCTCGGGTCAACAACTTGCGATGCAGGGCGCCCAGGGGTTGCTCGATCTGGCACTGCAGCAGATGCGGTCTCTCAGTGAGGCGGCCAGTGCAGCGCAAGCTGTCGCGGCGGATTACGACCGTCAACGCGCGTTGCTCGACGGAACGCTCAAGGAACTGAAAAAATCGGGCGTGCTTGTCAGTGCGCCGGACGGGATGGGACTGGCATCCGGAACCGATCTTCAACTTACTGCGAACGACAATCTGATTGCCACCGCCGGCGGAAACGCTGATATCGGCGTCATGAAGCGGTTCACGGTTGCCGCGGGCGAACTCGTATCGCTATTTGCACAGAAACTCGGGCTGAAACTTTTTGCAGCTCGTGGCAGGGTCGAGATCCAGGCGCAGAGTGACGAGATGCACTTGATGTCCGAGAAGGACATGCGGATGACCAGTGCCAACGGGCGGGTCACGATCGAAGCGAAAAGCGAGCTGATACTCAAATGTGGCGGTTCCTACGTCCGGATCTCGTCCAACGGTATCGAGGACGGCACTCAGGGTAATCGGACTATCAAGTCCGCGGCATTCAGCCGCCAAGGACCGTCGTCGTTGGGCGAATCCATGAACACGTGGAAGCACGCGAACTTCGATGAGGAGTTCGCTCTCCAGTGGCCCTTTGACGGCAAGCCTGTCGCCCATCACAAGTTCTCGATTATTCGTGAGGACGGGAGCGTGCTCAGAGGTATCACTGACGCGAACGGGAAAACGGGGCTCCAGAAGAGCATATTTGCGGATGGCGTGCGCCTCCGTATCGACGCCGAATAAGAGTGGAGATCAAATAGCCCGACCACAATGCTATTCGTTCCCGACCTTTCTGTCGCAGAATAGATTAGAGAGATTGCATGGCAACAATTGAACGTATCATTCCACCTAAAATAGCCGAAGATGGCTCTATTCACTACTCGTCCGTAATGTCACCGTGCGATGACAGCATTGCTGTGTGCCCAATGATTCCAACGAGGGTAATTCCCGTCATTTTTGTACCTGGCGTGATGGGTACTAATTTGATGGGTTCAGACGGAAGCCCGGTGTGGTTGGTCAATGGCACTTGGAGCGTGTTGAAAGACTGGGGCATGAGGGGCCCTGAAAAGCGAAAACGGCTCCTTGATCCGCAGACCACCGTGGTCTATGGGGGCGGGGATATCCCCCAAGGTACCGCGCAAACAGATGCAGAGTTGAAGCGGCGCGGCTGGGGTGAGGTTGGCAACATGAGCTACGGAACTTTCCTGCCCTGGCTTGAAAATGCCCTTAACGATCCTTTAAGGGCACGAGAAGGGCTCCGATCGGAATTGATGAAGAGACTGGTTGCACAGGCGCCCACGGTTGATCTGTTGACGCATGACGAAGTCGCCATGTCATATCGATATCAGCTTCCCGTTCATGCCGTCGGCTACAACTGGTTGCAGTCAAATGAGGTTTCTGCCAAGCGTCTGAACGAAAGAATCGACGACTTCATGCGGCATTACCGCGACAAGGGTTACATGTGCACCCATGTCGTTATTGTGACGCACTCGATGGGCGGCCTTGTTGCGAGATACTACTCCGAGGTCCTCAACAAACGAAGCAATGTCCTAGGTATCGCTCATGGCGTCATGCCAACGACAGGGGCGGCGACCGCCTATAAACGGGTGAAAGCCGGCACTGAAATGCCCGCCGGATTGGCGCTGGGTTCGAACTCAGCGGAAATGACCGCGGTGTTCGCTCAGGCACCAGGGCCGCTCCAATTGCTTCCCAGCATCGAGTATGGGATGGGTTGGCTGAAGGTGCAGGACGGAGCACGCTTGATTAGTTTACCCGCTTCCGACCCGTACAAGGAAATCTATCTGAGCCGCGGGCAATGGTGGAGTCTGATTGACGACAAGCTTGTCGATCCACTGGACAGGAAGAAGAAATCCATCGATAAAAGCTGGATTGCATATGCTCAGATAATAGAGGATGATGTTATTTCGTTTCACAAAAAAATATCTGGAAATTATCACGGCAATACCTATGCTTTTTATGGTGAAGATCCAAAGCACAAAGCATGGGGTGACGTGATGTGGACGCGTAGGATCGCTTCACGGCATGAAATTGTTTCGAAATTTCCACAAATAAATAATCCGCTCAATGGTCGATTGATTTCGGAGACGGGAAAAGGGACTATCGGGATGATGTCTTCGCGCGGAGGACAAGAAGATCTTGCGATATTCGACATCCAGCCAGCGGCGGAAGACGGTGATGGCACAGTGCCAAAACGTTCCGGAAGAGCGCCGAGTGGCAAAGTTAAGGTATGCGTTCCTTACCAGGGCGTTGATCACGAGGGCGCTTATAAAGAACGGCCTCAGCAACTATTTGCGTTGTGGGCGATTACTAAGATTGCCTACAATGTTCGGTTTACGAATATGGCATACAAATCATGACTCTGATCAAGATTTCAGTGATATCCATATTTTCAATATTTTTTGCCGGCTGCAATAAATCAACTGGGCTTAATGAGAAAGAGGGGGCGATTGTGAATACTCTGACCGAGAAGATGAATGTTCACTGTATCGGACGATATCAGATCAGTATGCCTGGCGATGTCTTGACTTTCGGGCGCGCTAAGATTCAGGGGGTGTCGTTCGATGCAAAGGCAATGTCGGCGGATGAGTATCGTCACGCGATCGATGCATACGAGGCGACGTTAAAGGCGACAACAAGTCCGTTGGGATATCGCTTCCTTTACGAGTACGGTGAGGGACCAAGTAAAGGTACCAAGTACTTTGTCCATCTCAAATATGAAGGACAGTCTGGCGACATGAGCCGGCTTGTAGAAGCCTACAAGTGGGATGCTGGATATCAAATCAAACTTCAGATCGAGGCGAGAGATCAAATTAACAGCGAGTATGTCAAAGAAAACAAGGGCACACCCTACGGCATACCGGGAGAGTTGATCAATGATGTACCGGAAAAAAAGCAGCTGATCTTCGATCTGCTGAGAAGAGTAGAAGGGCGTGCAGACAAAAGTATTCCCGCGGTGCCTGGGGTTTGCTTCCTGGGTGGGTTTCTTCCAGGGAAGGCAGGCAATCCGGAGGTGGTGGCTACCCAATTTGTACCACTCAATCACCGGGATGTCAGTTTCGACATCGAAACCGATACCGAGATTCAGGAGCCGAACACTCTTCTGGAGCGAGGCGAATCTATAAACGGCGTGCTACGTCATAACGGTGGACGAACGATTCGGAAAGGCCGAGTCACTTTGGAAGGTATAGAGGCCGTGGAATGGTTGGTATCGGGGAAAACGACGCTGGGAATTCCAGGACATCATTTGACGTTGGAGGCCAACTCAAAAACGGGCAGTGCGGAAACGCCACTGCTTACTTTGGACATGGATACCGGCGCGCCGAACAGAGTATTGCAGGACAAGATTGACAAGGCATCCTTGACTGAGGCAGAAACCATTGCGGTGTGGGATGCGGTGTCTCGTAGTCTTCGCCCTCGGCCTAACGCCTTTTGAGAATGACCGATGGCCGTTGACTTCGAAAAGCTGCCACCGGAGGAACCCGTACCGGACAAACCTCCTTCGCGCTTCATCTGGACTATCGTGTTTTTCGTGATCGTGCTGGCCGGAGTTTTCGCCGTCCTGCTGTTCTGGCCGAAAGGCGAGTCAACGCGAACCCTATGGTTCTGGATATGCGTCACCGCGTATCCGGTTGGCGTTGCAGCCTTCGTCGTGTTGCGGCGCTATAGCGTCTACGAGGGGCGTCGGCTGGACGCCATCGAGTGGAACGCAGCGCGAGGAAAGCACGTGAATAGCGTATTCGATCAGGCCAACTGCCCGCTTGCGCTTGTTGCTGCTACATACCGGTTTGCGAGCGATGCGAAAGAAGAGCCGTTCGACAAATTGCTGGAGGGTTCGATCAAACTCGAACCGCGGACCGCGTCGAAACCCGATACGCCTCCGGTGAACGCACGCTGGTTCGAGCAACCCGACGCAGACGAAGACGGGAAGCGATTCATGATCGACGACGAGCGACGTCGTCACGTGCGCGAGTGGGTGTTCGGGGCACTGATCCAAGATGTCGCTGAAGCGGTGCGTTCATTGTCATCGGAATCGAAACTGGCGATCCAGTTGGTATTGCCGGACACGGCGAACGCGGATGAAGCGTTGGCATCATGGAACAAGCAATGGGCGAAATCCGATCTTCGGTCACTCAAAGCCAAGATACTGCCAGCGCCTCCCGACTTGATGGCGCTTGACGCGTGGCTGGATCGAATCAACCAGAAGCGAGATCACGAGGCACGTCTGCTTGTGTTCGTTCGGTTGAACTCCATTCTTCAGGCGCTTCCGCCGGAAGGAAGCGCGGAGGCTGGCGTTGCGCTTCTGGTCGCACCGGAGCGGGTGCAGCGGGAATTCAAAATACAGCCGATTGCCTGGTTGCATCGACCAAACGAGACTGACACATGCCCAGTAGATGTTGCCCTCGCACGTGCGTTGCGTTGGGGGCGCGTGGAGCCCGCGGCCGTCGATCGTATCTGGCAAAGCGGTCTCGAGTCAGTCACAGCAAATGAGGCGAGTACGGCCGTAGTCAAGGCTGGTATCGCCGCGAAGCCCGCGAACATCGATTACATGGTCGGGCATGCAGGCGAAGTCGCGTCCTGGCTGGGTGTGGCGTGTGCAGCCAAGGCAGCGGCACAGGATGGTTCGGCCCAGCTGGTTGTGACCGCCGGCAAGAAAGGACCTTGCTTCACTGTTTTGCGGAATGTCGACCCGCAATGAAGGGGGGGCACGGGTGTCTTTTCCGCTCTTTGCATCGCGGCAGCGCACAGGGCAACACTCGGCCCCCCAGGAACTCAGGAGATTAAATCATGGTCAGGCGGTACGACATTTTGAAAGGCGACAAGACAACATCGGACGGCACGGTATTGGGAGGCGATTCGAACGACCGGGTCGGCGATCGCGAACAGGCGTACGAGCGCGACGATGTCTGGTGCTCCGCATGCCAGGCGGTGGGAAAAATTGTGTGCCAAGGCCCGCGCTTGTCGATGCGGGGGCCGGACGGTCGGGAAGGCGCGCTCAGCGATGATCTATGCGTATGCAAGTGCGATCCGCCGCCCCGACTGCTGCCATCCCAGCAGTCGTCTTATGTGGACATCTGAGTTGAGGCGAAAGACTTCGGCAACAAACCGCATTCGCGTCGTCGCTTACCAACGCGCCTGCATCTGTATGAGCAAACTCGGTTCAATTTCTATTCAATATGCTTCGCAAGTTCCGGATCGACATTCTGAGCGTCGTTATTGTGGTCATCCTGCCTGGGCTGCTAATCTGGTTCAAGGGCGACTGGGTCGGCTTGCGCTCGGCCGAACAGCGCGCGATGGGACTTGTCGCGCTGTGCATCGTCTTCGTCGTGCTGTATCTGTGGTTCAGCTTCGACGCTTCGTCCCGCCCAGCCGTGGCAGCGCGGCGTATTCGGTATTGGGTCGCGAAACAGATCGATTCATCATCTGAGCCGCGCGATGCCAATGCCCCGCTCGGTGACTCGCGCGGTGCTGCGTTGCGTAATTGTCTTCGCGACCGTCACGGCTGGCGCTGGCCCTACCGGGATCGCTGGGTGCTGGTTGCCGGCGACGAACCGCTCGTCAAGCGCCTGGCACCAGGCCTCGCCGACACCGGCTATGCGATCACCGGCGACACCGTCCTGCTCTACGCGAAACAAACGAGCAACACGCTCGACACGGATTGGCTCGAGCAAATCCGCCGCCTGCGCCGTCGCCGCCCGGTCGACGCGATCGTCGCGGTGACGCGTAACCGCAGCTCGGCCCATGCGCCGTTCGACGCCGACAATCTCTCGCAGCGGCTCGCCCGTCACGCACGTGCACTGCATTGGGCGGCGCCCGCATATCTGCTCAACGTCACGGATTTCGGCGACGAAACGTCGAGTCCCGACGAAGCGATCGGCTTCACGTGGGCGAACGCGCGCATCAAGGCTGACGAGATCGACGCTTCGTTGGGCGACCTCGCCTACAACCTCGCGGACGTGGGCGTCGTGCGTTTGACGAAGGATGCGGGTGACCGCTATCCCGCCGAGCTGTCGCGGCATATTTCGGATCTGCGCGTCGCGTTGTCGGGATTGGTGCTGCAAACCGCCCAGTCCCGCGTCTGGCGGCACGCGGTTCATGGCGTCCTGTTCGCACCGTTGTTCAAGGCGCGGGAACTGGCACCTCCGGCATCCGGCGCCCCGGAAGACGACGAGTTGCCGCTCGGCCCGCAACATCGAACGATCTGGCAGATGGTCGCCGAGCACAGTCGCAAGATCCACGGCCGCCGGGTCGGCTTCTCGCTGTCGACGACGGCCGCGTGGCTCACCACGACCCTGATCGGCTTGTGGATCGTCGGCACGATGGTGTCGGGCTTCACGAACCGCGCGACGATTCAGGCAGCCGGGGACACGCTCACGAAGCTGTCGGGAACGCAGGATCGCACCCAGGCGATGTTGACGCTGGACCGTCTCGACAAGCAGATCGACACGCTCGAAGTCCATCGGCGCGACGGCGCCCCTTGGCTGACCCGTTTCGGCCTGAACCGCGACGGCGCGCTGCTCGACGCACTGTGGCCGCGCTACGCCAACGTGGCGAGCCGCATCCTCGTTGCACCGATCCGTCAGAAGCTCGAGGAACGCCTGCATCAGCTCGCGTCCCTGTCAGACGCCGAGATCGCCAGCGGCGGGAATGCGCAGGTACAGGCCGCCTACGACACGCTGAAGGCCTACCTGATGCTCGCGAAGCCCGAACGCGCTGTCGCGTCATTCCTGACACCGCAGCTCGCTGCAACGGCGGCACCCGTGCGACCGGGCAACTCGCCGCTATCGTCGGGCGCCTGGGAAGACCTTCGCCAGCACACGATTGCCTTCTTTGCGGACCATTTGGGCCGCGGTGGGTTGCCGGCAATCACCCCGGATCTCGGCCTCGTTGCTTCGACCCGCCAGACGGTCATTGGCGTGCGCGGCATCCAGAACTCGACCGACGCTGTGTACCAGCAGATCCTCGACGACGCGAAGGCCAAATATCCGCCCGTGTCGCTCGCGACACTGCTAGGCGATACGACCAGCCGCGGCCTGTTCAACACCACGGCGACGGTCCCGGGCGTGTTCACGCGCGCAGCATGGGACGAACGGATCGCGAAGGCGATCGACGAAGCGAGCGAGCGGCAAAACGCTGCGGGCGACTGGGTGTTATCCGACGTCAAGACTACCCAGGCCACCCCGTCGACCTTGAAGGCCGACCTGCGCCAGCGTTACTTCGACGACTACGCGCGCGCCTGGGCGCTGTTCCTCAACGGCCTGCGCTGGCAACCCGCCGCAACGCTGTCGGCCACGGCCGACCAGTTGACGCTGCTTGGCGACCCGCAACGCTCGCCGCTTGTCGCGCTGATGAACGCAGTCGTCTACCAGGCCGGCACCGGCGCGAATGCGCAGTCGCTGGCCGACAACCTGATCAACAAGGCGCAGCAACTTGTCGGCGGCAGCGAGAAGGACCCGTCGAAGCAGGCTCAGCCGCAGCTTGCGCCGCTTGCCACGGCTTTCGGCCCGATCTTGCGCCTGACCGGCAGTGATCTGGTGTCAGGTGCGCCAGGCAACGGCAAAGCCGCCGCGCAGCTCGCCGCGACTGGAGACTTGAGTCTCGCGCGCTACCTCGAGCGGGTCACTGCGATGCGGCTCAAGGCGTCGCAGATCGTTTCCGGCGCCGATCCGGACGCGATGGCGCGTCTGGCCGCGCAGTCGGTGCTGCAGGGCAAGACATCCGACATCGCCGACAGCCGCGACTACGCAAGCCGGTTGGCCGCCAGCCTGGGCGAGCAGTGGTCGGGGTTCGGCGAACTGTTCCGCGCGCCGTTCGATCAGTCGTGGCAGGTCGTCGTGCAGCCGGCCGCCGCGAGCCTGAACGAGATCTGGCGCACCGCAATCCTGGCCGACTGGAACAGGGCATTCGGCGGCCGCTATCCGTTCGCCGACTCCGACAACGATGCGTCGTTACCCGAAATGGCACGCTTCATGCGCCCCGACAACGGCGTGATCACGCAGTTCGTCACGACGCAGCTGGCTGGCGTCATCGAGCGGCAGGGCGACCGGTGGGTGGCCGCGCAGGGCGCCGGCCACGGCGCGCTGACGATCGATCCGGGCTTCCTCGCCAGCCTGAACAAGCTCACGCGAATCTCGACGGTGCTGTTCCCGTCCGGCGACGCGCGCGTGCGCTATGAGTTGCAGGCGGTGCCGACACCGGGCGTCACCGACATGCGGTTCGTGCTGTCCGGACGCGAATTGCACTACTTCAACCAGAAGCAGGAGTGGACGCCGTTCGAGTGGCCGGGCCAGTCGCTGGAAAACCTGTCGCACATCGAATGGCAGACCGAGCAGGGTGGCTTGCGTACCGCGCTGGATTCGCAGGGCCGATTCGGCCTGATCCGGCTGCTGGAGCGTGCGAAGGTGTCGCAGCAGGACGGCGCGCGCTATCTGCTGACCTGGACGCCGGACACGAGCCAAGGCATTCCACTCAGGGTGCAGCTACGCAGCGAGGCGGGCGCGGGGCCGCTGGACGTGCTGCAGTTGCGCAACTTCACGCTGCCGACGCGAATTTTCGTGACCGGCTCGACAAAATCGGGACCGAAGCTTTCGTCCAGCAATCCACCGCCGTTACCGGCATCGATGATCGCGGCGGCGAAGCACGCCGCGGTGCCCCTGCCGCGTGGCACGTTTTCGGAGACCGAATAATGCTGGGTGGACTGTTCAAGAGCCTCTTTCCGGCGCGCGACGACGCCGAGCAACTCGTGCGTGCACGGCTCGACACATGGAGTGCATGGTTGCAGCCGCTTGCCGGCGAGAGCGGGGTCGGCCGCGATCCCGGCTACGAGGACGTATTCTTCGCGCTTCGGGAAGAAACGCAAAAGCTTTCCGGTATCGATGACGGACTGATCGTCCGATCCTGCGAACAGCTTCTCAACGAAACCGGCAAGGATCTGCGTCTGGCGGGCTACCACGCGTTTGCGCGGTTGCGGCAGGACGGCCCCGCCGGTTTCGCGGACGGACTCGAGCTCGCGGCCGCGCTCGTCGACCGGTTCGGAGAAGCGGTGCTGCCCGCGCGCGCCGAGGCAAAGAAGGGCGCGCTCGAAATGCTGGCAACCGCGCGCGTGCTCGAGCTGCTGGAAAGCCGCGGCGAGTTCGCGCCCGCCGATCTCGAGCGGGCGCTCGCCGCGCTCGATGTGCTGGTGGCCATCACCGGCGCGTGGCCAGACGCAGCGCGCCCGAACCTGCAGCCGCTCGTCTCTCGTTTCGAGCGCAATGGCGAAGCGCCGCGCAGCATGGAAACCGAGACGGTTGCGTCAGCAACCACAACCGCGTCGACGACATCCGGCGCGATAGCGTCGACACGCGATTTGCTGGAGCAGGCGCGCACGATGGCGGTATGGCTGCGCAGCCAGGAGAACGGCTACCTGCCGTCGGTGCGGCTCGTACGCAGCATCCGCTGGGACACGCTGCACGAGGTGCCGCCGGCGGACGCAGCATCGCATACACGGCTCGTACCACCACGCGGCGAACTGAGGCAGCAAATGAAACGTCTCGTGCTGCAGAAGCAGTGGCACGAACTGCTCGAACGCGTCGAAGGCGCGTTCATGGAAGGCGTCAATCACCTGTGGTTCGACCTGCAGTACTTCCAGCATGTCGCACTCGACCACGTCGGTGCGCCGTACCACACATGGCGCGAACTGCTGCGCGCGGACTTCGCGCTGTTCCTCGAACGCTTGCCGGGCATCGAGCGGCTGGCGTTCAACGACGGCACACCGTTCGCCGACGACACGACGCTCGAATGGATCGCGCGGCACGCGGTTGTGCGAGACCTCGAAGCGGGTGAGGCCGTCGTCCCACTGCCCGTATCGGCCGACAGCGAGGGCGATGCCGCCGGCGACTGGCCGGAAATCGAGGCGCAGGCGCGCGACGCGACCGCGCGTGAGGGCGTCGAGGCCGCATTCGCGTGGCTCGAAGCGCTGCCGGGCATGAAGACCGAACGTCACCGCTATCTGCAACGGCTCGTGATGGCGCGCGTTGCCGATCATGCCGGTCGTCCTGATACGGCGCTCGCGCTGCTTGCCGAGCTCGATACGTCATCCCGGTCGCTGCCGCTGATGCGCTGGGAGCCGGCGCTGGTGTTCGAGGTCAAGCAACAGCTCGTTCGTGCATTGAAAGCGATGAGCAACCGCAAGGATGCCGACAAACCGGCACTTGCGCGCCGCATCGGCGAACTGCACGCGGAACTGACCGTGCTGGACCCGGCGCGCGCCCTGACCCTCTCATAAGAACGAAGATCAATGCAAAACGACGACCCGATTCTGCGCTACTACGAAGCGGAAATGCGCTACCTGCGCGAGTCCGGCAAGGAATTCGCGAAGGCGCATCCTGATCGCGCACGCCTGCTCAACCTCGATCGCGTCGGCGATCGCGACCCCTATGTCGAGCGGCTTTTCGAAGGCTTTGCATTCCTGACCGGCCGGCTTCGGCAGAAGCTCGACGACGAACTGCCGGAACTCACCGAAGGGCTCGTGAGCCTGCTCTGGCCGCATTATCTGCGGATGATCCCGTCGCTGTCGGTGGTCGAACTTCTCCCGCTCGCGGAAAAGCTTCAGAAGACCGAGGTGGTGCCGGCCGGCGTGCCCGTGCGTGCCGCGCCGATCACCGTGCCGCCTGCACCCGGCGCCGAGGGCACGACACCGAGAACCGTGCAGTGCCAGTACCGAACCACGCAGGCTGTCGCGCTACAACCTGTCGCCATTACGCACGCCGGACCGTTCGTCCGTTATGACGGACGGTCGGTGATCCGGCTTGGCTTTGCGCTGGACGGCTCGGCACTTCGCAAGGAAACGGATTTGTCGCGGCTGCGCCTGCACCTGAATGCGGATCTGCCGACCGCGTTCGCGATGCATCTCGCGCTCACGCGGCAGGTCGATGCGATCCAGTGGCGCATTCCGGAAGTCCGCGACGGCGAAGCGGTGCCGCTCGCCGGCGTGACGATCGAGCCGGCCGGTTTCTCGGCCGAGGAGCGGTTGTGGCCCAAGGCCGATGCGGCCTTCTCCGGCTATCAGATGCTGCTCGAATACTTCACGTTCCGCGAGAAATTTCTGTTCGTCGACCTGTGCGGACTGGACATCGCGAAGCTGCCCGAAAGTTCGACCCGCTTCGAGCTGGAGATCGTACTGACGCATGCCTATCCGTCGGACCAGCGCTTCACCGCGGAGAACGTGCGGCTGTTCTGCTCGCCCGTGATCAACCTGTTCGAGCTGGATGCGGAGCCGATCGAGATCGACCATCACGAAACCGAATACCGCGTGGTGCCGGCCGGCCATCAAGGCGAGCACGTCGAAACCTATTCGGTCGACGCGATCGCGACGTTCGATCACGACTCGGCCGAACGCTACGAATATGTGCCGTTCGCGACGTTCCGGCACCGCGGCGGCATGCTGCGACACGAGGCGCCGGAGCGCTATTTCCACACGCGCGTGCGACCAGGGGTGTCGGGGCTGCATGAAACCTGGGTGATTCTCGGCGGACACGCGTGGGAGACGATGGACACGCTGCCGGAAGAAAGCCTGTCGCTGCGCGTGACGGGAACGAATGGCCTGTTGCCGCGCAAGGGGCTGCGTGAAGCCAGTCTCGACGAACTCGCGGCCAGCACGCCGAACGTCGCGGGCGTGCGCAATCTCGTGTCGCCGACGCTGCCGCTGTATCCGCCGACGGAGGACCGTTTCCAGTGGCGCGTGCTGTCGCATCTAGCGCCGAATTTTCTGTCGATGATGAACGCGGAAGTGCTGCGCGGGGCGCTCGCGCTGTACGACTGGACCGACGATGAGCTGAACCGCCGGCGGCTGGCGGGCATTCTGTGGGTTTCGCAGGAATTGCTCGAGGAAGTAACCGGTGGCTCGGTCGAGCGCGGCGTGCTGATCGAGGTGACGCTCGATTCGCATGCGTTCGCGGGCGAGGGTGACGTGATGCTGTTCGGCGAGTTGCTGCATCGCTTCTTTGCACAATACGCGGAGATCAACCTGTTCACGAAGCTGTCGATCATCAGCCTGCCGTCGCAGGCCCGCACCGTGTGGCCGCGCAGCAAGGCGCAACGGGCGCCGCTATGAAGCAGCACGCCCCGCAGGATGTCTCCTTGGGAGACGCGTTGCCGAATCTCGAGCCGCTGGTCGCGTCGCTGCTGGCCCGCGCGCCACGCATGAACTTCATGCAGCTTTGCAGGCTGCTCGAGGTGCGGGTGCCTGACTCGCCGGGCTTGGGCACGCAGGACACGGCCGAGCATGAGCGCGTGCGCTTCCGGCCGCGGCCGCGCGTCGGCTTTCCGGCGGGAGAAATCTCGGCGGTAGAGTTTGACGACGAGCGTCCCGATGCACCGCCGACCGTACGCACGACGTTCATGGGCCTGTATGGTGTCGACGCGGCGATGCCGCCGCACATGATCGACGAGATCGTGTTGCGCGAGGAGGGGCATGAGGTCGTCGAAGCGTTTCTTGACCAGTTCAATCACCGGTACGTCACGCTGCTGTACCGCGCGTGGAAGAAATACCGCTATCCGGAAAGCTTCCGCCCGGGCGGCAGCGACGCGCATTCGCGCAACCTGCTGTGCCTGGCCGGCTTCGGGTGGGGCGACAAGCCGCGGCGCGCCGGCCTGCCGGATTCGCGATTGCTCGCGCTGCTGGGGTTGCTGATCCAGCACACGCGCACGCCCGAAGGCCTGACCGGCGTCATCGCACTGGCCGTACCCGGTATCGAGGTTCGCGTCGACGAGTTCTTTCCAGTGGCTATGCGCGTCGGACAAGCGCAGCCGCTGACGTCGGGCCAGTTTGCCGGTTCATCGGCGGAGGGCAGGCGCCGGGGCCTCGGCGGCGGCTACGTGCTGGGCAAACGGATGGCCTATCGCAGTCGCGCGGTGCGTGTGACGCTACGGCCAGCGGATGCGCAGCAGGCCCGCGATCTCCTGCCTGGCGCGTGGCTGCATCGTGAGTTGATGGCGTTCGTGCAGTTGTATGTTGGCGTCAAGGCCGACGTGCACCTGCGCATGGAATTGTCGTCACGTCATGCGCCGCAACCCGCGATCGGTCCGGCACATGCTGATCAGGCGCCGCGCCTCGGCTGGACGACCGTGCTGCCCGCCGACGAAGAGCGCGTGATCAACATCGCGCTCGGCGTCTATGAAGCGTTTCCTGCGCCCGGGACCAATCCACACCTGACACAACATGTTTGACCAGAGAAGACTATGACTATCCGCTTCGCCGTTTCGACCCTTGCATCCGTTCTGCTGCTGTCGGCATGCGGCGCATGGCAAACCGTCTCCGATGCCTCGTCGAGCGCCTACCGCACTGTCTTCTTCAAGCAGGTCAAGGTGCTCAACATCGATTTGTCGGCACGCGAGGCGTTGAATCCGGACGACGCCGGCCGCCCGACGTCGGTTGCGGTGCGCGTGTATCAGTTGAAGGACCGCAAGATGTTCGATGGCGCGTCCTACAACGACCTGCTGAAGAACGATCGGACAATGCTTGTGCAGGATCTGCAGGCCAACATGGCGACGGTCCTGAATCCGGGCGCGGCCGCGAGCCTCTCGCAGCCGATGCAGGTCGATACCAAGTATGTCGCGATTGTTGCGTTCTACCGCAACCCTGGAAGCGGCGATGACTGGAAGGTCGTGATCGAGAAGAAGAAGCTCGACGCAGACAAGCCGTTGAAGCTCGAACTGGTCGATCAGCTTCTGCTTTCTGCCAGTGCATCTGAGAATGCATCCCGGTGATCAATTGCATGTGAACGGCAATCAGGTGGCGACGACGGACGTGAAACTGGTCGTGGCGCAACGTTGTCCGTGACAGGTTCGGCACCGCATGGCGTGCCCGCCATGACGCCGCACCGTCAAAACGACGGCAACCCCGGCGGATTCGTCTCCGCGCGCGCGACCGCCTCGCTCTGCAACCCCCAGCGCGCCAGCGCCTGCCCGTAGCGGCCGTTGCCGATCAGCGCGTTCGTTGCGAGCGTCAGCGCCGGCGCGAGCCCGCTGCCGCGACGCGTCGCTATCGCGACATCCGCATTCGCCGGCCAGCCCGCGTTGACGACGCCGACCCGACGAATCTTGCCGTCGCGCGCGGCCTCGTAAGCCAGCGACGCATTCGGGTTCAGCTCGGCGTCGGCGCGGCCCGACAGCAACGCGACGCGGGCTGCCGCATCGTCGTCGAAATAGAGCAGTTCGGTCGCCTTCAGCCCTTGCGCGACGTTGCGTCGGCTCCATTCGAGCAGGATGCGCTCCTGGCTCGTGCCCGCACCCGTGATGACGCGCAGGCCCGCGACGTCCTTCGGCTCGGCAATCTTCGCGATCGGGCTCGCGGTGCGCACGTAGAAGCCGTGCAGCCCGAGCCGATAGGTCGTGAAATCGTATTTCTCCTTGCGCTTCTCGGTCACGCCGACGTTCGAGATCACGGCGTCGTACTTGCCCGACGTGAGCCCGAGCGGCCAGTCGGCCCACGCGATCGGCACCAGCACCAGCGTGCGGCCGAGCGCGTCCGCAACGAGCTGCGCATAGTCGGGATCGGCGCCCACGACCGTGCGCGCGTCGGTCGCATAGGTCGACACCGGCGGTGCGTGCGGCGAAATCGCGACCGTGAACGCGCCGTCGCGTACCCAGCGATAGTTGCCTGCCGCGCGAATCGCCGCATCGTCGCGCGACGCGCGGATCCGGCCGGACTGGCGCGGATCGAGATCGGCGGTCGCGGCCGCGTCGGCCGCGTGCCACCGGAGGCCGGCGGCGGCCCCGAGCGCGGCGGTCATGAACTGGCGTCGGTCGATCATCGTCAGGTGCCTCGGAGGTCGTGAGCGGCGCGCATCAGAGCACCCGCGACAGGAACGCGCGCGTGCGCGGATGGGCCGGCGCGTCGAGCACGACGGCGGGCGGGCCCGACTCGACGATGCGGCCGCGCTCCATGAACACCACGTTGTCCGCGACTTCGCGCGCGAAGGCGATCTCGTGCGTGACGATCACGAGCGTGGTGCCCGAGCGCGCCAGCTCCTTGATCACGTCGAGCACTTCGTTGACCAGTTCGGGATCGAGCGCCGACGTCGGCTCGTCGAACAGCAGCACCTTCGGGCGCAACGCGAGCGCCCGCGCGATCGCGACGCGCTGTTGCTGGCCGCCGGACAGCTGGCGCGGGTAGGCATCGGCCTTGTCCGCGAGGCCGACGCGCGCGAGCAGCGTGCGCGCGGTGCGCTCGGCGGCCTCGCGCGTGACGCCACCGACGGCGACCGGCGCCTCGACCAGGTTCTCGAGCACCGTCAGATGCGGAAACAGGTTGAAGTTCTGGAACACCATTCCGACCGCCGTGCGCCGCTTTAGCACGTCGCGCTCCTTCAGCTCGTGCAGCACGTCGCCGTCGCGCCGATAGCCGATCAGCTCGCCGTCGATGTCGATGAAGCCGTCGTCGACGCGTTCGAGATGGTTGATCGTGCGCAGCAGCGTCGACTTGCCCGAGCCGGACGGCCCGACGATCACCGTCACGCTGCCGCGCGGCGCGACGAACGACACGTTGTCGAGCACGCGCTGCATGCCGAACTGCTTCGACACGTTGTGCACGGCGACCTCGCCGCCGGTGCGCGGCACTGGCGCGTCAGCGTTGCCCTGAAACGTCGCATCGGCCGTTGCGCTGTGTGTCGCAGCACGCCGCCGCAGCGCACCGATGCGCGCCAGCACGAACGTCAGCGCCGACGGCGGCGGATTGCGCAGCGCACCGCGCGCATAGTGGCGCTCGACCTGCACCTGGATCGCGGACAGCACGGTCAGGATGATCAGGTACCAGACGGTCGCGACCATCAGCAGCGGAATCACCTCCAGATTGCGGCGATAGATCACCTGCACTGTGTAGAACAGTTCGGGCATCGCGAGCACGTAGACCATCGACGTGCCTTTCGCGAGCGTGATCAGGTCGTTGAACGCGGTCGGCAGGATCGCGCGCATCGCCTGCGGCAACACGATGCGCGTGGTCTGGCGGCCGCGCGGCAGGCCGAGCGCGGCGGCCGCTTCGAGCTGCCCCTGGTCGACCGCGAGAATGCCGCCGCGAATCACTTCCGCGGAAAACGCCGCGTGGTTCAGCGTGAGGCCGAGCACGGCCGCAAGGAACGGGCTGATCAGGTCGGTGGTCGGCGTGTCGAACCACACAATGTCGGTGAACGGCACGCCGAGCCGCACGTGTTCGTACAGGTAGCCGAGGTTGTTCAGGATCAGCAGCAGCACGATCAGCGGAATCGAGCGGAACAGCCACACGAACGTCCACGCGCTCACGGCAAGCAGGCGCGAGCGCGACAGCCGGGCCAGCGCGACGAGCGCGCCGAGCGCGAAGCCGAACACCGCGCCGAGCAGCGTCAGCACCAGCGTGCGCGCGAGCCCGGACAGCACCGGCGGCGACAGGAACCATTCGGCGAACACCGGCCAGCCCCATTGCGGGTTGCCGAGAATCGAATGCAGCGCGAGCGCGATCAGCACGAGCGCGAGCACGGTGCCGACGGTGCGCGACCTGTGCCGGGCCGGCACGATGCGCGGGCGCGGGCCGGCGTCGCGGGCGGGGGCGGAAGTGAGCGGCGGCAGTGCGCCGCCGAGATGGGTCGTGTCGCTCATGTCGGTGAGGGTCCTCGATCGAGTTGGCCGGATGCGCCGCGCGAGGCGGCGCGCAGGCGTCAGGCGTGCGCTTCGGCCGCGTCGCCCTGTTTGCGCACCGCGCCGGGCGCCGCATGGCGGCTCGCCTTGCGCGGCAGGCCGAGGTGGTCGCGCAGCGTGCTGCCCGGCAGGTCGCGGCGGTAGCGGCCGCGCGCCTCGAGCACCGGAATCACGAGTTCGACGAAGTCGTCGACGCCCTGGGCCTGCACCGGGAAGCCAAGGATGAAGCCGTCGCCGGCTCCGGCGTCGTGCCAGCGGATCAGCTCGTCGGCGACGTGCTCGGCCGTGCCGATGAAGTTCGGGCGCGGCGTCGCGACGGCGAGTGCCGTCTCGCGCAGCGTGAGGCGCTTGCGCTTCGCGTCGGCCTTGATCCGGTCGGTGGTCGAGCGGAAGCTGTTGCGGCCGATATCGCCGAGTTCGGGGAACGGTGCGTCGAGCGCGTACTGCGTGAAATCGTGGTGATCGAAATAGCGGCCGAGATACGCGAGCGCCTCGTCGATCGTCAGCAGGTCGCGGATCGCCTGGTACTTGTCTTCGGCCTCGGCGGCCGTGCGGCCGACGATCGGCCCGACGCCGGGAAAGATCTTCACGTCGCCCGGCTGCCGCCCGTGCTCGACCGCGCTTTGCTTCACGCGTCGCGTGAACGCGGCCGTTTCGTCGAGCGACGGCGAATGCGTGAACACGGCGTCCGCGTACTTGCCCGCGAGCCCGATGCCGGTGTCGGACGAGCCGGCCTGGAAGATCACCGGCTGCCCCTGCGGCGAGCGCTGGATGTTCAGCGGGCCGGCAACCTGGAAGAAGCGGCCGTGATGATCGAGCGTATGGAGCTTGTCGCGATCGAAGAAGCGCCCGCTCGCGCGATCGCGCACGAACGCGTCGTCGTCCCAGCTGTCCCACAGCCCCTGCACGACGTCGAGGTATTCGTCGGCGATTTCGTAGCGCAGTTCGTGATCGGGATGCGCCTTGCCGAAATTCTTCGCGGTGCCTTCGAGCGGCGTCGTGACGACGTTCCAGCCCGCGCGCCCGCCGCTGATCGCATCGAGCGACGCGAGCTGGCGCGCGACCGTGAACGGCTCGCTGTACGACGTCGAGATCGTGCCCGCGAGGCCGATCTTCTTCGTCGCGACCGCGAGCGCCGACAGCACGGTGAGCGGCTCGAAGCGGTTCAGGAAGTGCGGGATCGACTTCTCGTTGATGTAGAGGCCGTCCGCGACGAACGCGAACGCGATGCCGGCGGCTTCCGCTTTGCGCGCGATGCCGATCGCGAAGTCGAGGTTGATGCTCGCGTCTGGCGGGTTGCTCGGATGCCGCCACGCGTTCATGTGGCTGCCTGCGCCTTGCAGCATCAGGCCGAAGGGAATCGATCGTCGGGTCGTCATGGGAGCGTCACGCGTTCTGGTCGGGGGAAGGGAAACGTTCGGCGGCGAGGGCCGCCTGCACGGGCGTGATCGATTGCGCGCCGCCGAGCCATTCGGCCGACGCGAGCCGCGCCGCGTAGTCGGTCACCGGCGAGTCGATCACGAATGCATCGACGTCGAGCCGCCGGCTCAGCAAGTCGAGCGCGCGGTGCACGCGTTCGGGCGTATCGGCCAGCACGGTCGGGCGCAACTCGTCGATCCGGTAGTCGGACGCGCCGCTCTGTCGCGCGAATTCGGCGGCGGCCTGCGCGCTCGCCAGATTGAAGCTCTGGCCGCCGGCAAATTGCAGCTTGAAGATCTTCAGCGGCCCGATCAGTTGCTCGGCTTCGTCGCGGGTCGGCGCGGCGACGGCGTACAACGCGACGATCGGGCGTGTGCCGCCCGCGTCGCGGTACGCCGCCAGCGAGCGTTCGAGGTTCGCGTCGTCGCCGTTGAAGTGTCCTGCGTAGCAGAAGCGCCAGCCGTGGCGGGCGGCGAGCGCGCCGCTGTCGGGCGAGCCGCCGAGCAGGATGCGTTCGGGCGCGTGCGGCGGCACCGGCATCGCGACCGCGCCGGCGAGCGGATGATCCTCGGCGACGCCCCAGCCGAGGAACGCGTCGAGTTCCGCGAGCTGGCCCGCGAAGTCGGGCTTCTTCGCCTTGTCGTGAAACCATTGCAGCGCGCGCGTGGTCAGCGGCAATCCGCCGGGCGCCTTGCCGATGCCGAGATCGACGCGGCCCGGCCCGAGCGCGGCGAGCAGCTTGAACGACTCGGCGACCTTGAACGGGCTGTAGTGCTGCAGCATCACGCCGCCCGAACCGACGCGAATGCGCGATGTGTGCGCCAGCAGGTGCGCGACGACGATCTCGGGCGCGGAGCTCGCGAAGCCCGGCGCGCCGTGATGCTCGGCGACCCAGAAGCGCTCGTAGCCGAGCTGTTCCGCGCGCCGCGCGAGGGTCGTCGTGAAGCGCAGCGCGTCGGCGGCGGTCGCGCCGTCGGCGATCGGGCTTTTGTCCAGCAATGAAAGCGAATAAGACATGGTGTCGGCGTTCCTGCGAGGGCGTGGACGGGCGGCGCTCAGCTCTTCGGCAAGCCCGGCGGATTCGTGCGCGACTGGTCGATCGCTTCGGAGGCGAGGTTCCAGCGGTCGAGGACCTGCTGATAGCGGCCGTTCCGGATCAGCCCGTTCAGCGCGACCGTCAGCGGATCGGCGAGCCCGCTGCCGCGGCGCGTCGCGATCGCGATGTCGGCCGTGCGCGGCCAGCCGCCGCTGATCGCGCCGACGAGGCGCGTCTTGCCCTGCTGCGCGCTCTGGTAGGCGAGCACCGAGTTCACGCTGAACACGGCATCGGCGCGGCCCGACTGCACGGCGACGATCCGCATCGCCTGGTCGTCGTAGTACTGGACCTGAACGGGCTTCAGGCCGTGCGCGACGTTCTCGCGATCCCATGCGAGCAGGATCTTTTCCTGGTTGGTGCCGGCATCGGTGACGATGCGCAGCCCCGCGACGTCCTTCGGCTCGCGGATCGACTGGATCTTGCTGTCGTTGCGCACGTAGAAGCCGACCTGGTCCTTGCGGTAGGTCGAGAAATCGAACTTCTGCTTGCGCTCCTCGGTGACGGTTACGTTCGAGATCACCGCGTCGACTTTCCCCGATTCGAGCGCGAGCGGCCAGTCGGCCCATGCGAGCGGGACGATCTTCAGCTTGCGGCCGAGGCTGTCGGACACGAGCTGGCCGACGTCCGCGTCGAAGCCGATCACCGTGCGCGCGTCGGTCGCATACGAGCTGATCGGCGGCAGGCTCGGCGCGACGCCGATCGTCAGCGTGCCGGCTTCGGCGAACCTGAACGACGCGGGCACCGCGCGCTCGACGGCCGCATCGGCTGCACCGCGCGGGCGGCCACGTTGCTCGGGGCTGAGGTCGAAGGTCGCGGCGGCCGCGGCGATCGCGGTCACGCCGATCAGCGCGGCGGCCAGCGTGCGGAGCGCACGCGGCGTGAAGGGTACGGCTCGTTGCATGGATGTGTCCTGTCGTTTCGTGTCTTGGGGAACGGGAGAGCGGAATCGGGTGGCGCGGGGCGTTCAGCGCGGCAGCACGGCTTCGGGAAGCGGCGCCCACAGGTCGGCGAGCGTCGACGTGCGCGACGGATCGGCGAGATCCTTGCCGAAGCGCAGGTGGAAATACGCTTCCGGATCGATCGACGAATCGAACAGCCGCGTATAGCCGGTGCGGTCGTACAGCGCCCACGCTTCGGGCTGGCGAAAGCCGGTGGTCAGGTACACGCGTCGATAGCCCTGCTGCGCGGCACGCAGTTCGAGCGCATCGACGATCAGGCGCGCGAGCCCCTGGCGGCGCAGGTCCGCGCGGGTCCAGATGCGTTTGAGTTCGGCGGTCTGCGCGTCGTAGCGCTTGAATGCGCCGCCGCCGATCGTTTCGCCGTCGCGCAGCAGCAGCACGAACGCGCCTTCGGGCGGCGCGAACAGCTCGGCCGGGTAGCGCGCGAGTTCGTCGCGTGCGGACGCGCGGCTGTCGGGGCGATACGCGTCGTAGCGCGTCGCGTATTCGTCGATCAGCGCGTCGACCAGCGGCTGGGCGCGGACGTCGAGCGGTGTCGTGTCGATGAGGCGGTCGTTCGTGGCCATGGGCATCGCGAAGGGCGCGCGATGCGGACGTTCCTGGCGGGGGCCTGCCACACGGCCCGTCCGGTCTGCTCCGTTATCGCGACGCGGTTGTCGTGATGACGGCGGCCGCGGTGCTTCCTGCGCTGCATCCGGCGTGCCGCCGCCGTTTCGAACACGTTAGCGGCGCGGCCGGCAAAGACGAACGAAGCAATTTCGATAAGGATTTCGCGGGGAGCGTCAGAAGGCTTGCAGGGGGAGTGGGGTGGGCGAAGAAGCCATAGTCGATCAGGCGCATTACCCGATGACGCGCGGAGGCGTCGACGCCTCCGCCAGCTGAAACAGGCAATCGCCACGCCGCACCTGCGCGGGCACGCGCTTGCACACCACTTCGCCGTCGCCGTTGAAGCGGTGCAGCACCGGTTCGCGCAGCGGCGTATCGGGGAAGTGCACCCACGCGGCCGGCTGGCCGGCCTTTACCTGGTCGCCGAGTTCGACGAGCGGTTCGTACAGCCCGCGCTCGTACGCGTAGACGAAGTGGCGATCGCCGTCGACACGCAGGAAGCGCGTGACGGTCGGCGGCGCATCGGGCACGAGCGCGCCGTGCAGCAGGCCGATATGGCCGAGGTAGTGCAGCAGCCCGTGGCGGCCGAGCCGGATCAGCGACGGATCGGCCATCCCCGCGCCGCCGAGTTCGGTCACGATCGAGATCGCGCCCTGCCGGCGCGCGGCCGATGCCGAGTGCACCGGGTTCGGCGCGTGCAGCAGCGCGTTCGGCAGCCCGAACGCGACCAGCAGGCCGTTGAGCTTCGCGGCCTCGTCATCGTCGAGCGGGTCGATCGCGAGCATGTTGCCGCCCTGGTACAGCAGCGAGCTGCCGCCCGAATGCAGGTCGACCAGATACTGCGCGCGCGACAGCAGCGCATGCTCGATGTAATGCGCGATCATCTGCGTCGGCGTGCCGGCCGGGTCGCCGGGGAAGCTGCGATTCAGGTTGCCTTCGTCGAGCGGCGACACGCGCAAGCCGGCGTCGGCCGCGGGGAAGTTCGCCATCGGCAGCAGGATCAACTGCCCGCTGACCATCTCCGGATCGATCTCGCGCATCAGCTGCGACACGATGATCTGGCCTTCGTATTCGTCGCCGTGATTGCCGGCCATCACGAGCGCGACCGGGCCGTCGCCGTTGCGGATCGACGCGATCGGGATCGGCAGCCAGCCGTATGCGGAGCGATGCACGGAATGCGGCAGGCGCAGATAGCCCGCATGCTTGCCTTGCGCATCGAGATCGATTTCGCAGTGGATGGGATTTCGGTGGGAGGAGGAGGCGGTCATGGCGGCATCGTTCGATGAACGGAATCTGCCATCTTATCGGGAAACGACCGCCGCGCGGCGTGCGCGGTGCGGGCAATGCCGGATGCCGTCAACCGGCCCGCGTGCGAACCCGCGACATCCGCAACCCGAGCAGCCGCACGCGATGTTGCAGCGCTGAAACGCATGCCGGCGCGCACATGCCGTGCGGCGCGTCGGCCCCTTGTCGCGACGGGGCCGGCGCGCGCGATCGCGTTAGCGACCGGAGGTTTCAGCTTCGATACGGCCTTCTTCCCACAGCGCCCAGAAACGGCTGCCGGCGCGATACGGATTTGCGCGTCGCGCCGCGTGATCGGTGACGCCCTGGCGATATGCGCCGTACAGCGTCAGCGGCGGATTGTCGACGACGCACGCGGCTTCACGCGCGGCGGGCGCGCGGTGCTCGGAAACGAGCCGTCGGATCAGCGAGGCGCCGTCGATCACGTCCAGTTGACCGCTCGCTTCCGCATGGCTGAGGACTTCGACGGTATTCATGTTTGGGCTCCCTGACATCCTGTTTCCCAGTCAAGGAGCAATAAGGGTGCCAGCCATGAAATACCGCGCGCCGCCCCGATCGTGCGGGCTTCTGCGGCGAACGTGACGCGCGGCGCGGGCCGATGTTACGGAACACGTCACGTGACACGGGCGCGCGCGGCGGAACACCTGCGCGTATGCGCGAAGTCACGCAAAGCGTTTCGGGAATGGATCGCGGAAAGCGAAGGGACGCGCGGAGGCCGCCGGCGTCAACGCGAACGGCGCGCGCTCAGCTCGTGGTCGCGGGCGTCACGCGGCTGCTTCCGGCCGAATAGAAGCGGTAGATTCCCTTGCCGGCCGACTTCGCGTCGTACAGCGCGCTGTCGGCCTGGCGGATCAGTTCGTCGGGGGAGCCGTGCCCGTCGTCGAGCGCGATGCCGATGCTGATCCCGAAGCTGACGGTCTCGCCGATCGACAACGTGTACGGCGCCGAGATCTGCCGGATGATCCGCGCGGCGAGGAGCGAGCAGGCGTGCATCGTGGTGGCGTCGAGCGCGACGACGAACTCATCGCCGCCGATCCGCGCCGCCAGCTCGCCGGGTGGCAGCGTCTTGCCGAGCCGTTCGGCGACCTGCGTGAGCACTTCATCGCCGGCCTGATGGCCGAACCGGTCGTTGATTGCCTTGAAGCCGTCGAGGTCGAGATACATGACGGCGAGCGTGGCGCTCGGCAGGTGCGGCCGGTGCGCGAGCATCCGCTTGAGTTGCGCATGCAGTTCGTGGCGGTTCGGCAAACCCGTCAGCGCGTCGTGTCGCGCGAGGTGCCGGATGTGCTGCTCGCTGCGGCGGCGCGTGGTGACGTCCTCGACGATGATCACCGCGTTGCCGTCCGGCACGCGATGGCGCGTCAGTTCCAGCTGTCGGCCGTCGGCGAGGGTGATGTCGAGCGGCACCGGTTCGTCATGGTTCAGCCAGACGTCGCATTGCGCGGCGAGACCTGCGCCGTCGGAATCGGCCACCGCGTTCACGCCGAGCGCCGCGACGACGTCGGGCAGTGGTGTGTCGAGCATGATCTCGCGCGGCGAGCCGAACAATTGCGCGGTGCGGCGGTTCGCGACGATCACGCGGCTCTCGCCGTCGATCATGCACAGGCCGTGCGGCATGTAGGTGAGGGCGGCGTCGAAGCGCGCGACGAGCTCGGCGTTGCGCTGGCGCGCGGCGATCAGCGCGACCAGCACGCGGTAATGACGCTGGACGACCGTGCGCATGGCCGCGAGATAGATCGCGAGCGGCGGCAGCAGCAGCCAGGCGCCGGGCCGGTCGACCAGCACCGCGCCGAGGCCGATCGGCAGGACGCCGAGCGTGACCTGGGTCATCGCGAGCCGGGGCAGCGCCGAATTGCGCGACGCGATCCCGCCGAACACGCCGCCCGCGACCATCACCGACAGCGTGCCGAGCTCGGCGTCGGGCGCCTCCACGCAGCCCATCACGCCGAGGCCGAGCACGAAGCATGCAGCGAGCGACACAGGCGCATAGCGCAGCGCCCAGTATTCGGCGCGATCGTCGCCGGCGGCACGGTGCACGGCATACGCGCGCGCGATTGCGAGCCGCGCGGCGAGCAGGCCGACGTCGACGACGAGCCACACGAAACACCAGAGTTGTTGCAGCCGGATCAGCGCGATCGCCGCGACGAACGCGCTGGCGAGGCCGGACAGCGCCATCGGGCGCACGTCCTCGAACAGCGTGACGAGCATCGACGGGCGCAGCGCGGCCGTCACGCGGTGATTGCCGCAGGGGGGAGTGGCGAGAACGGCATTCAGGAGGCTTGCCTTGACTGCCATGGCTATTTTGACCTCGACACGATGCGGCGCATTGCCGGCCGCCCCGCACGGCACGTGGCGGAGTGACCGGCGAGCCGGATGCGCACGACATTACCATGAAACGTTGGCCGCGCGTGTCGTGTGGGGGCGCCGGCGAGTCGTCGTCGACCACGCCGGCGCGCGCCTTGCGCATTCGCCGACGCGGGGGCAGGCGTCGTTGCCCACGGGACGATCTCGGGCGGCCGCCCGCGGACCGGTTTCAGCGCGCCGCACATGGCTCGCCCATGGCGGCGATCGATGCGCCCGCCGTGACACCGCCGGATCGCGCCCGTATGTCGCCCGCGACCGGACGCCGCAGCCCGTCTGAATCCCGTTATAAGAAATTCAATAAGTAATTCATGTGGGAAATACTATAGGCGATATATCGAAAACAATGCCAGAATGCGCGCCGCTCCGAACGCCGCGACACCCGATCGCCGTCCGAGCCGCATCAGGAGGTTCCCCCCCACATGAAAAACCACGGCCTGTCACGGCGGGGTTTTCTGAAAGCCAGCGTGCTGGCGGGCGTCGCGGTCTACGTCGCGCCCATCGGCAGCCGCGCGTTCGCGGCGCTCTTCGAAGAAAAACTCCTCACCCCCGTCAAATGGGATAGCGTCACCGGCATCCCCCAATTCCGCATCGACGGCATCGCGAAGGTCACGGGCTCGAAAGTGTTCGCCCGTGACGTGCGCGCAGCCGACATGCCGCACTGGCCGCAGCAGCAGTCGCACGCGCTGATCCTCCGCGCCACGCAGGCCGACCGCATCTACGAAGGCTTCGACCTGTCGCTGCTCGGCGACGAACTGAAGCCGGACCGCGTGGTCACGGCCGACGATCTCGCACGCGACGGCGTCGCGTTCCCGACGTTCTACGGCGACGACATGCTGTTGCCCGCCGGCAAGACCCCTGCGTATCTTGGCCATGCGGTCGCGATCCTCATCTATCACGACTTCGCGCGCTTCCGCTTCGCGAAGAACGCGCTCAAGTTCCGCGACGACGTGATCCGCTACGGCGCGGTCACGGGCCCGCTCGAGCGCGATCCGTGGGGCACGTTCCGCTACGTGCGGGTGGGCGGCAAGACGGCTTACGACGACGATGTCTATTCGAGCCTGAAGGATGCACCGATCTTCCCGAGCATGATGCGCAAGCACCTGCCGGTCTGGCCGGACGGCAAGGAGCACGGCAGGCTCGACGAGCAGGGGATGTTCCTGGCCGGCCAGATCGCCGCCGAGCTCGATCGTCCGTCGGCCGACTGGCTCGTATTCGATCGCGAGTACAGCACGCAGTCGGTCGATACCGCCGCGCTCGAACCCGACAACGCGAACTGCTGGTACGACGCCGCGACGCAGTCGATGCACCTCGTCGTGCCGACCCAGTCGCCGCTCGAAGTGGCGGAGAACGCGGCCGCGATGGTCGCGAAATGCCGCTTCCCGGTGAAGAAGCTGTTCGTGCATCCGTGCTACACGGTCGGCTACGGCTCGAAGGATCATTGCAACGTGCCGTTCTACGGTCTCGTCTGCGCGCTCTACGCGGACGGCCGCCCGGTGCGGTTCGCGAACGACCGCTACGAGCAGTTCCAGACATCGCTGAAGCGCCACGCGTTCAAGATGCATTACCGGATCGCGGTCGATCGCAACACGGGTCTCATGCAGTCGTTCAAGGGCGACTTCGAGGCGAACGGCGGCGGGCGCTCGAACTTCTCGCCGTCGGTGGCGATGGTCGGCGCGACGGCCGCGCAATCGATCTACTACTTCCCGAAGAGCGACCTGGCTGCGGTCGCGATCGCGTCGCGCGCGATCGACGCCGGCTCCGCGCGCGGCTACGGCACGCTGCAGAGCATGGCCGCGACCGAGATGGCGGTCGACGAGATCGCCGCGCAACTGAACCTCGATCCGATCGAGTTCCGCCTGCGCAACGCGCTGCGTTCGGGGATGAAGAACACGCAGGGCGCGATTCCCGCCGGCGCGCTGCGCGTCGACGAAGTGCTGGAGCGCGCGAGGCAGCATCCGCTGTGGACGCGCCGTGCGGCGCGCAAGGCCGAATTCGAGGCGGCGAACCCGGGCAAGCGCTACGGCGTCGGCTTCGCGTGCGTGCAGAAGGACTTCGGCACGGGTGCCGAGGCATCGTTCGCGAAGGTCGAATTCGACGAGAACGGCAAGGTGTCGCTGCATCACACGGCGGCCGAGATCGGCACGGGGATGTCGACGTCGCAGGCCGTCGCGGTCGCGAAGTGGCTCGGCCGCCCGGCGACCGAGGTGCGCGTTGCCGTGACCGAATGGCCCGATCTGCCGGTCGAGACGAGCGGCGATCCGTACCTGATGTCACAGGCCGACCAGGACCGGCTGAGCGCGAATCCACGCTGGTCGCCGGGCTATGCGTCGCCGTCGAGCGCGACGAACTCCGCGTACTACTTCACGCACAGCACGCGCGAAGCCGCGCGCGCGGTGTTCCGCTACGGGCTGTGGCCGGCCGCGATGTCGATCTGGACGCGCGGCCTGGGCGGCGGCCAGGCCGCGCCGTACACGATCCGCATCGAGGACGCGCGCTGGGTCGACGGCAAGCTGACCGCCGACGGCCTCGAGCCGCTGACGTTCGAGCAGCTCGCGAAGCAGGCGCATGCGCTCGGCCTGCCGACCGGCGCCGTCGTGCACGTGTTCAACCGCTGGCAATGGACCGACGCGGAGTTCGACGTGGGCGGCGCGGTCGATCGTCTGCCGATCGACGGGTTGTCGCTGCGGGTCGGCGCGCCGAAGACCGGCGACGACGGCCCGATGCTGGGCACCGCCGCGCCGGCCGGCGCGACCGCGATGCACGGCACGCTGGCGCCGACCGCGAACGGCTATCGCGTGCTGGACCGCAAACGCGTGTTCATCCCGCCGACGAGCCGCAACAACGCGGCCGTCACGTACTACACGGCGGTCGGCACGCTCGTGGAGCTGGCCGTGCACGAAGCGACCGGCAAGGTCGAGCTGCTCACGCATCATTCGGTCATGGAGTGCGGCAACCAGATCTCGCCGCAACTCGTGTCGGGCCAGTTGCAGGGCGGCCTCGCGATGGGCATCGGCCATGCGCTGCACGAATACCTGCCGCTTTACGAAGACGGCCCCGGCAACGGCACGTGGAACTTCAACCGCTACCAGCTGCCGCGCGCGACCGACGTCGCCGTGTGGTCGCAGACGGGCGACATCCTGCCGCCGCTGTCCGAGACCGATCCGCCGAAGGGCGTCGCCGAGGTGGTGATGATCCCCGTCGTCGGCGCGATCGTGAACGGCATCGCGCACGCGATCGGCCATCGTTTCACCGACTTGCCGGTGACCCCGCAAAAGATTCAGGAGGTGCTCGCATGACGACCGCCCAAACCGCCGCGTCGGCCGCGAGCGCCAGCGCGGCCGCGACCGGCGCATCCGCGCCGAATGCGGCTTCGGCCGCCCCGGCATCGGCACCCGCTGCCGCACCGGTCGCCGTCGAGCGTCCGCTCGTCCGCTTTCAGCAGAAACCGCTGTCGGTGAACATCAACGGCAAGTCCGTCGGCCCGATGCAGGTACCCGAAGGGCTGATGATGATCGAGTTCCTGCACGAGTATGCGGGCCTCACCGGTTCGCGGCTCGGCTGCGGGCAGGGCATCTGCCACGCGTGCGTCGTGATCGTCGACAAGCCGGACGGCACGAGCGAGGAAATGCGCACGTGCATCACCGGCGCGCACTTCTTCCACGGCCGTTCGATCCGCACGATCGAAGGTCACGCGAAGCGCAACGAAGCCGGCGAAGTGGTGGAGCTGTCGCCGATCCAGCAGAAGTTCCTCGAGCACTTCAGCTTCCAGTGCGGCTACTGCACGCCGGGCTTCGTCAACGCGGCGACGGTGCTGATCGAACGCCTGAAGCGCGAGCCGGTCGCGAAGGCCGACGTCGAGCGCACGATCACCGACGCGCTGAACGCGCACATCTGCCGCTGCACCGGTTACGTCCGCTACTACGAAGCCGTGAAGGACGTGATCTTGACGACGCCGGGACTCGTGAAGGACGCCGCATGAAACGCACATTCGCCCATCGTGCCGCGCGGGCCGCGGGCCTGCCCGCACTCGCGGCCGCCTGCGCGCTGCTGCTCGCCGCCTGCGGCGGCCATGACGCGCCGGCTTCGAACGCGGCGTCCGGCGCGCCGGGTGCCGACCAGATCGCGCGCGGCCGCTATCTCGTGAAGGCCGCGGACTGCGCGGCGTGCCACACCGCGAAGGACGGCGCGCCGTTCGCCGGCGGTGCGCCGCTCGAATCGCCGTTCGGCACGTTCTACGGTTCGAACATCACGCCCGACAAGGACCACGGGATCGGCGGCTGGAGCGCGGACGACTTCTACGCCGCGCTGCACGACGGCAAGGCGCCGGGCAAGCGTCTGTATCCGTCGATGCCGTACACGTCGTACCGGCAGCTCACGCGCGCCGATACCGACGCGATGTACGCGTACCTGAAGACGGTGAAGCCGGTTGCGCAGGAAAACCGCGCGCACGAACTCAAGTTCCCGTACAACCTGCGCTTCGGCATGGGGTTCTGGGACATGGCGTTCCTGAAGGACAGCCTGCCCGACGCATCGACCGGCCAGTCCGCCGACTGGCAGCGCGGCCGCTATCTGGCGGGCGCGCTCGGCCACTGCGCGGAATGCCACACGCCGCGTGCGTTCACGGGGCAGCTCGACGGCGCGAAGCCGTTCGCGGGCGCCGCGCTCGGCCGCGTGGCCGCGCCGGACATCACGCCGGCCGGCCTCGCCGCGCGCGGCTGGACGGGCACCGACCTGCAGACGTTCTTCGGCGTCGGCATCGCACCGCAAGGCTCGGCGTTCGGCGAAATGTATCCGGTCGTGCATCTGAGCACGCAATACATGACGAAGGACGATCTGCGCGCGCTGTCCGTGTACCTGCTCGGCGATACGCCGCCGGCGCCGCAGCCGGTGAAGCCGGTGTCGGCCGATGCCGCGCAGCTCGCGGCCGGCCGCTCGGTGTATCTCGCGGTGTGCGCGGGTTGTCACGGTTTCGACGGCGAAGGCAAGCCGCACGTGGCGGTGCCGATGAACGGCAATTCGACGCTGCGTCAGGGCGATGCGCGCAACCTGCTGGTCGCGATGCTCGACGGCATCGACGAGCAGAAGTTCGCCGGCTTCGAGAACCTCCAGCCGATGCCGGGTTTCGCGCACACGCTGAGCGACGACGAACTCGCGCAGCTCGCGAATTACCTGCGCGCGACGTGGGGCGGCCAGCCCGCGAGCGTTACGCCGGCCGACGTGAAGGCCATGCGTCGGTAAGTCGTGCGACGAAGCGGGGCGTCGCGCGCGAGGCGGCCGGTTTCCGGCTGCGCTCGTGCGTGACGCCCCGCTCGAGCCTTTCCGGCGGCGCTTCAGTAGCCGCCGCCCCCTCCGCCGCCACCGCCACCTCCGCTACCGCCCGCGCCGCCATACCGGCTCATGCCGGGGCCTTGCGACATGCCGCCACCCGACGACGTACATCCGGCCGACAGCACCAGCATCAGCGCCGCGAGCAGCGCCGCGGCCAATCTTGCGGAACTCATTTCACTCTCCTTTCGCCGAGAAGGCCGCGCGGCCGGGCGGTTCGCGTGAACCGGCGACCGCGCGATGACGAAACGTTTCCGGCGGGCGGTTTATTCCATGCTTTTTGCGTTCGGCACAAGGCAAAACGGAGCGGCGCACGCGTTCGCACGCGCACGCCGCGGGGGGCGCGCGCGCCCGCGGATTCGCTACATCACGGGATGCGTAGCCGGAATGCCGCCGTCGCGGCGGCCTCCGGTCAACGATAGACGAGATCGGCGCGGCGGTTCTGCGCCCACGAATCCTCGTCGTGACCGAGCGCGACGGGCTTTTCCTTGCCGAGGCTCACCGCCTCGAGTTGCGAGGCCTGCACGCCCAGCGTCTCGAGCGCGCTCATCACGGCTTGCGATCGGCGTTGGCCAAGCGCGAGGTTGTATTCGGATGTCCCGCGTTCGTCGGTGTTGCCCTGGATCAGCACGCGGCGCGACGGGTGGCTGCGCAGATAGTCTGCGTGCGCCTGCAGCAGTGTCTGGTATTCCGGCTTCACGGAGTACTGGTCGAAATCGAAGTAGACGCTGCGCTTCGCGAGCGGGCTGTTCGGATTGTTGAGATCGTCGGCCGCCACCGTCGCGACCGCTTCGCTCGATGGCGCCGGCGCCATCTCGGCATTCTCCGGCGTTTTCGCCGCGTGGTGACAACCCGCCAGCAGCGCGAAGGCTGCCATGACCGCAAATCGGTTCGTTTTGCTCATCGTGCGTCTCCTGCGGTTGACTGCGAGGAAAGCGTGGTGCGCGCGAACTGCCGCGTCACGCATCCGGCGAGACGGCGCGAAAGTGCCGGCTTCCGTGCGCGATGCGCTTTCGTAAGCCGGCGATGCGCCATATGAAAGATTGTCTCGGCCGGAACGCCGAAGCACGGCGCCGCTGCAACTAGATTAGGAAAAATGTCACAGCGTGACCAGTTTCTCTCATTTTTCACACGGGAACGACGCAGGACGCATTCTTGCTTGCGCGGAAACCGCGGCATGCACGGCGATGCGTGATGTGCCGTGCCGGTGCGGGCGTGTCACGCATCGCGGGGCGTCAGAACTTGTGCCGCAACCCGAGCGCGACCACCAGCTGGTTGCTGTTGCCTGAAGGCGTCATCGTCCAGACGGTCGCGTTGAACGCGGGATTGCCGTTGCCGCCGCTCACGCTTTGATAGACGGCTTCGAGATACGCATCCGTGCGTTTCGAGAACGCATAGTCGGCCTGCGTGACCACGTGGTTCCATTTCGGGCGCGTCTGGCCCGTGCGTGTGTCGAAACGGCCCATCGTATACGTGTACGCGGCGGCCACGCTGAATGCCGGCGTGACGAAGTAGCGGCCATCGACCGAGAAGTTGTCGAAGACGAGCGATTCGCCCTTTAACGGGGTGATGCCGCTGCCCTGAAGCACGCCGCTCACGCCGTCGGTGGCCGAGTGCGACCACGCGGCGCCGACCGAATGCGGGCCGAACGCATAGCGGCCGGCCACGGCCCAGATCTGCTGGTTGCCGCCCGTGATCGTCGCCGAGCCGTCGACCGTGCTCAATGCGCCGTCCGGATTCGGCGCATTGCGGTCGCGGCTGATCTTCAGGTAGCCGGCGCCGAGCTTCAGCGGCCCGTTCGCATACCCGAGCCCCGCGCTCCACACGGCGTTGTTCGAGAACGCGCCGGCCGTGTTCGAGAATCCGAACATCGCGCCGAACGTCAGCCCGCGATACGTCGGGCTCGTGTACTTCACCGCGTGGTTGATACGCAGGTTGCGGTTCGAGTCGTCGTTGTCGTACGGATGCACCGCGAGGTTGCCGCCCCAGCCGGGGCCCGACGCGCCGAGCGGCGTCACGAAATCGAGGATCAGGTCGTACTGGCGGCCGAACGTGAGCGTGCCGGCCGTGCGCGAGCTTACGCCGAGCCACGCCTGACGGCCGAACATGTCGACGCCTTTCTGCGACAGCTTGCCCGTCGTGCCCGAGAAGCCGTTCTCGAGCGTGAAGACCGCCGCCATCCCGCCGCCGAGATCCTCGCGGCCGCGCACCCCCCAGCGCGACGCGTTCAACGCGCCGCTCGTCAGCCCGACGCTGCCGCTGCCGGGCGAACCGGCGCCTTGCGTACGCTGGTTGGTCGCGTAGGTGATCGACGTATCGATCAGGCCGTACAGCGTCACGTTGCTCTGCGCGTGCGCGACGCACGGAATCAGGCCGGCCGCGCAGGCGGCGAGCACGGTCCCCGGGAGCACGCCGGTACGACGGCCGCGGCGGACGGCATGCGGCGTGGCAACGCGCGCGTTGACGGGCCGCATGGTTTTATAGGAATGCATAGGATTTTTTATCGTTGGTCTCCGGCCCGATCGCCGGTGGGTCGCGTCGGCGCGCCGGCCGACGGATCGAGCGGCCATTATTGGAGATCGCGCGACCGTCGATTAAGGCGCTGCACAGGAAAGGTCCTCTGCGAAATAGCGTGGAATCGCGGCGGTTCGACGCAGGGTGTTTTCGTCGAATCGGCACGGAATGGAACCATCGCGTGTGCGGAAGGATTCGGCATTTACGAGGCGGTTCAGCGTGAGCGTCGGCATTTTCAGGAGCCGTCCGCGTGATGTTGCAGCGCGCAAGGTCGTGCATTGCCGCGTTGCCCGTTGGAGGCGCCATGTATTTCTGACGTCACGCGCGGTGACCAGCAAAATTTTCCGCCCGAAACGGCAAGGGCCGAATCGCCGCATCGGGTTCATTGCGTTCGTAGCATGAACCTTCCCGCGCCGCCGCAACCCGGCCGGCGACTACGTAATGCACGACTTTTTCACGCGCGGCCGTTCTGCACAATGGACTATTGCGCGTGGCCCGCCTGCCGCTGTGCCGGCACGTCACGCATGCCGCGGGAGAACGGATATGGTGTTGATGGCTGTGGGCGGGGGCGGACCGGTGAACGTGCCGCAGCCGCAGAATGACGACAATCCGGCACCGACGAACGGGGCCGGCAGCGCCCCGCCGGCCCAGACGCCGGAGCAGCAGGCCCTCGCGGCCGCGCAGGCCGAGACGCAGCGCCTGCTGCAGCTCGCGCAGGCCGAAATGGCGGCGCTCAAGCGTCTGCACGACCAGGGCGCGTCGCAGGCCGATCTCGACAACCAGGTGAAGAAGGCCGAAGCCGCATGGGGCTCGGTGCAGGCGGCCGTCGAGAACCAGATGCGCGTCGCGGCGGAGGGCGGCGGCGACACGAACAAGGCGATCGCGGGCGTGGCATCGGATCTGCGCAATGCGTCGCCGAACGATCCGGTGCTCGGCTCGGTGCTCGACGATGCGCAAAAGGCGGTGTCGGCGGAATCGGCGCCCGAGCGGGCGACCAACGTGAAGGCGTTCCAGTTCGCGGTGGCGATGCAGAAGGATCAGGACGCGAACGCCGACGTGCAGCGCTACAACGCGTTGCCGGGCGGCATCCGGCGCGCCGATCCCGACGCCGGCGCGCAATTGCGCCAGGCGGCCACCACGGCCGACACGAACGCCAACGACGCCTACACGGCGCTCACCACCGCATTGCGCCACGAATACAGCACGTCGGCCGCGACGCTGCGCCTGAACGACGCGAAGGCCGACTATGCGGCGTGGCAGAAGGAGCCCGGCGGATTGCGCCGCGCCGACGAGGCCGACATCACGCAGGCGTTGTCGCAGGCGCAGAGCCAGTACGACAAGGTCGTGACGGGCGGCGACGACACCGCGCTGACCTACGTGACGGCCGACGAGCAGAAGCAGGTCGTCGCGTCGGTGAAGCAGAATCACGACGGCATGTGGTACACCGGCCTCGTCGACGCGCTGGGCGAGGAGAGCCAGCTCAAGCGCACGATCGCGACGATCAATCCCGACGATCCGTCGCTGTCGCCGCAGATGAAACAGCTCGCGCAGTCCGACCCGGTCACGTTCGCGCTGATGCAGGACACGGGTGTGACCGTCGATCCGAACGATCCGAAGCTGTCGTCGCAGGAGAAGCTCCTCGCCCAGCAGAATCCGCTCGCCGAGGCGTTCGTCAAGCTGACGGGTATCAAGGTCGGCACGGACGGCCTGAGCGACGCCGACGCCAACGCACTGAACGCGCAGATCAACCAGGCGGGCGGTGTGTTTGCCTACGCGATGGCGAAGGCGCAGGCGGACAAGAACAATCCCGGTTATCAGAAGATCCAGACGCTGCTTGCGGCGGCGCCCGAGGTGCGGCTGCAGTACACGAAGCAGCAGGTCGCGCGGCTGATGGAGAATCCGGGCAGCAATCCGGGCGCGGCGCTTCAGGTGCTGAAGACCAACATGAACGCGTCGTTCTCGCTGGACGAACGCCAGGCGCTGTGGACGCAGGCGGGCCAGCCGCATTTCAACGCGAACTTCATCCATTCGCAGATCGATCCGCTGATGCAGAAGCCTGATTCGCAAGCGACGGACCAGGCCAGCATGCAGGCACGTGTCGACGGCCGGATGAATGCCGACAAGGCCGGCAAGTGGATGCAGGACATCCTCGCCAATGCGCCGCCCGAATTCGCGGGCGTCGTGCTCGATACGGTCGAGAAGGATTTCGGCAACAAGTGGACGCAGTCGAACACGGGCAGGCCGCAGCCTTACGGCGACGGCATCGAGTTCTATAAGGGCCTCAGCACGGCGGTCGGGCTCGCCGATCAGCAGCCGACCGCGAGCGGCGTGCCCGTGCAGCGCGAGGACGACGTCGCGAGCTGGCTGCTCGACGCCAACGGCAACGCGAAGACGATGATCTATACGCTGCGCGGCGGCGACGCCGGCTACGGGTTCGACGGCGTGCGGCAGGCGCTGTCGTCGGGCGTCGATCCGGCGTTGTCGAAGGCGCTGCTGTCGAAGATGCAGAACGACGACCGGTTCCGTTCGGGCTTCGCGAACGACTTCCAGCTGCGTTACGACCAGGGCACCAAGAATGCCCAGGACAAGCAGAACAAGGACACCGCCAACGCCAGCTACAAGCTGTTCCAGGCCGATCCGGACAAGCAGTTGAAGGCGTATTTCGACGACTTCCAGAAGCACTTCGACGACAAGTCCTATACGTTCACCACCGGCTCCAATCAGATGACGAACTTCGTCGGCGCCGGGCTCGGGATTCAGCCGGACGATCCGGGCGCGACGCCGACCGACCGGAACGACGTGCCGTCGATGGCGATGCTCGAGCAACTGATCGTCGGCAACGGGCAGTTGCAGAATGGCACGGCGGTTAACAGTCAGTCGCTGTACGCGAGGAATTCGGCCGCGACGCAGATGATCCAGACTGTCGTCGATCAGATCCGCAAGGTCGGCGGCGACCACGCGGTTGTGTCGCTGGTGCCGATCTACTACGTGTCGAAGGGGACCGGCACCGCGCCGAGCGCGCTGTTCAAGGTGCAGGTGGAGGGGCATCCGGACCAGTACAAGCTGATCGACGATCGCGGCTGGAAGTACGACTCCGTCGACGACTATCAGCACAACAATGCGCTGTCCGACGACGGCAAGCTGTACGTGCCGAAAAGCCTGACGAACGGGCCGGCGTCCGGCGGTTTCTCGCAATACCAGCCGATCGATGCGCACAAGACGGAGTGGTACCAGCACGCCGAACACATCCTCGAAATGGGCGCCGGCATTCTTGCCGCGGCCGGTGGCGTCGTACTGGTCGCGAGCGGCATCGGGGCGCCGGTCGGCGGCCTGATGCTCGGTGCCGCGTGGACTGCCGTCGGCGCGGGCATGGCCGTCGGCGTGCCTGCCGCGATCGGCGACCTGAAGAACCTGAGCGATCACGGCCAGTCGATCGGCTTCGGCAACGAACAGGCGCGCGGCGACTGGATCAGCCTGATCGGCAGCGGCGCGGGCATCGCCGGCGGCGGGCTCGGCGTGGCGGCGAAGTCGCTCGCGGAGGCATCGTCGCTGCTGCGCACGACGGGGCGGGTCTCCGACCTGTTGACGGTCGCATCGCGCGGCGACGGCGCCGCGGCCGACGTGGCAGGCCTCGGCCGTTTCACGCAGGAAGCCGACGCGTTCCAGTCGCTCGCGCAGACGACGGGCAAGACCGCCGGCGTATTCAATGTCACGGGCGGCGTGATCGGCGGCTACCAGATGGCCGATCAGAGCGTGTCGCTGGTCAAGAACTGGGACGCGATGTCCGATTCCGATCGCGCGCAGCAATTGCTCAACCTCGGCATCGGCATCGCGCAGATGGGGCTCGGCTCGCACACGCTGATGGAGCGGCCGATTCGCGCGATCACGAAGACGCCCGCACCGTCGACGATGTCGCGGCCGGTCGCGATCAACGTCGTCGATACGTTGTACGGCAACGGGCTGGCGAACCAGCGTCTCGCGGTCGGCGAGATCGGCAACCCGTGGCAGCACGCGGAGGAGCAGGCGAACAGCTTCGGCGGACCGGTCGACGACGGCGGCGCGGTCGCGCCGGCCGACAAGGGGCTGCGGGCGCGCATCGCGTCGTGGTTTCGCGCGCACCGCATGCAGGGCACGCCGGACGCAGCCGCGATCGTGCCGCGGCTCGCGCCCGACGGCGAAGCGACGCCGGCCGTCGCCGATGCGCTGGCTGGCGACGTTGCATCGACAGCCAGGGCCGGCATGCCGGCAAACGGCGCGCATCCGGCGTCCTGGGAGATCCCCGCGCATGTGGCGGCCGATCCGGCGATGCTGAGCGAGGTGGTCGGCGGAATCATCGAGAGCGGCAACCGGCTCGAGGACGTCGAGTACTACGTGTACGCGCTGGAAGACCCGGAAGGCAACGTACGCAACCCCGAGGAAGACGGGCTGCCCGCGACCGAAAAGGGCAACATCGTCGACGACCTGAGCGCGGCGCGGGCGGACCAGCGGCGTGCGAACGCGGCCGACGATGCAAAGGCGCGGGCGGCGATTGCGCCCGACGAAGGCGGCACGATCGGCGTGACGCGCTACACGACGTATCACGACGCGCTGATGGTGGGCGCCGACGGCGTGGCGGGCGGCCGCTACCGGATCGCGCTGGTCGATCACGGCGCGCTCGCCGCGGACGGCTCGGTGCCGCCCGAAGCGGTGGTCGGCCACGTCGGGCTGACCGACGCCGGCGATGCATTCAAGCTGTCGATGAACGATGCGTACGACCGCACGCTGCGTGTCGTGTACCCGCGCGGCTTCGATCCGCAGAAGCCGTTGATTCGCTACGAGGGCGGTCGGCGCGTCGACGTGATCAACGCGCCATTCGGCATGCGCGAAACGCAGTGGGCTGCGTATCCGCGCCGCGAAGCCGACCTCGCGATCTATTCGGACAACCCGAACCAGCCCGAGAACCGGCTGCCGGCGGGCGAGCGGCCGTTGATGCCGGTGCCGCCCGGCTACTTCGCCGTGTACGCGCATGCATGGGCCGACGCCTTCGCGAGCGCGACCGGCAAGGCGATGAGCGCCGAAGACATGGCCGCGCTGATTCGCCAGAGCGGCTGGGACGGCAAGTCGCCGGTCATTCTTTATGCGTGCGGCGCCGGCACGCGCGTGAGTCCGCTCGCGCAATTGCTCGCGAACGTGCTGGGCGTGGACGTGTACGGCGCAAGCGGTTTCGTCGCATGGCGTTCGCCGCGCTACCGGGCCGACGGCAGCCCCGACTCCGGTTATACGGGCGGCATCCTGATCGAGCCCGGCGCGCCCGATCAGGCCGGCGTGCCGGACCATTCGGTCAGCGGCGAACCGCGTACGTACCGGTTCTCGCCGGCGCTGGCGGTCATCGACCAGGGGGCGCATCCGGTCAACTGGAGCAGCGTCGCGCCGCGGCCGGTATCGAACCAGTGGGGCGGCAGCGCCACCACGGGCGATGCGCGCGTGCCGATCGGCGTGTACGTGTGGCGCCTGTTGACGAAGCGCGGCTCGATCATCAATCCGCGCAGCGGCCGGTCGGCCAGCGCGCTCGAGATGACGCATGCGCTGGAAGAGCTGGCGTGGAAGGGCTATACGCCGGGCACGCCGATCGCGCTGGAGGGGCCGCACAGCGGCGCCAATCCCGAGTTGCTGCAGGAATTCGCGGATCTGATCCAGGCGCCGGTATTCGGCCGGTTGGGCGACGACGACGCGGCCGGATGGCGGCGCGCGCTGCCCAATCCGGGCCGGCGGCTCGCGCGCTTCGAGATCGAGCCCGACGTGAACGGGAAGTTCTCGCCGGGCGGCGCGCAGCCGATTCGGATCAATCCTCTGGAACTGCGGCCCGTGCCGGGTTCGAGCATCGTGAACCTGCTCGGCCATGCGACCGCGCGCCAGTTCCTGAAGGTGTCGGGGTTCGACATCGCCGAGTCGCACGGCACGGCGCCGCGCGACGTGACGCTGGACAGCGCGGCCGCCGTCACGGAAGGCGGCAAGACGATTTCGCCGCGGCAATTCGCGCGCAAGCTGCTCGACGATCCGGCCTATACGGAAGGCAACGGCGTGCTGCTGACGGGCTGCTATCTCGGCGCCGGCGGCTATTCGTTCGCGCAGGAACTCGCGTACGAACTGCAGGTGCCCGTGATCGCGTCGATCACGTCCAACTCCGTGCGCGGCACCGGTGCGCTGGAACTGTATCCGATCGACGACAAGATCATCCTGCCGGCAAACGATCCCGACGTCGCGACGCGGCTCTATCTGCATTTGCCCGAGGCGCCCGACGCGAGCGATCCGCCGATGGTGTTCGCCCAGCGTGGCGAACCGGTGGCGCGCACGGCCGTGCATGGCGATGCACCGGTCGAACCGGTGCGCGCGATCGACGCGCAGATCGATCCGGACTCGGACAGCGGCCGACGCGGCGTCGGCGGTACGCAAGGCGATGCCGGACGCCAGGGCGTGACGCCGGGCGGGCCCGCGCATCCGCGGCTCGCTCCGGATGCGGAACCCGGCGAACCGCCCGTCTACGAGACGACTCCGATCGTCGAAGTCGGGCCGGGGCAGATCTTCACGGCCGACGAATGGGCCGCGCGCGTCGAGCAGGTCGCCGAAGCTGAGGCCGACGACGGCCTGTCGGGGAAAACGCAGAAAATCTATCCGAAGACCAGCCGCGTCTATACGGACCGCAGGATCGCCAACGACGGCGTCATCACGACGACGGTTCATGGTCAGTCGGTGCTGCAGCCCGGATTCGACGACGTGACCGGCGTCGACGCGACGCAACACCCCGAGTTCCTGCGTCCGGCCGATACGCTGCTGATGCCGCCCGACGATCCGCTCCATCCGATCGGCGCGCGCGGGCTGATGTCGCCGCCCGGCCATCACGTCGTGTTCGGCCACGGGATATCGGCGGACGCGATGCTGGGCCCGGAAGGCCGTCCGCTCACGCCGGACGAGGTGGCCGAGCGCGTGGCGCCGCATCTCGAACCGGGGCAGGACGTCACGCTGTATTCGTGCTTCGGCGGTTCGAACAAGCACGATCCGTTGCGCATCGCGCCCGGGCAAGTACGGGCGGCCAGCACGACCTTCGCGGCGGCACTCGCGCAGCGCCTGTCCGAGCTGACCGGACGGCCGACATCGGTCTGGGCGCCGCCGGACATCCTGCTCGTCGAGCCCGACGGTTCGACCACGGTACGCGGCACGCGACTGACCGGCCAGGTCGACAAGGATCGTCTGCCGATGCAAAGCTTCCGCGGCGATCCGGCACGCGCGGGCCGGCCGGCGCTCCCCGCTGGCCGCGACGCGGAGCCGGCCGCGACGACCGCCCGTACCGCGTCGCGCCCGCTCGGCGATCCGCCGCCGCGCCCGACGGTGCCGCGCGTGGCCGATCCGACGTTTGCCGATCCCGACTACGATTTCACCGCGATTCCGGACGACACGTTCGAATCGGTCACGCTCGATCATCCGTTCCGCACCGCGCTGGCCGACCGGCCCGGCGTGATCGGCGACGCGGCGCGCGTGACGCAACCCGGCGGCACGGTGAGCCAGCGCTGGCCGAGCTATTTCCTCGACGGCCCCGAGCCGACCCGCGTGATCGACGGGGTGATGCAGGCGTTCGACGCGGCCGGGCTGACCAACCTGCGCGTGGAATTCGTGACGCACGACGGCAGCATCGAACTCGGCAGCGGCACCGATTTCGGCGCGCTCGATCCCGAGGACGGCTGGTTCCGGTTCAGCGGCACGGTGCCCGATGCACCGGCTACCGCCGCTACGCACGCGCCGGTCCGTTCGGCGGCCGATGCCCGGCTCGCGTTGCCGGAAGGCGCGCGGACGGTCGCGCACGACGATCTCGGGCAGGCAATCGATGCCGCGCATACCGGCCCACGGAACCACGCCTACGTGCAAACCGACGCGTTGCCGGACGGCACCGCGTTCGCACAGGGCAACCTGACGCCGCAGGAGCGCGTCGCGGCCAGCGCGTCCGCGAACCTCGCCGCGGTCGAGGGCGCGGCGCCGACCGACGTGGTGCTGCTGTCGGCGCTCGGCCACGATCCGGCTCGCGCGCTGCGCATCACCACGCCCGATGGCGGCGAACTGGTCAAGCCCGCCGGCGTCGACATGTACGTCGTGCGCACCCGCGACGCGGCGACCGGCGAGGTGTCGTACCGGCTCGTCGGCATCGATCGCTCGGGCTTGCCGGAAGGCTATACGGCCGTCCATGCGGGCGGCATGCGTGCGGTCGGGGCGACCGACGGCCGCCCGACCTGGCCGACGATCGGCCACGCGGGGCCGGCGGCCGGCCGCCTTGCGGGTACGGCCGGCGAATCGTCCGGCGCGGCGGCGCCTGCCGCCGTATCCGGTCATGCGAACCCGCCGGCCGTGCCGGAGGGCGCCGCGGTGGCCGAAGCGAGCGATCCGCAGGCGGTTGCCGCGACGTGGCTCGACAGCCTCGGCCGGCGCACGCTCACGCGCGTCGACGGCCAGCGCGCGCCGACGCTCGATGGGTTGGGGCGCCAGCTCGGCCCGAACGCGCATGTGCTGATCACCGCGCATACCGACGCGCCCGCCGCCGACGCCGAACACGCGGCGCCGGCATTCGTCGCGGTGCTCGAGACGGACGAGCACGGCGCGCTCGGCCCCGTGCGGATGCTGGACGGCAAGCGCGTGCCGCGCGCGCTGCGCAAGGCGCTCGTGAAGACCGGCAGCAGCGGGCGCACGGCGCGCCGTCAGTTCGATTTCTTCGTGTCGCCGGTCGCGCACGACGAGCTGATGCAGTTCGGCGGCGCGTCGAAGATCGAGACGCGGGACGGCAAGTCGTCGTGGTCCGTGACCGCGTCGGGGCATCCGGTCGACACCGCGCTCGCCGCAGAGGTGGCGAAACTGCACGACGCACCGGGTTTCAAGCGGCCGCGTCAGGCCGTGCGAGCCGTCGAAGGAGAGCAGCGCTGGATTCACGTGGTCGAAGACGAGACGGGCAAGGTGCTCGGCTACGCGGAGCGCAACACGAACCACGAATGGAAGTACTACGAGAAGGCGCCGCTCGGCGATACCGAGATTCCCGAGCAGGATCTGCGCACGGTGTTCCGGCGACGGCGCAGGGGCGGCATTCCGGTCCTGCGCTCACCGCGACGCGGCATCCGGTTCGTCGTCAGCGACGTCAAGCCGGAAACCGTCGATCGAATCGGCGGCTTCCGGCCGGCGAAGGAAGCCACCGCGGCAGAGAAACCGCCGCACCGTTCGCTCGGCGATCTTTTCCAGTCGAAGGTGCCGCTTCGCCGGCCGCTCACGCAGGCGGAGCAGGGGAGTGAAAGCAACACGGCAACGCGGCCGCCGGTCGATCCGCACTTGCTGCCGTCGAGCACATCCGCGCTCAACGCGGTCGATTTCAGCGGCAACAGCGTGCCGCACCTGCTGACCGCGATCCGGAACGGCGCGGTCGACGGCAACCAGCACGTGATCTACGTGTTCAGGACGGACGGCGCCGTGGCCGAGGCGCTCGACGATCCGGTCGGCGTGATCGCCGCGCGCAACGGCGAGATGCGGTGGTTCGACGCGGTCCGGCACGCCAACAACCCGAATCATCAGGGCATACCGCTCGACGAAATGCCGATCGGCAACGACCGGTTCGGCACTGACGTGCATTTCTTGCTCACGCAACTGCCGCCGCGCGCGTTCATGCGGAGTGCGCGGCCGACGCGTGTCGCGGCGCTCGAGGCGCGCGCGAAGGCGTTGCGCGAGCAGTTGACCGACGCGGAAGCGCGTGGCCAGCATTCGGCGCCGTTCAGGGCGCTCGCGGCCCGGACGCGGCATGGTTACAGCGAGGTGCTGAACGACTTGCAGCGCTTGCGGCGCAGCGGCACCGCACCCGCGCCGCTGTCGATCGAGCCGTACCAGCCCGGGCTGTCGTCGTCGACCGTCGTCGCGTTCAACCTGCGCAACGGTGCCGCGAAGACCGAGCACTATTTCGCGACGCACGACCAGATCGAGGCTTACAACAAGCAGGCGCAGCGCGCCGGCAACGTGAATCTCGTGCTGAAGGGCGAGCCGCAGGCCGTGATGGTCGACCCGGGCATGTGGCGCACGCTGCTCAACAAGCTGTATGTCGGGCGCGACGTGTCGACGTCGGCGTCGCGCTTCCTGCCGGTGCCGGGCAAGCTGCGCGCGCGCACCCGGCGCTTGGGCGCGGCCACCGTCGCCGATCAGCGGATCCGGTATTTCTTCACGCGCTCGAGCGAGGCGTTGCAAGATCGCATGGTGCCGATGGCACGTTCGCTGTCGCTGAGCGACGATCCGGCGCTGATGCGCAAGATCGTCGAGCAATACGGTGGTGTGACGCCGGTCGTCACGCTCGTGGTCGATCCGCATCTGCTCGCGGCCGTGCTCGGCAAGGCGCACGACTCGGATTTCCTGCGTGCGGTGAAGGCGCTCGGCGACCAGAAGCACGCCGTGTTCGACGGCGAGAACGGGGTGATTCATCCGGCGCCCGGCACGGACGGGACGGCGCTCGCGCTCGATCATCTCGCACATCTGAATCGCTGGCTCGACGAGGCGGCGCACACCGGCTTCGCGATCCGACTCGAAACGGCGCCGTCGCGCGCGCTCGTGTCCGGCACCGACTACCGCTACCAGTCGGGCACCAACGACGCATACCACGACTACGTGCGCGTCATGACGGCGCTCGAGAAGTGGTCGAACGAACATCCGGACACGACGGCGCCCAACGTGATGGTCACGTTCCACGGCTGGGACGCGGTGCCCGAATCGGTGCCGGGCGCAGGGCACGAGAAGCTGTTGCGCGCCGTGCTCGAGCGCGAGGGGCTCGAATGGGTCCACGTCGGGCTGTCGCTCGGCACGCACGGCGCCGACTTCATCGGCAACCAGGACCTGACCGGCGCGCTCGCAAAACTGATCGTCGAGAACCGCGCGCGACCGGAAATCATCGATCGCCTGCACGGTGCCGATGCGCTCACGCGCGTGTTCGAGCGCGTCGACCGGCAGACGCTGGCGAACCAGCATCAGCTGCTGTTCGCGGAGGTCGAGCGGATCGGTGCCGCGCAAGGGATGACGCCCGCCGAAGTGGCCGCGCTGCGCCAGAAGCTCTACGAAGGCAACACGACCGTATGGCTGAACCAGGCGCGCAAGGCGACGATCGAGCATGCGACCGAACACTGGAAGGGCGACGGCAACGGGCCCGGCAACAAGACGGAGAAGGGCGCGCGCACGTTCTCCGCACGCTGGCTGAAGCAATACGGCGACAGCGTGCCCGACCGCGTGACCACGCGCGCGCAGCCATCCGCCGCGGACCCGGCCGAACACTGGCGCGCGGTCGTGCGCGATCCCGCGCTGATCAACGATGGCACCAAGCCGATCGGTACAAGCCGGCGGGAGACCGCACAGCTCGCCAAGGTCGAGATTCCCGACGCAAAGCGCGCGCAGGCGGAGCTGCACGCACTGCGCGTGCACGACGAGCCGATCGGCACGACCCGACGCCCGCCGTCGCGACGGCGGGTTGCCGGCGAAATGACCACGGCCACACTGACCGGCGGGACCGCCGCGGGTGCGCTTGTCGCGACGGGCAACGAATTCGTGGGCACCGCGACGAATTCGCTGTACGCCGGCCTGCGGGTCGGTCGCGTGTTCCAGGCGCTGCATCACGGCGCGGTCGCCAGCCTGAAGAACGGTGATCCGCGCGCGTTCGATCGGGCCGTCGACCGCCTTGTGCGCGGGCTGCAGAAGCAACTCAAGGCGAACGGGTTCGACGCCGCCGCGCGCGGCACGCAGCTCGAACAGATTGCACACGAAGGCAAGGCCGCCGCCGCGCAGCTGCGCGCGCTCAACGAGGACGGGACGCTGTCGTTCGACGAAACCGCGACGCATACGCAGGCGATCGCTGCCGACATGCTCGCGCAGATGCAGGGCGTGGTCGGCGGGACGTCGCTGAAACTGCTGCACCATGGCAGCCCGCGGCACTCGGTTGGTCGGGTCGGGCGGCTGCTCGCACTGGGAGGGTACGGCGGCTCGATCACGATCAACGGCGCCAAGTTCCTCCATGGCGACGGGCTGGCCGGCGGGCAGGCCTTGGGCGGAATCATCAGCGCCATCTCTACCGGCATCGTCTACAAGGGTGGTTCGCGCGGCGTGAATGCGGAGAATCGCAGTCAGTTGGCGCGGATCGCGAGCGCGACCGGCGACTACGTGACATCGGCCGTTGGCCTGGCAAGCGGTATCCACGGCGCAATGGCCGCGCATACGTTCGGCGAGGGGATGACCGGCATGCTCGGTGCAATGTCCGGCGCGTTGCTGGGCGCCGGGCGTCTGCATACGCAATTCCCGAATGCCACGCCGTGGCTCGCGCGCTTGCCGACCGGCATCGCGCTGTTCCCGGTGGCGATCTTCGGGATCATGCAGGGGTACGGCGTGATCTCGGCGTTGACGGGATCGGACGATAAGAACAAGCATCCTGGTTCCGGTCCGTCGCCGACGCCTTCGGGTTCCAGCAGCACGACGCCGACGCCCGGGGCCTCGCTCTCACCGACGCCCGGGGCGACGACGGCGCCGGCGGCTCAGCCGAGTCCGTCCGCGTCATCGACGCCGAATGCGCAGCCGTCGGGGACACCGTCCTCATCGGCGCAGCCGTCGACGGGTTCGCCGAGCCCGACGCCCACTCCGCTGACGGTGAATGTCGTCGCCGGCGATTCGTTGTGGACCATTGCGGAAACTCACGAAGGATCGTTGCTTGCAGCCGCTCGCATACCGGCCGACGAACAGCAGCGGATGTCGGACGGTCAGCGGATCAACGTCGCGTTGAACGAGATCCTGCAGCTCAACCGGAACCTGGCGAGCAATCCGGGGGAGATCAATCCGGGGCAGCAGGTGATTGTCGGGTGAAGGGGCGGATGGAACGCGGGTGGTGTCTTGCCGTCGCACGGCGCATAAGCGGTCGCTGTCGACGTGGGAGCCACAAGCCAGCGTGATAGACAACGCCCGACCAGCCGTCGTGCTGTCCAATCGATTGTTGCTGGGCTTCGCGCGTCGTTGAGACACGAGACCTCGCGGCCCGTGCTCACGCAATCGGCCGACCAGTCGCCGAATCTGCCGCGTTGTCAGCCCGAGTCGCTCGGCCGCGCGCCACGGCTGAAGCTTGCCGTCCGCGACGTCCTGAATGACCTTGAATCGGTCCAGCTCGCGCATCGTCATCGTGATCCGCTCCGTTGCAGCCATCGCAGCCTCCGGCGCTGGATTCCCAGCGGCCGATCAGCTTACGATGAGTCGAAAAGCGGACATTTGAACTTGGCTAGAAACGGACATTACAACTTAGCCACTACAACAAAACTTATCGATAATTCATGTTATGTAAAATTTATATATGGAGATTCTGGAGCGACAGAATTGATTTGCTCTACACCCCCCAGGGACTAGCCTAGGGATTCGGAAAAACTCTAGTCACAGCGACGATCAATCCGGGGCGCGTTTTCGTGTACGTGTATCTGACGTGATCCGGTCTCGTTGCGGAGTTGCCGAATAAGTGAGTCTGTTCGAAATCCACGCCCCGCCGGCTGGAGGTGATTTCGTCGGCTATCTCTCCTTCGAAAACGCGGAAGCGGCCACGATTGATACCCGGGTCTTGGGCCCACACATAGTCTTTGCCGCCGCTGCCCCCCAACCGACATCCTCGTGTGTGGCCCGCGTCGTCGGTCAGGCGCCCAAGACTGCGCGCCCAAGCTCGAGACGTCGCATTTGTGCCCGTACCCACGCCGCGACGAAGGTGCGAGGGATCGATCGTCCCAGAGACGGAAATAATCTGACCGGCACTTCCGCGCACAATAATGTCCCCACCGCTGGCATGTAGTCCCAAGGGGTCGATCCAGGTGATCGAACTTTTGGCATAGTTGTACAAGCCGGTGCTACCGGCCAAGCGGATGGGATCGCAACTCGCAAATCTGCCGGCGTGCGGATCGTAATACCGGTAGCGGTTGTAGTGCAAACCGCTTTCCTGATCAAAATACTGCCCCTGCAACCGAAAAGGTTGATCGTGTGTCCTCGTGCCTCGTTGATATGCTAGTCCCCAGGCCGAATATGCGGCTTCCCAGACGACGATACCCGTCACATCGATCGTCCGAACCGGCGCACCGTTAAAACCGGTTTCGAAGAAAGAAATATCGTTTGACCGAGACGCCGAACTAACCCTTGCCAGCGGCCGAAAGCTGTCTGGATAGTGGACCCACTCCCATGCCGCGCCGCATTGGCCGCCCGCCCCCGGGCGGACGTCGTTCAAGCCGTCCACTCGGACGAGAGCGTCCTCCGGCACCGTGTTTGCGACGGAAGACGCGTCCGACAGTAGCCTGCCGGCTTCCTGATCTCCCTGCGTGAGCTCACCCACCAGCGCATCCCCTTCCCAGAAGAAATAGCTGGTTTGGGACAGCGCCGTCCGATCGGACGCAGCCCCCGTCCGGATGCCGGGATCGTGCTGAATCCGCGTGGTCTTCTTCGTACGCCGATGGAACACATCGTACGCATAGCGTGTGCAGATGCTCAACGTGCCGCTTGTATCCCCCACGGACTCCGCCGCCTGACGCACGGTCAACGACTCGATCAGCAACCCGTCACCATCCCAGCGCAGCATCAGGTCCTGTTGCCGATCCTGCCTGCGCACCAGATTGCCGATGCGGTCGAATGCGCAATAGCAGCCGTCATGCTCGCCTTCCCGGATCCACGCATCGGCCTTCGTATCCTCGCCAAATACATTGGGCTGGAGGGCCTTACGAATCGATGTCTTCAACTGATCGCCAACTGGGTCATACAAGAACCGATGCAGTTTCCCGACCGGATCGCTGTGTCCGATCAGCCTGCCCATCGGATCGTATTGATAGCGCTCGATGCCCAGGCGGGAATCGCGCTTCTCGAGCATTTCCCCATTGGCGTCATACACGTATTCGCTGGTGAACAGGGCGCCTGTGCCAGAAAACAGCGCCTGCGTCGCCAGTAACCCATCAGATGTGTACGATAGCTCGTGCCGAAGCTCGGCCCCAAGGTGCTCGACGCAAATCTGTCCGAGCGCATTACGCTCAAATGTGATCGGCGCAGCCTCGTCGACTTGGATCGATCTGACCGCATCGAGCGCGTCGTAATCGTAGCGAACCGTATGCGCATTGATGAATTCGCCACCGGCCTGGAGCCGGGTCTGGCGTTCAATCCGATTGCCCGCCGAGTCGTACGTGTTGGCGATCACGAAGTGGTCGCCTTGCCTTTCCTCAACGACACGACCGGCCGCGTCATACTCCAGTTCCACCCGGCTGTCCGGATTCGCGGCGACGACCAAGTTGCCACTGCGATCGTACGAGAAGGTTTCGGTGCGGGCTCCATCAGGTTGCCGCGGGTCAGGCACCCGCTTTTGCACGATACGGCCCAGCGCATCCGTTTCGTAGTCGATCGTCTGCCCCAGTGGATCGATGCTGCGTAGCAATTCGCCCGCCGCACTATACTCGTAGCGACGCGCCTGCCCCCAGTAATCGACCTCCTCGACGATCCGCCCCAACGCATTGCGTTTCAGTTGGTACAGTTCGCGGCGCTCGTTGACGACGCCGACCAGTTGCTCCTCGGTGTCGTACCAGTATTCGACGGTGCTGCCGTCCGGCGCGAGCCGCCGGCTCAAATGCCCGAGCGCTGAATACTCCATCTGTGTCACTTGGCCCGCGGGGTCGCGATACCGCACCAGGTTCCCGTCGGCGTCGTAAACGAAATGAAGCTCGCGCCCGCCCGGTTCGATCGCACGCGTCAAGTTACCGTTGCGGTCGTACTCGTAGTGACTGTGTTGTCCGAGCGGGTCGACCACCTCGACAAGGTTCCCGGTCGCGTCGTGCACGAACTGCGTGCGATAACCTAATGCATCCGTCCGCGCGGCGGGATAGCCGTCGCGGTCATAGTCGAACCGAGTGAGCGCACCGCGCGGCCCCAAATGTTCGACGGGCTGGCCGTATGCATCGTATGCGTAGCGCGACGTCGTGCCAGACGGCTCAGTCTGCGCCAGCAAGTTGCCGCGAGCGTCCCATTCGTACCGCCACTGCCGGCCGCCGGGCAACGTCATGCAGACGGGATGTTGATGTACATCGTATTCCGTGCGGATCACACTGCCGTCGGGCAGCGTCCGCGCGACGACGTTGCCGTACCGGTCGTAGTCCCACGAGGCCGTGCGGCCAGCAGCATCGACCTGCGCACTCGTGCGCGAGTGTGAATCATATCGGTATGCAGTCACACCACCCAACGGGTCGGTTTCCGCCACCGGCATCCCGCGCCCGTTCATCTGCGTGATCGTCGTATGCCCAAGCGAATCGGTGGCGCGTGTTTCCATCCGCGCGCGATCGTAGGCGAAGCGATAGTCGAATAGGCCGTTGTCACCCCACGCACGATCGACACGCCACACGCCGTCGTCGCCCTGCTGGTAGCTGTAGTAAAACGACACGCCCCGCGCGCTCGTGTGCCTCACCATCCGATGCCCAACTGCATACTCGAAATGGTGCGGATATGCCATCGCGTCAATCGCGGCTGCCAGATTGCGCTCGCGATCATGCTCGTAGCTCACGAGCGGATGTGCGTTTTCGCGCGCATCGATCAGCGTTAGCGACGTCAACAACCCAGCGTTCAGCCCGCGGCCCGTACCGCATTCGACCACGCGCTCGGTCCGCCGATTGCGCTTCCATTCGACGAGACGAGCGAGTCCACCATACGCGTCGCGCTCGAATTCCCATGCATTGCCATTGAGATCGGCCATGCGGTCGAGCAGCAGCGTGAGCCGCGAATCGGCATCGAGCGCAGAAGCAGCCTCTCGCCAACGGGGGGGCAGCACGAATCCGTATTCGATTCCCTCACGCGTGCGCAGCACCATCCGCCCGTCGTCGTCATACAACGCATGCCCATGCTGCCAGTCATACGTGCGCGACGTCCAGCCATCGTCCAACGGCACCACGTTGAAAGCGGTCGCATGATCCGGGAAAAAAACAGCCGCACCGATCCCGTCTTGGTTCCGCATCAGTTCGAGCCGAATATCGGCCGGTGTCTGCCAACCAAAGCCGACAGCGCCTGCATGGCGATTGTGACTCGCGTAATATCGATCCCACACGAGCGGCAAACGGCCGGACACGGTGAAGTCGTTCTGCTGCACAACCACCTCGCCCGTGGTCACGTCCACCGGCTCCGCCTTCAGCACGTTGCACCGCAAGAACCCCGACTTCAGATTCAGCTTATCCGCCAGCGCCTTCGCCCACTTCGATCCCCGAAACGCCTTGAACAACCCCTTCGCCGCCGCAGCCATGTTCATGATCGGCGGCCCGCCCACCAAAACGGGCCGCCCCGCCGGAATCGGCAACATCACCGAACTCGGCATCGACGGATAAGTCCGATCGGTATGCGCGCTGTTGTGCGGAGGCGGCTCCATGCCGACCGACCAGCAACTCAACGCCTCAAGCGCCATGTAAGACATCGGATCGTTGTTGGCGAGCACCGTCTTGCTGCCCATGAACGATTCCCCGTCGTTCGACGGTTCAACCTCCTCAGGCGGCGGAGCAAACGATTCTCCAAGCGGGAAATGCAACCCCGGTACGTGATAAGCATGCGTCCCGGCCGTGGCCCGCATCATCCCGTTCACAAAAATCGGCCTGCCGCTGCTCCCCCCCGACCCGACGTTCGAACCAAGATCATCGCTTATGCGGTTCTTGATCTTGTTGGCCTCTTTCGCCAGCCGCATCCCCTCAGCGACGTTGGGGTCGTCCTTGAAGTCCGGCAGCTTGCCGCCGCCCATCAAGTCATTGACCTGCTGGTTCGCCTCATCGGCCAGATGCGCCAGCTTCTCCACATCTTCGGGATGATCTTCGATGTATTCGGTCACCTTCTCCTGCACGATCATCATTGCAATGCAGCCAACCACGGCCTTTGCCGCTTGAACGTACTCACGCAGATCGAGCATGAACCCGACATGAGGGTGCGGCAGGAACACGGGTGGCGTACCGGGCGTGACCAGTACCGAATGAACGTCGACGCCAACGACTGGATCGAGATGCTTGACGGCCGGGAGTGCCACGATTTCAGCCCTCGTTCGCGCTCAGCGCCCACCACGCAACGCAGCGACTTTCTCGCTCAACGCGTTGCGCCGCCGGTCCTGAGCACCCAACTGCGACACCATCCATTCGACGACCATCGGCAGATTGCTGTTCGCCCGCATCGGCTCGTCGATCATCAATCCCGCATCGAGCGCATTGAATCCGGCCTCCAGCGCATGTTCGCGCTCCCCTGCCCGCTCCCAGCACACGGCGCTCATCCGCCACGCCTCGACCGTCATCAGTCCATCCTTCGCCGCCGTGGTCGACGCGACCGCACGCTCGTAGCAATAAGCCGAGTGCGCATAGTCCTTATGCGTCAAATGCACGCTCGCCTCGCCGAACAATCCGTTCGCGATGAGCTTGTGTCCGGCCGGATGCCCAGCCTCAACTGCACGCATCCCGCTGCTGGCCGCGCTCCGATACGCATCGATCGCCTGCTCCCGATCCCGCCACTTCAGATAAGCCGCCCCCGCAATCAAATGCACGACAACACACTGATCAAACCACTGCTCGCGCTCAGCAACCTTCAGCGCCGCCGCACGCAATTCCTCCAGCCGAGAAGGATTACCGCCTTCGATCATCTCGGTCAGCATCACGAAATGCCGTCGAAACTCTCCGCTCGGCCCGCGCTCGCCCGATTCCGCCAGCAATTCACGTGGCACGCTCGCCATCGAGTACTTGCCGTGCACGACCCGCACCGCGGCACGATGCCGTTGCATCAACGCAGCAAACGGCACGATATCCGTACGCGGCACGACAAAACGCACGCGCTCGGCAAGCTGCGGCGCGACCGCAATGATCGACAGCAAATCGTCGAGCCATCGCACCCATGCCGTGTCATCCCGCACTTTCGCCGGTTCCAGCACGAAAACCATCGCCGGAAAAACATCCGGATGGTGCTGCATCAGGCTGTCGGCAACCGTGAACAGATACAGCACCGGATTCTTGCCATCGTCGTACGGAGCTTGCCAATCGGCCCGCACCCCATGCGCACGGGACCCTTCGCGGCGGCTGTCGTAGAACGCAATGAGCTCGTCCGCCAAGGCCTTCGCATAACTCGCTTCATTAGCGAACGACGCCCGCATCGTCCGCACCGCGCACGACGTCTCGTCCTGAACCTGGAAATACAGCCGCACGAGTTCCGCATCAGTCTCGTCGGTCTGCCAGATCATCAATCTCGCGTCGGGTTCCTTCGCGAAACTCATCCAGTCCGAATGCGCATCCATGAACCTGCGTTCTATCGGATTGGTCGGCTGCCAGTTCTGCATTCGTGCGAGCCTCCGTTATGGATTCAGTTTCAGGATCGTCCCTTCGACCGTATGCTCGACCGACGCGGAAGACGTCACCTTCTTGCTGTTTACGGTATGGCTTTCGGTGCCGGCGGAAGCGACGTTGACGCCCTGGATCGTGATCGTTCCGTCGCGCTTCATCACGATGCTGGACATCCCGCAGACGAGCGAAAGCTGATCGCCGGCGTTGACGAGCACCTGATGCTGCACGTTCGTCGTATGGTTCGCGCCGACGTTGACAGTGTGCTCACCGCCGACCGTGTGCGTATGGGCGTTGGCAATCGTCGATGTACGTGCACCGATTTCCTCGGTATGCGACGACGCAACCAGCGTCTTCATGTCCTGCGACGTCGTCTGATACATCTGTCCGACGTTCAGCGTCTTGCCTTCACCGATCGTTTCCGTCTTGGCTTTCGCAACCGTCTCGTTGTGAATGCCGCCGATGGTCGCGTCGCGATTGGCGGCAATCGTCACGGCTTCGTTCTTCCCGACCGTCCGCGTCCGGTTTCCACCGACCCCATGCGTCTCATCCACGCCGATCTGCGCGACCCGGTTCTTGCCGATATTCACCGTCTCGTTCTGCCCCACACTCCGTTGCCGGTTGTTCTTCACCTGCATCGTTTCGTCGTTCCCGACGGTATGCGTATGGTTGTTCCCGACGGAAAGTGTGTGATCGGCCTCCGTCTCCGCGTCGAAATTGCGCTCGGCATGCATCCACAGCTGCTCGGCGCCCTTCTTGTCCTCGAACCGGAAGGCGTTGGCATGGTCGGTCGTCCCGCCCGGTGACGACCGCGATAACAATCCGCTCTGCGTCGCACTGCCCGGCAACCCCCACGGCGGCATCTTCTCGCCGTTGTACACACGCCCCGTCACAATCGGCTCATCCGGATCGCCGTTGAGAAAATCGACGACAACCTCATCGCCGACACGCGGAATCTGCACGCCACCGAAGCCACCGCCGGCCCAAGGACTCGACACTCGAACCCAGCACGATGAATCCTGGTTGCTCTGCCCATACCGATCCCAGCGGAACTGCAACTTCACCCGCCCATACTGATCGGTCCAGATTTCCTCCCCCGGCGGCCCGACCACGGTAGCCGTCTGCGGCCCGTTCGTCCGCGGCCGCGGCGTTTCACGCGGCGATCGATAAGGCAGGCTCGACGGCTGCACGAGCATCATCGTCTGATGCACCACAGCCTCCGCGCCCTGATCGCTTGCATACGCGTTCTCCTGGAAACGGTACCGACACCGCACGATCAGGTACTCGCGGTTCTGATCGGCACGCGGGCAATGCGCAAGCGTGAACAGATAACCCGGCGCGGCGCCGCGCACGTCGGTATCTGCACTCGCCCGCTCATGTTCGGCCTGCTGCTCCTCGAGCCGCACGCGGCTGTAATGCGCACCAGGCGCATCGTCGCGGTACCCGCCCGGCCATTCGAACGACGCGAAGCTGTCGTGATCGTGGCCGCGCGGATCGACCTTCTGCGACGACAGATCGGCACGCGGCTTCGTATAGTCGTAGTCGGTCGTCTGATGCTTGCCGACGCTCACCGCCTGCGCGGGCAGCCAGCCGTCGATGTGCTCCTCGTCGGCGATCGCGGTGCGATCCTGCGCGATGTACGGGATCGTTTCGTAGCTGGGCAACGCGACGTGCGACGACATCGCGTCGCACAGCACGAGCGTGTGACTGTCGGCCGCGTGCCGGAAATAAAAATAGATGCCCTCGAACTCCATCAATCGCATCACGAACGCGGTGTCGGTCTCGTTGTATTGCACGCAGAACTCACGCGGCACGTACGCTTCGGTCAGCTTGTTTTCGATGGGGAAGCCGTAAGGCGCGAGCACTTCCTGCACGATGTCGGGCACGGTGCGGTTCTGGAAGATCCGGCAATCGGAGCGGCGCGTTGCGAGCCACAGCCACGGCCGCACGACCAGTTCGTAACCGTAGTGCCGCTCGGCACGCCGGCCGGCTAGCGTCGCCCGAACGACGATTCCGTTCAGATAGCGCGTCGACAGGTCCTGCTGTTCGATCCGCACGGTCACGGGCTTGCCGAGCATGTCCTTCAGCGACAGGCTGTGGCTGTCAGCCAGCGCCTCGATCCGGAATTCGAACAGGCGACCGAGTTCGTCGCTGCCGTCGAGCGTATGGAATTTCAAGTCGTCGCCATGCGGGCTGTCGAGTGTGAATACGCGATTCACGTCGTTCCCTCCTCGTCGAACCGGTAAGCGAATTCGCCGCCGGCGGCGCTCACCTCGATCGACCTCAGCGCGCGGCCTTCGAGCGTGGCCTCGAGGATCGCGCGGCCGATGCGCGGCATCACGGTATGCGTGAGGATCGCGTCGACCATGCGGCCGCCGGATTCGATCGTCCGGCAGCGCGCGACGATCAGCGCGGTCGCCGAATCGGTGCAGCGCAGCCGGATGCCGTGATGCAGGTCGATCCGTTTCTCGAAGCGCCGCAACTGCAACTCGACGATGCGCGCGAGCGTCGCATCGGTCAGCGGGTAGTACGGCACGACGGTCAGCCGGCCCAGTAGCGCGGCGGGGAACACGTCGAGCAGCGGCGCGCGCAGCGCATCGGCAAGCGTCTGCATGTCGGGCAGGCGCTCGGGAGCGCGGCACAGCTGCATCACGCGATCGGCGCCGACGTTCGACGTCAGCAAAATCACGGTATGCCGGAAGTCGATGTCGCGCCCTTCGCCATCTTCCATCCAGCCCTTGTCGAACACCTGGAAGAAAATTTCGTGCACGTCGCGATGCGCCTTCTCGATCTCGTCGAGCAGCACGACGCTGTACGGCCGACGACGCACGGCCTCGGTGAGCACCCCGCCCTGTCCGTAGCCGACATAGCCGGGCGGCGCGCCCTTCAGCGTCGATACCGTGTGCGCCTCCTGGAATTCGCTCATGTTGATCGTGATCGCGTTGCGCTCGCCGCCGTACAAAGTGTCGGCCAGCGCGAGCGCGGTCTCGGTCTTGCCGACGCCGGACGGCCCGCACAGCAGGAACACGCCGTGCGGTTTGGTCGGGTCGTCGAGCTTCGCACGTGCGGTCTGAATCCGTTCGGCGATCAGTTCGACCGCATGGTGCTGGCCGACGACGCGTTCGCCGAGCGTCTCGGCGAGCTTGAGCACGGCCTGCGTCTCGTCGCGCACCATCCGGCCGAGTGGAATGCCGGTCCAGTCGGCGACGACGGCGGCGACCGCATGCGTGTCGACGGCGGGCAGCACGAGCGGTGCGTCGCCCTGCATCTCGGCGAGCGCCTGCTGCGCGGCGGCGAGGCGCGACAGGACATCGGCGCGTGCGTCGCCGGTGAGCTCGCTCGACGGCGCGTCGTCGAGCAGCGCGGCGCGCGATTCGACGATCGAGGCCAATGCGTCGCGCTCGGCTTGCCAGCGCGTTTCGAGCCGATCGAGCTCCGTCTGCACGGCGGCAAGCTCGGCATCGATCGCGTCGCGCCGCGCGGTGTCGCCGTTGCCGAGCGCGCACTCGCGCGCGATCCGTTCCCGCTCGACGCGCAGGCCGTCGATGCGTCGGCGCGCATCCTCGATCGGCGCGGGCACCGCGTGCTGGCTGACGGCGACGCGCGCGCAGGCCGTGTCGAGCAGGCTGATCGCCTTGTCCGGCAACTGCCGCGCGGGAATATACCGATGCGACAACGTCACGGCGGCCTGCAGCGCATCGTCGAGCACCAGCACGCAGTGGTGGGCTTCGAGCTTCGCGGCGAGGCCGCGCAGCATCGTCACGGCGGCGGCCTCCTCGGGTTCGAGCACGTGGACGAGCTGGAAGCGCCGCGTCAGCGCGGGATCCTTCTCGATGTACTGCTTGTACTCGGACCACGTGGTCGCGCCGATGGTGCGCAGGAGGCCGCGCGCGAGCGCCGGTTTCAGCAGGTTCGCGGCGTCGCCGGTGCCGGCCGCCCCGCCCGCGCCGACGAGCGTATGGACTTCGTCGACGAAGAGGATCGTCGGCCGCTCGGACGACATCGCTTCGTCGATCACGCCGCGCAGGCGGCTCTCGAATTCGCCCTTCACGCTCGCGCCGGCCTGCAGCAGCCCGATGTCGAGCAGGTACAGCGCGACGTCTCGCAGAGACGGCGGCACGTCCCCGGCGGCGATGCGCAGCGCGAAGCCTTCCGCGACGGCGGTCTTGCCGACACCGGCCTCGCCGACCAGCAGCGGGTTGTTCTGCCGTCGCCGCAGCAGGATGTCGACGATCTGGCGGATCTCGGCGTCGCGTCCGACGACGGGGTCGATCTCGCCTGCCCGCGCACGGGCGGTCAGGTCGACAGCGAAGCGCGCCAGGGCCGCGCCTTCCGCGGCTGGCGCACCGCGCATCGCGGCGTCGCCGGAGCCGGTACCCGAGCCCGGATCGGCACGCGCAGCCGGTTGCGCCTCGGGCGAACCGTCGACGATCGATGCGAGTTCGTCGGCGAGCACGTCGGGCACGATGCGCTCGAACTCGCGTGCGATCGCGTACAACACGTTGCGCAACTGCGGCGTCTTCAGGATCGCGAGCAGCAGGACCGCGCCGCGAATCCGCGTCGCGTCGTATTTCAAGGTCGCATAGACCCACGCGCGTTCGACCGCGTCGTCGATGTGCACGGACAGGTCCGACACCGATCCCGCGCCACGCGGCAGCCGATCGAGCGACGCGACGAGGCCGCGCTCGATCGCGGCCTCGTCGATCTCGAACCGGCGCAGCACGCGCTGCAGGTCGCCGTCGGGCCGCTGCAGGAGCTGCTTGATCCAGTGCGCGAGCTCCACGTACGGATTGCCCCGCAGCCGGCAGAATCCGGTCGCCTGCTCGAGCGTTTCGTAGAGGAGCGGGTTGAGCTTTCCGAACAGGTTGACGCGGCCGATATCGGACATGACGGTTCCCGTTTAGGCGGTTTCGCGATGAGGGACGGCGCCGGTGCGCGGCGGCCCGCCACGGCGCGCGTCGTAACGGACGACGAGATCGCGCGCGGGCCCCGCGTCGAGCCGCTGCCCGAGCCATGCGGTACGGCCGAGGCCCTGCGGCGCGCCGAGCGCGATCGCGGGCACCGCGTCGGCCGCCAGTTCGAGCTGGACGTCCCAGTCGAACTCGATGCCGACGTATTCGCGGACCCAGTGCGCGAGTTGCCGCGCGTGCGGGCCGCCCGGCAGGAAGCGCCGGTACGCGTCGAGCGACAGCGGCCCGAGCACGATCCGGAAATGGGACTGCGCGTCGCGCACCGCGATGCCGAGCGCGACGCCGCCGACGCGCAGGGTCGGCCGCGTCGCACGGATCACGCAGCGCTGCGAGCGCTCGATCGCGACCCAGCGCGGCACGTGCTCGACGATGCGCGCGTCGACGCCGAAATGGGTGCTCAGGATCTGCACGAGCCCTTCCGGGTTGCGCGTGTGCCGCACGAGATGACCCGCGTGGAAATAAAGCGCATGCGGCGCGAGCGTGTCTGCGGCCGTGCGTTCCGCGTCGGCCTGCGCGGCCGGCCTGTCGTCATGCGCGGCGCGCCCGATGAGGCTCGCGACATACGCGTCGAACCGTGCGCGCCCGGGACGGTCGAGGCTCACCGTCGGTTGCGCGTCGGCCCACGCACGGTAGAACAGCAGGATCAGCCGGTGATGAAACAGATCCGCGAATGCGGCGAACGTCGGGTCGTCGTGCTGGGCCGCGCGCTCGTGCGCGTATTCGGTCAGGTGGGTCGGCAGCGGACCGTTCGGCCCGAACAACCCGAAACCGTGGATCGCGATGCGCGGCCGCGTGGCGCTGCCGTCCCCATCGTATGCGCCGGCCACCATCGACGCCGCGAACGCGAGCGACGGCTGTTGCCCGAGCCGCACCGGTTCGTCGCGCGGCCGCGCGGCATGGCCGAGCGGTGCGCGGCCGGACGACAGCGCGTCGAGCCAGCGCAACGCCTGGAACAGGTCGTAGCCATGCGGTGCGGCGCGCAGTCGCGCCCACCACGCATCGCGGCGGGCGGATTCGGCGGCCGATCGAGCGCCGGGTGGCGTGCCGTGTTTCATATCGCTGGCCGCCGGCCGATGCGCGCGGGCCAGTGCGCGAGCGTGCCGCGTTGCACGCTGGTCAGCACGCATTCGGCGAACGCATTGATCGAAACATGCCGCGCGAAGAACTGTTCGAGCACCGCGCCGAGCAGGAACGGGCTGTCGCCGGAAAACGCATGATCCTCGACGGTCACGTCGACCTGCACGCCGCGCCCGAACATCAGCGGGCCGAGCGCTGGCAGCCGCCGGAACACCGGCGAGAACGCGACGCGCCGCACGCCGTCGATCTGCCGGCGCATCGCGGCATCGGCTGGGTCGGCATGCAGGCCCAGCAACTCGCGCAGCGCATGCGCGCCCTCCGCGTCGTCGAGATCGGTCAGCGTCTGCCGGGCGAGCCCGAGATGGCGGATGAGCCGCCAGGCCGTCTGCGCATCGGCGATCGGCAGGCGCGGCCGCGACGGGCCGCGAATCGCGACGATGCGCTCGACGGGCGCCGAAATGCGCAGCGTGAACGCGTTCGCGTCGCCCGGCGGCAGCAGCAGCGCGAGATCGCGGTTCGTGCACAGCGTGTCGACGGACAGATAGCGCATCGTCTCGTCGTACGGCGCGCACTGGCTGTCGACGAGCGACACGTAGGTTTCGCTGCCGACGTAGCCGGTGCGCGTGCCGTTCGCGCGTGCCTGCGCGGACACCAGCCGAGGCTCGCGCCGTACCGTGTAGTACGCGCCGTAGTTGCCGTCGTCGCGCGCGAACGACGCATGAAACGGCCTGAATTCGCGCGACTGGCCATCGTCGCGCTGTTCGCTCGCGAGCCGCTGCACGGCATAGACCTCGTGATCGAGCGGCCGGCTGCGGTCGACGACGACATGATGCTCGCGTGCGCCCGGCTGCAACAGGATCCGGTCGCCGCGACGTGCGAACAGGTTCACGGCCGGTGTGCAGTTCAGCGCCAGATGCCGCGCATCGACGGCCGCTTCGAGCGCGGCGTCGTGGCGATCGAACAGCACGGTCAGCTCGCATTCGTCGCCGGTGGCGCGCGCGAGCGCGGCGCGCAGCCCGCCGATACTGAAGAACAGGAAACGCGCCGGAAACGCGAAATACTCACGCAGCAGCCGGTAGCCGTGGAAACTGCGCCCGTCGTCGGGCAGGATCGCCTGCGCCGGATCGAAACCCTCATGGACGATCGCATCGGCGTCGAGCGCATGCAGCCAGCGCGGCGGCTGCCCCGGATCGTGGCAGACAGCGCCGAGCGCATGCGCGGCGATCAGTTCGAGCAGGTGCAGCGCATCGCGTTCCGGGCCCGCGAGATGAAAGGTCAGCCGCTCGAGCGGCAGTTGCGACAGCCTGGCGCCGCCACGCGCCTTGAGCCGGATGCGCAGCGCGCCGCGCACGTCCTGGCGCGCAGGCACGGCGCCGCGCGGCAGCCACGACGGCGCGCCGGTGACGGCCGCATCGGTCAGCTCGAGCGGCCACAGCGTCAGGTCGTGCGCGGTACGGAATTCGCACGCGGTCTGCTCGGACGCGGCGGGCCGCGCGCGCAGCGCGGTGCCGGCCGGCAGCCGCCAGCCCTGTGCGAGGCTGCCTTCGTTGAGCATCGGCGCGAACCGCACGATCGCCATCGACGGCAATGGCGCGAGATAGCCCGGATACACCGCGTCCAGCAACGCCTGCGTGAAGCGCGGAAACTCGGCGTCCATCTTCAGCTGCACGCGCGCGGTGAGGAAACTGAAGCCTTCGAGCAGCCGTTCGACGTACGGATCGGGCGGCCCGGGTTCGGTGAGCCGCAGCCGTGCGGCGACCTTCGGAAACTGCTGCGCGAATTCGTCGCCGAGCTCGCGCAGGTACGCGAGCTCGCGGTTGTAGTAGTCGAGCAGGCGCGTATCCATCGTGTCAGTTTCCCGCCGCCGACCGCAGCGACATCGCGCCCGTCTCGAGATCGAGGTCGGAGCGCAGCACGAATTCGACCGGATGCGGGATCGACCACAGCGTGCCGCGAATCTCGAACAGCAGCACGTTGTGACGCCGTTCGCCGGCACGCCCGTCCGATGCATCGGCGACGCTGCGGACCTCGACGCTGTCCGGCGCGATGCGTGGCTCGAAGCGCACGATCGCGTCGCGGATCGACGCCTCGACCGACATCCGCTCGACGCCCGACATCGGCTTGCCGACGAGCGGCCGCATTCCGTAGTTGAGCACCGAGGCCTGCGCGTGCGCGAACGCGGCCCAGTCGACGAAGCCGTCCTCGGCATTGCGCGTATTGAGCAGCCACGCGAGATCGCGCAGCACGGCCGCGCGCAGGCGCTCGGCGCCGACGCCTTGCGTGCCGGGCGGATCGGCCGTGCGCTGCGGCGCGTCGTCGGTCAGCCGGTCGAGCAGCGCGGGCTGCAGCCGGTCGCGCACTCCGGCGTGGCGGCCGGCGCGGGCTTGCGGGGCGTCCATCGTCATCGCTCCGCCGTCACATCTCGGTGTTTTCCTTGATGTTCCAGCCGACCGACACCTCGGCGCCCTTGCCGCCGTTGTCGTTCTGCTGCCAGTACTGCTTCTTCACCTTCGCGGCCTGGAAGCCGTAGTGCATCATCAGCCGGTCGGCCGCGTCGCCGGGGTCGATGCCCGCGACCTGCGCAGACGTGACGAGCACTTCCTGCAGCGTCACGCGCATGAACTCGACCTGCGTGCCGCCGGTCTTGCACGCGGAGATCTCGACCTTCGGCAAGTGCTTGCCGCTCGCGCAGTTCTTGACGATTGCCGGCGCGCCCTTGTCCATGTACGCGGCCACGACGAGATCGTTGAAACTTGCCTTGCCCGCGTTGCCGCCGCTGCCGCTCGCCATCGCGCCCGGCTGGCTCGCGCCCCACGTGAACGATTCGATATCGGTCCAGCCCTTGTGCTGCGCGTCGGCCGATTCGCCGGTCACGCCGTCCACCTTCATAAACATTGCCACGCCCATTGCCGTCTCCGTTTCGGTGCGAAATCACGTTGAATGCCGTATCGAATGCCGCGTGCCGCTCACTCGTTCGCCGCCTTCGCCGATGGCAGCCGCGAGATGAGCCGCAGCGACACGGTGAGCCCTTCGAGCTGGTAATGCGGTCGCAGGAAGAATTTCGACGTGTAGTAGCCGGGGTTGTCCTCGACCTCGTCGACGACCACCTGCGCGGCCGCCAGCGGCTTGCGCGCCTTGGTTTCCTGGGACGAGTTCACGGGGTCGCCGTCGACGTAGTTCATGATCCAGTCGTTGAGCCAGCGCTCCATGTCGTCGCGCTCGCGGAACGAGCCGATCTTGTCGCGCACGATGCATTTCAGGTAGTGCGCGAAGCGGCAGCACGCGAACAGGTAAGGCAGGCGGCCGGACAACCGCGCGTTCGCGGTCGCGTCGGGGTCGTGATACTCGGCCGGCTGGTACAGCGACTGCGCGCCGATGAAGGCCGCGAAATCCGAGTTCTTCCGGTGCACGAACGGCATGAAGCCGCTTTTCGCGAGCTCGGCCTCGCGGCGGTCGCTGATGGCGATCTCGGTCGGGCATTTCTGATCGACGCCGCCGTCGTCAGTCGGGAACGTGTGGCTCGGCAGCCCTTCGACCGCCCCGCCCGACTCGACACCGCGAATCGATGAGCACCAGCCGTACAGCTTGAACGAGCGATTGATGTTCGCGGCCATCGCGTAAGCCGAGTTCGCCCACGTGTAGCGGTCGTGATTCGCGGCGTCGGTGTCTTCCTCGAAGTCGAATTCGTCGACCGGATTGGTGCGCGCGCCATACGGCAGCCGCGCAAGAAAGCGCGGCATCGCGAGGCCGACGTAGCGCGAATCCTCCGACTGTCGCAGGCTGCGCCAGCCCGCGTATTCGGTGTTCTGGAAGATCTTGGTGAGGTCGCGCGGGTTCGACAGCTCCTGCCACGAATCCATCTGCATCAGTTCCGGCGACGCGCCCGCGATGAACGGCGCGTGCGCGGCCGCCGCGATCTTCGACAGCTCGCCGAGCATCTCGACGTCCGGCGGGCTGTGATTGAAGTAGAAGTCGCCGACGAGGCAGCCGAACGGCTCGCCGCCGAACTGCCCGTATTCCTCCTCGTAGATCTTGCGGAACAGCGGGCTCTGGTCCCACGCGACGCCCTTGTAGCGCTTGAGCATCCGCGCAACCTCGTTGCGCGATGCCGGCAAGGCCTTGATCTTCAGCAGCTCGTCGGTCTCGGTGTGCGTGACGAGGTAATGCAGGCCGCGCCATGCACCTTCGAGCGTCTGGAATTCGTCGTGATGCAGGATCTGGTTGATCTGCTCGGACAGCTTCCGGTCGATCTCCGCGATGATCTGCTTCACGCTGCCGTATGCGTCGGTCGTCATGCCGACCGTATGTTCGAGCGCCTGCTGCGCGAGCGTGCGCACCGCGCGCTCAACCGATTCGCGCGCCTCGGCGGTCTTCGGCTTGAACTCCTTCTGCAGCAGCGCGGCGAACTCGCCGTGCGCCACGGCCGGCTGCGCGGCGTCGCGGGTGTTGCGAGCTTCTGCGCGGGACTGGACAGGGTCATTCATCGCGGGCCTCCGGTTGGGTCGCGTCGCCGGCCTGCGCGTCGGCGCGCGGTTCGCGCACGAGCGTCTTCAGCAGGTCGGGATCGTTGATCGCGCGCTCGATCAGCTGCTCGGCGCCGTGCTTGCCGTCCATGTACGACAGCAGGTTCGACAGCTCGGTGCGCGCATCCAGCAGCCGGCGCAGCGCGTCGACGTTGCGCGCGATCGCCGCCGGCGAGAAATCGTCGATCTGTTCGAACGTCATGTCGACGTTGAGCATCCCTTCGCCCGTCAGCGTGTTGGGCACCTGGAACGCGACGCGCGGCGCGACCGACTTCATCCGTTCGTCGAAGTTGTCGACGTCGATCTCGAGGAACTTGCGCTCCGGTAAATCGGGCAGCGGCTCGGCGCGCTTGCCCGCCAGGTCCGCGATGACGCCCATCACGAACGGCAGCTGCACCTTGCGCTCGGCGCCGTAGGTCTCGACGTCGTACTCGATCTGCACGCGCGGCGCCCGATTGCGCGCGATGAACTTCTGTCCGCTGCCTGCCGCCTTGGTTCTGTCCGTCATCGTCCGCTCCTTCACATCGATCAGATTGCGTGTACGTCGCCGCCGCCGGGCGGCTTGCCTCATTCGCTCCGCTCGCCGCTCAGCAGGTCCAGCTTCGGCAGGCTCTCCGGAGCGAGATCCCGGATGATTTCGTAGAAGTCGAGCGCGAGCAGCCGCTGCGCACGCCGCAGCAGCAGCGGCGCCGGGTGGCTCGGTTCGTGCAGTTCGAAATAGCGGCACATCTTGTCGATGCCGAGCCGCACGTCGTCGCGGCTCGCGACCTCGGCATCGCGCCAGGCCTGCCCGTTCGGCAACGCGGTCGGCGTGGACGCGGCGTGCGCGGCGCCGGATGCGGCCGGCGCCGCCGGAATCGAACCGTCCGCCGGCCGTGCCGTGTGCATCGGCTCCGGCATTTCGTGCACGATCCGTTGCAACGCCTTTTCCGTGTCGCTCGCATCGGGCGACCATTCGCTGCCGAGCTGGTCCGTGATGTGCGCGCGGATCGCATTCAGCGCACCCAGCACCGCGCGCACCGCGTCGATCGGTACGCGGCCATCGTCGCGTGCGGTCGACAGCGCAGCGACCAGGCCGTCGCGGCTGACTGTGGCCGGGCCGCCCGCTTCGTCGCGCCCGTTGAGCGCGCGTTCGGCGTCGCGCACGCTCGGGCCGCCGTCGAACAGCGGCTGGCGCCGCGCCGCGCGCGCGCATTCGTGCGCGCCGGCGACATCGGCGAGCGCGTTCATCCGCAATGTCGGATCCGGTTCGCCATCGGCGTCGAGGCGCGGATGCAGGTCGTCCCACCAGCGCCCGATCAGGCCGGCGACGACCGCGAGCCCGTCCGCGTAGCCCGGAATGCCGTGCTGCTCGGTCCAGCTGCGCGCGAGATACGCGGCGACACGCAAGTCCTTCGTCCGTTCGCCCAGCGCGAGCGCAAGGCGCTCGACCGCGCGCCAGTCGGGCATCTCGGCCGGAATCACGGTGTCGCCGTATTGCTGCTCGGCGCGCGGTGTCGCCCGCTCCTGAAGCTGCAGGAAGTCGGCGTCGTATTCGAGGTTCCGACCGCACGGGGCTTCGGGCGAGACCTCCGCCAGCAGCCGGCCGATCAACTCGGCGCGCGGCGTCGCGGCCGGCAAACCGGGCGACGGCGAGGACAATGCGGCGGCAGCCAGCGCCGCCTGGCTGACGTCATTCGAATGCATAGTCGATGTTGACCGGTTTGCTGCCGAAGTCGATCGCCACGGTGCGGTGCAACGGCGGCAGCGAGCCGTTGCGGATCTCGATCTGGTAGACGCCCGGTGTCAGCGACACCGAGCGCAGCGGCGGGCTCGCGCCGCGCCGTGCGCCGTTCACGTACACGTCGCCCCACGGACGCACGTTGAAACGGACCTGGACGGTCTCCTGTTTCGGCGGGCGCTGCTCGACGGCCGGCGCGTTGATCGCGGCAACGGCCGTCGCCGCTTCCGATGGCGACGCCGGTGCGGGCACCGGTGCGGGCACCGGTGCGGGCGACGGCGTCGCAGCGGCCTCCGAGGGCGGCACGTTGACGACGCGTTCCGATGTGTCGAGGCTGCCGGCCGGTGCGATGGTCGCGCTCGAGCCCGCATGCGACGGTGTGACGCCGGCGATGTCCGTTGCGGTCGTCGCGACCTGCGGCGCGGGCACGGCCGCCCCCGCAGCGGGCGTGCTGGCCGGCGCGGCGGCCAGCGATGGCGGCGGCACCTGCGCGGACGATCCGGCCGACAGGCTCGACGGCGGCACGACGATCGGCGTCGGGCCGCGCTGCGCGAGCATTGCGTCCGACGCCACGCCCGAGGATGCAACGCCCGCCAGCGGCTGGCTTGCGCCCGCTTCCGGTTCGCCCGCGACTTTCGCGGGACGCGACAGATAGGTCGCGGCGATGCCAACGACGATCAGGGCTGCCAACGCGCCACCCACGTAGGTCTTCGTGCGCCGGTTGCCCGCCGCGGTGAACGATGGGCGGCGCGGCGGGCGGATCGGAGGCGATGCACCCGGCGACGGCGTGGATGTGGAGGCGCCATCAGCGCCATCAGCGCCATCAGCGCCAGCAGCGCCAGCAATCGGCACTGCAGTTGCGTTCAGGTTTCCTGTATCCGTTGCACGGCCCTGCCCGCTGTCCGCCCCGGCGCTTCTCGATCGCACGCCGGCATCCTCACGCGCCTCGGGCGTCGAAGCCGACCGCTCGTCGTTCGCCTCTTCCTTTGCACGCCCCTCATCACCTTCACGCCCGTCGGATCGCCCTGTTTTCGCGGAAGCCGACAACGCCTGCGATATGGATGACGAAGCAGTTGCAGACGTGGGCGAAGCCGATGAATCCAGGGCTCGCGCATCCGCCGTCGACGCCAAAGGCCCGCGATCGTTCGGCTTGTCGCCAGCCCCGGCGGACCCGATAGACGCCGTATCGGAAGTGCTCGTCCGGCCTTCCGCCCGCTCAGGCTGCGACGGCCGCACATCCGGTGTCGCATCGCCCGACACCGCAGCCACCCCCGAAACACCGGAAGCCACTTTCCCTGCTCCGCCGCCCCCGGCATCGGTGGCCGGCGGCACAAAGGCCGCACCATACCCGCCGCCCGTGCGGTCGAGATCGCGCAACCCGAGTTCCGCCGCGAACGCCGCGACCGACTCCGGCCGATCCGGGATCCGCAACTGCAACGCGTGATCGATCGCCGCGAGGAACGCCGGGCTGTACACCTCGCCGGCCGGCAACTCGCGCGACGCGAGCGGCCGGTATGTGTCCTTGATGCTGCGCACGACGGCCGCGGGCGGCAGTTCACCTGTGATCAACGCGTGCATCACCGCGCCGAGCGCGTAGAGATCGGTCCACGGCCCCTGGCTGAACGCGGGGTCGTCGGTGTATTGCTCGATCGGCGCGTAACCGGGCTTGATCATCATCGCGCCGTCGTCGACGAGATCGCCGATCCGCTTGCGCGCCGCGCCGAAGTCGAGCAGGATCGCGCTGCCGTTCGGGCGGATCAGCACGTTGTCGAGCGCGACATCCCGATGGAAGCACTGCGCGCGATGCAGCGTGTCGAGCGCGCCGAGCAGCGCGCCGACGATGTTGCGCAATTGCGTCTCGCTCATCCGCACACCGCCGTCGAGCAGCTGCTTGAGCGTGCGCCCCTCGTAGAACGGCATCACCATGTATGCGGTGCCGTGGCTCTCCCAGAAATGCAGCACCTTCACGAGCCCCGGATGGTCGAATTGCGCGAGCAGGCGCGCCTCGTTGAGGAACGCGCCGCGTCCCGCGTCGAACGCCTGGGCGAACCGCTCGGAGCGCAGTGACACCGTGTAGTCGCCGCCGCGCGTCGCGAGCATCGACGGCATGTATTCCTTGATCGCGACCGCGCGCCGCAACGTGCGGTCGAACGCGCGATAGACGATGCCGAAACCGCCGATGCCCAGCACCTCGTCGAGCTGCAGCTCGCCCAGGCGATGACCGAGCGGCAGCGGCCGCACCGTGAATTCGGGCGCGTCGCCGCGGGTCGCCGTATCGTGCTCGTTGTCTCTCGATGAAGGGTCCTTCATGTCTACCTCGCGATACCGCATCCGTATTGCCTGCGTTGCCTGGCGCCGACCGCCGACCGGCACCGTCAGCTACCGCCGAACAGCGTCAGGAACAGCGCGTTGTCGGGTGCACCCGTATGCGCGTGCGTGCGCAGCGGCGAGCCGTCGGCGCGATTGGTCCACCAGAAGCTCGTCCCGCCGTGGGGATCGAAATAACCGGACAGCCCGGGCCACGCGGCGAGCGCCGGTCGTTCGGGCAGCGTCGCCGGCATCCCGTCAACGACTTCCGCCGGCGGCCCGCCGCCCGGCGCGAGCCGCACGCGGTCGAGCGTCTCTTCGAGGTCGACCGGCGCGCGCGCATGCCGGATCGCATCGAGCAACGCATGGCCGATCTGCCAGTAGAACGCGTCGGCGGCGTCCGGCAGCCCGTTCCAGTAGTCGGCCGCCGGCATCGGCAACGTGACGATCACCGGGTAGTAACGCCCGACGCGGTCGCAGCTCGGCGCGAGACAACCTGCCTGCACGCACGACGCGCCGGCGCCCGCCGGCACCAGGAAATTCCAGACCGGCGCGACGGTGTAGTGGCGCGCGATCTCGTCCGGGCCGCGCTGGCGCATCGCGGCCATCCCCTGCTGAAGCCAGCGTTCCCACCACTGCGCGAGCGCATGCGGCAGCCGGCTGTTCACGAAGTCGCCGGCGCCGGGAATCTTTCCGTACCAGGCCGGGGCGTCGCCATCGGCGCGCGTGAGCGGCGGGAGGCGGCTCATTGCTTCGGAGGGCATGTAAAGGACTCCATCTGGGGCAGCCTGAACGGATTGTGGACACTGCCCGCATTCACCTGCAGCACGAGCGGTTTGCCGTCGACGGTGAAGCGCGCGACCATCTGGTCCGACCCGCGCCCGGCCGACACGGCCGCGCGGTCGAACAGCCGGTGCAGCGCCCATGGCCCGTTGGTCGTGAAGCCGTCGGTCGCGCCGGCCTGCCCCGACACCTGCAGGCGGACCTGATTGCTGCCGCGCGTGCCCGGCCAGTCCACCGCGCTTTGCACGAGGGGGCCGTGCGCATAACGGACGATCTGGCCGTCGACGTCGAGCACCATCTCCGTGAGCGACGGGTCCATTTCGAGCGGCTGGATCTGCACCTTCAGTTGCGCCGTGCGTGCGCCGCCGCCGAAATACACGTCGCGGATCACCGCGGCCTTCTCGAACGACGAAAGCATCGCGGCGGCCGCCGGATCGGCGTCCGCATTGCGGTTCGCGAAACGCCACGGATGCGACGTCGTATCGACGATCGACTGCAGGTTCTTCTGGAAGAAATCGTCCATCAGGCCGCCCGGCGCGAACATCTGCGCGAAATCCGCCGGTGCGACGTCGCGCGACGATCCGCGCGCGAACGGATAGCGGCCCGCGATCGCCTGCCGGCAGAAATCGCCGACGTTCGCGCCGGCCCGTTGCGCGACGCTGCGCTGCTCGACGGTCGCGACGCTGCCGTTCGCGACGTTCGACAGGTCGTCGAGCACGTCGCGGAACGGCGTCGGCAGCCGCCCGGCCTGCGCGCGCAGCCGCGCGGGCGCGTCGGACGGCGGCGGCTGGGCGCCGCTGCGCAGCGCATCGTCGGTGGCCGTCAGGTACGTATAGAGCGCGTCGATCGACTTCAGCACCGCGTCGAACGCCTGCGCCTGATCGCCGCTGCCCGGCGCGAACGCGCGCAGCCCGGCGAAGTGGCTGTCGACCACCTGCTCGGGGCTCGCGGGCGCCACGGCTGACGGATTCGCGTCGCTCGCGCCCTGCCCCGCGAAGATCTGCGACAGCGAACTGCGCGCCTCGTCGACCTTGTCCTGCGCGCGCGACGCGAGATTGCGCGCGCCGCCCGGCGCATCGCCGAGCGCCGTGTCGCGCGCGAGCGCGATCATCAGCCGGGTGAGCGGCGAATCCGCCGACGACAGCGCGCGCGCGACCTGGATGCTCTGCGCGAGCGTCGCCGTGCGCTGCAGCTTGATGTCGGCGAGATAGTCGTCCCAGATCTTCAGATAATCGTTCAGGTACAACTGGCGGATGTCGCGCGCCCATGCGGCGGCGTCGTTCGGCCCGGGGATCTCGGACAGCCCGAGATTCAGCACCCACACCTCCTCGCGCCCGTATGCGTCGACCTCGCCCGCGAGGCGCGGCGCGAACACGTTCCGATAGCCGTTGCGCGTGTACAGGCCCGGCACGCCTTCCGACAGCGGCTTGCCGCTCTGGCGGCGGAACACGAGCGACGCGTCGGGCCCCACCGCGCGCGCGACGCTGAAATCGAGTGCGGACGTCGCCGGCCGCAGCGTGCGCGTGAGCTGGCGATACAGCCGCTGCGAGAACGGCACTTGCCGCAGCCGGTCGCGCACGTCGGCCACGAGCCGCTCGTTCATCGGATACGGCGACACGGCCACCCGGTTTCCGAACAGCGCGGCGAGATGCGCGCGCAGCGTCGAGCGTTCGGCCGGCGAGAAATCGGGCGGCAGCGAGCGCTCCATTTCCAGGTCGACGACGGCCTGCACGAACGCGGGATCGTAATGCGCGCTGTCGTACAGCATCAGGTAGGCCTTCAGCGCCGCATACGCGTAGTCGGTTTCGTCCGGCCGCGCATCGCTCAGCGCGGCCTCCATCCGGCGCGCGGCGATCGGCAGCAGCACGTCGTCGAGCGCGCGCCGGTACACGGCGTCGACGGCCTCGTCGATCTTCTCGCCCTGAAACAGCCCCCAGCGGTACGCGAGCGGCGGATGCGAGCGGTCGACGCCGCCGGCATTCGCGAGCCCGCCGAGCGCGTCGAGCACCGGCAGCAGCCGCGCGATGTCGGCCGCATCCGAGAACTTCGCACCGGCGATCTGCGCATCGACGGCGGGCACCTGCTGCGCGATCCGGTCGAGATACGCGCGATTGTTCGCATAGCTGCGCAGCCAGGCGGCCAGCACGACCACGCTCGCGAGCGCGAGGAGCGCATACCCGGCGATCTGCAACACGCGCCGCTTCTGATGCCAGCGCAGGTCGCTGCCGGCGAGCGCGGCTTCGCGGAAGATGTGCTCCTGCAGCAACGACTTCAAGAAGAAGCTGCGCCCGGTCGAGCCGACCTGGGCAACCGGCGGCACGCCCTCGATCTTCAGGAAGCGCTTGATGCCGCTCATCACGCGGTCGAACGCGGTGCCTTCCTGCGTGCCGCTCGTCAGGTATACGCCGCGCAGCATCGGCATCGGCTCGAAGCTCGACACGGAAAACACTTCGGCGACGAACTGGCCGAGCATGTCCTGCAGGTCGGCGACCTGCTGCGGCAGCAGATACGCCATCTCGCGCTGGCGCGCGTCGGTCTGTGTGGCGAGCAGCTCGGGCAGTCCGTCGTTCAGCCGCTGGTGCAGCAGCCGGTATTCGCGGTCGAAGGCGGCACGCAGGTCGAAGCCCGGCGCCTCGCTTTGCGCCAGCGGGAACGTGAAACCCCACACCTGCGCGCATTCCGCGCGGCCGAAGCCGCCGAAATACTCGGCGAAGCCGGCCAGCAGGTCGGCCTTCGTCACAAGCAGGTAGACGGGAAACCGGATGCCGAGCTGCGCCCGCAGCTCGAGCAGCCGCTTGCGCAGCACCATCGCGTGCTGCGTGCGCTCGGCTTCCGACGCGCCGACCAGGTCGGCGACGCTGATCGTCAGCATCGCGCCGTTCAGCGGCTGGCGCGTGCGGTACTTCTTCAGCAGTTCGACGAAGCCTTTCCACTCGGCTTCGTCGAGTGCGCGGTTGCCTTCATGGGTCGTGTAGCGGCCGGCCGTGTCGATCAGCACCGCGTCGTTGGTGAACCACCAGTCGCAGTGCCGGGTGCCGCCCACACCGCGAATCGCGGCACGGCCGAACTGCTCGGCGAGCGGAAAACTGAGCCCGGAATTGACGAGCGCGGTCGTCTTGCCCGAGCCTGGCGCGCCGATGAACACGTACCACGGCAACTGGTACAGATACTGGCGCGACATCCGGTCGAACCAGCGCGCCAGCCCCTTGCGTGCGGTGTCCGCCTGCCCGAAGCGGACCTTCTTCAGCAGCGCCGCGGCCTCGTCGAAGCGGCTGCGCAGCTCGTCGAGCTGGGCCTTGGCCGGATCGTCGGCGTTCGCCGGCCCGGGCGCGGCCTCGCGCAACTGGTTCAGCAACTGCGCGTTCAAGCGGCTTGCGTGCCAGCTTCGCCACGCCACGCGTGCGCCCCACGCGGCGAACAGCACCGCGATCGTCACCGTGCGCGCCCAGCCGCTTTCGAGCGGGCGGATCTCGGCGAACGCGAACAGCGGCCCGGCGAGCCACACGAAACACGCGAGCACGACGAGACCGGCGAAGGTCCAGATCTCCCGCGACGGCAACGGCCGGACGAAACGCGCGACAGCCTGATTCATGTCAGTGCGCTCCCTGCGTCGCGCCGACGGCGGCACTGCCGGGCGCCGGCAGCAGCGTGATCTCGACGCGCCGGTTCAGCGCGCGGTTCGCGGGCGTATCGTTCGGCGCGACCGGATCGAGCGTGCCGCGCCCCTCGGCCGCGAGTCGCTCCGGATGGTCGAGGCGCGCGGCGATCATGCCGCGCACGGCCTCCGCGCGCTCGCGCGACAGGTCCCAGTTCGACGCGAAGCGTGCCGTGTGCACCGGCGTGTCGTCGGTATAGCCGGTCACGCGCACGTTGCCGGGCACCTGGTTGAGCGCATCCGCGACGCGTGCGAGCACCGGCGCGTAACGGTCGATCACCGACGTCGAGCCGGACTTGAACAGCCCGTCGCCGCGCAGCACGATTACGCTGCGATCGGCGTCGTCGCGCACTGACACGAGGCCGGCCGCGATCTCCGGCGCCAGGAACTTCGCGACGCGCGGCGCCGCCGCCGGGCGCGGCGGTGCCTGAGCAGGCTGCAGCTTCGGCACGTGCAGCGCGTCGATCGACGCGAACAGCCGGTCCGAATGCCCGGCCAGCGCAATGCGCAGCCCGACGAACACGCCGAAGCCGATCAGCAGCGCAAGCGCCACGCAGACCCAGAGCGGCACGACGAAGCGACGCGACACGTCGCGCGTGACGACGTCGCGCCAGTGCGGCGACAACGCGGGCTCGAATTCGCCGCGCACCGAGCGGATCGTGTGAGCCAGTTGCCAGCGCAGCGCGTCGAGTTCCGCATGACCGTTGTCGAGCACCCGATAGCGGCCCTCGAAGCCGAGCGCGAGACAGAAATACAGCAGCTCCAGCAGGTCGAGGTGCTGGCGCGGCTGCTGGGATAGGCGTTCGAGCAGGTGGAAGAACTTCTCGCCGCCCCAGGTTTCGTTGTGGAACGACACGAGCAGGCTGTGCGACGACCACACGCTGCCGCCCCACGGCGTCAGCGCGGCTGCTTCGTCGAGCGCCGTGCACAGGCAGTAGCGCGCGCCGATGATCGCCTCCGACGGCACGCCGGCTTCCTGCGCGCGCGCCTCGAACTGACGAATCTCGACGACGAGATGCTCGCGCAGCCACGCCGGATTCGGATGATGGACGGTCGAGCGGATCTGGGGCACGAGATTGAGCAGCGGGTTGGCGGCCGCGACGAGCGGATTCGTGCCGCTCGCGGCCCAGCGGCCGGGGCGCGGCTGCGTGGCCGTCGGCCCGGCCGCGCCGGACGCAGCCGATGGATGCATGCCGCCCGGATTCGGCGGCACGAATCCGCCTGCGCCGGCGGAAATCGAATCGGAGGAAGAATTCATCGCGCTGCCCCGCCGTCACCCGCGAATCGCCCAGAACTCCATCGAGAGCCCCGGAAATTCGCCGGCGAAATGAAATGCGAGACCGCCGGAGCGCGCCAGTTGCTTCCACAGCTCGCTGCCCTTGTCGATCTCGAAGTACGTATGACCCGCGTGATACGGGATCTGCCGCGGCGCGACCGGCAACTGGCGCATCGTGATGCCCGGCAGTTGCAACTGCACCAGGTCGCGGATCCGCTCAACCGGGCCGAGCTTCGCCTGCGCCGGAAACCGCGCGCGCAGGCTGTCGGCCGGCACGTCCGCGCGCACGGCCAGCACGAAGCCGGCCGTGTCGCGCAGCGCGGGATCGGCGAGCGTCGCGACCCGGATGCCGTTGCCCGCGTCGCGCAGCTCGATCTGGATCGCGTTTTGCTCCAGCACCGTCGACAGCGACCGGCGCAGTTCCGTCATCAATTCGGCGAAGCTCGTGCGCAGGTCGTCGTGCACGTAGACTGCGAGCGATTGCGGGCGCCGGCCGGCCGCCGTGAACGTGCTGAGGTCGCATGCGAGCTTCAGCCAGTCGCGGAACAGCGCCTCCGGATGCGTCGCGACGTCCTGTTGCGCGTGCCAGGTCAGCGCCAGATAGCGGTTCACCAGTTGCAGCAGCAGGAAATCCGCGACTTCCGATACGCCGCCGCGCCCCGGCTCCGACAGGCGCTCGGCCAGCGCGTCGCTGCGCTGCGTCAGCAATCCGTGCAGCTCCCGCGTGTATGCCAGCAACGCCGCGTCGCGCTGTGCGACCAGGCGCGGCGGAATGTAGCCGTCGTCGACGAGCAGCCGCGCGTCGGTGCGCCGCTCGACGATCCGCACGACGCCCAGCGCATGCCAGTCGCCGGTCAGCTCGGTGTCGAGCATCAGCCGGACGTTCAGGCGCCCCGTTTGCAGCAGTGCGGGGCCGAGCGCGACCGCGTTCGCATCGGCCACTTCGTATTCGCGAACGACGTAGCGCGCGACGTCCGCGCCGTCGTTGCCGCTTGCGTTCCCGCCGAACGACACCTCCTCGCCGCCGCCGCGCCACAACGGCAACGCGAGCACGACGAGCTGGTCCTTCGCATCCGGCGGCACGTCGAGCGGCTCGGGCAGATCGTCGGGATGCGACAGGTCGAACGGCGTGCCGTCGCGCATCACGCCCGCCGCCGCGCGTAGCGCGACCTTGCCGAGCGCGAGCTGCTCCCGGTCGATCTCGAGCGTGTCGAAGCCCCAGTAGAAGCCCTGCAGCGGCAGGCAGCGCAGCGCGACGTAGCGCTCCCAGTGCCGTTCGAGCTGCTGGAAATGCTGCGGCCGAAGGAACATCCCTTCGGTCCACACCACGCGCTGGCGCAGTGCGGCGACCGGCGTCGCGGACATCGTCGGTTCGGTCATGGGCGCCCCCGCGTGTCGTTCAGCGCGAGACCGCCGTTCCTGACCGCGATCGACAGCTTCAGCTCGCCGGGCGACGTCTGCCAGAACTTGTATACGTTGAGCTGCTTCGCGCGCGGCAGCGGCACCGTCAGGCGCCAGCGGTTCTTGTCGAGCATCCGGTATTCGGCGATCACGCCGACCGCGCCGGCCTCGACGTTGCCGCGGTAATGCAACGTGCGCGACTCGCCCGGGCGCAGGATCACGCGGTCGGTGCCGAGCAGGTCCGCGCCGAGGATGTTCTCGGGCTTGTCCTGCAGCGAGAAGAAGTCGGCGCCGTCGAACGCCGATGCCGCGCGCAGCTGGAACACTTTCAGCACGATCGGCGAAGGCTTGCGGTTGAGGTCCGGATTGACGTCGGGCGCCACGTCGACGGTGATCGCATACGGCACAGCGGCGGCACGCTCGGTGGCGCCGCATCCGGGCAACAGCAATGCACATCCCAATACGATGAACCCGCTCGACCGCCAGCGCATATTTCATCCTCGCAGCGCAATAATTCCCCCGTCGATTTCCGTACGCGAAACCGACACCTCTAATTAAAAGGGGACAATTAATTGACCGGTAATTATGTGACTTGCATATCCTTCCGCTTAAATTTCATTCGGCAATTTATTCTTGGAAAAAGACGGGTCAAATCGCCAATTACGGAACGAGATCGAAATTGGGGAAATGGCGATGAATTGGATTGATTTCTGTCATTTTGAAAAGGCGCGTTAATCCGACCGGTTCGCCACGGCGGCCCGGTTCTATTGCAGGTTCACTTGCGATATGGACGTTGAACCCAAGCCTGACGGCCGTCGGCGGTCGGTGGCTACGCCCCTGCGGGTCATGTCACGCTGTTTGCGCTGCCCGAACGGAGGGCCGGATTTTCCGATCATTGACCGGTGCCGGGCAAACAACTGACGAATCCCAAAAAGCACAGCGAACTATAGAATCGATTTTATGGATTAACAAGTCGAAAACCCGGAATCGATTTGAGCGGAAACTCGAACGCAATTTTCAAAATGAAACAAAACGTAACGGCAACATCGACCGCCTTGATTGGCACTAGAATCCAACAGCGCTTGTGCACCACCCTCCAATAACGCACATATTTCATTTCAGAATGAAAGGCCGTTCATCGATCGTGATTTTCCTCGGCGCCTTGCTGCTGGGAATCGGCGGGTGCAGCACGTCCCCCACGCAATCGGCGGCGCGCGCCGCGGTCGACAGCGCGCGCGCGGCGTATGGTGCCGGCGACTACGGACGCACGATCGCGGTCCTGAGCCGAGCGAAGGAGATCGACGGGGCCGATACCGACACGCAGGTCACCGCGCACAAGCTGCTCGCGTTCAGCTATTGCGTGACGAACCGCATCGCGCAGTGCCGCGCCGAGTTCTCGAAGATTCTCGACCTCAACCCGCGCTTCGACTTGTCCCCCGCCGAGAAGGGACATCCGATCTGGGGGCCCGCGTTCGAGTTCGCGCGCCGCAGGCATGCGTCGTCATCCTGACCGAACCGGAATCCCCGCCAGCGTTTCCTTACCGAGCGACGTATGACATGCAACTGATCGTGATCGAACATGCCGGCGAGCCGGTCGAAAGCGACACCTACGACGCCGTCGTGTTCCACCCGCCCGGCGGCACCATCGGCCGGGCAACCGACAACCATCTCGTGCTGCGCGACGACACCCGGCAGATTTCCCGGCTGCAGGCCCTGCTGCAGGTCGGTGACGATGCGTGCCTGCTGAAGAACCTGAGCAGCGTGTCGACGATCGAGGTGAACCGCGAGCCCGTCGGCTATGCACAGGAGCGCCCGCTCAATACCGGCGACATCATCCGCATCGGGCCGTACGTGCTGCGTGCCGAGCGTGACGACGGACATGACGCGCCGGTCGTCGACATGCCCACCGCCTCCAGCGCGAGCGCCGACCCGCGAGGCACGTCGGGAACCGCCGCACACGCGCACGTCGACGCGAAGACGACCGGCAATCGGTTGTGGGGCCTGCTGCAGGATCGCCTCGCTCCGCGCGGCAAGGCGGCGGACACCGGCACGCGATCCGGCACTGCGGCGCGCAGGGAGGCGGCGCAGCCCGCGAGTCACGCCGCGCCGGCCGCGCCGTCGCCACGCGACCTGAATCAGTTGTCGACCGACCCGCTCGACTTGTTTGTACAGTCGTCGCCCGATATCGGTGGATCGGGTTCGACGTCTCCGCCCGAACGCGGCGAGGCGGATCGCGCCGCGTCGTCGTCCGCGACGCAAGCCGATCATGCGCCCGAGTGGACGCAGCAAGTACGTGTGCAACCGGCGACGGCGCATGCCGAGCCACGTCCCGTCGATGAGCCTGCACCGCAGGCGAACCGCGCGCCGACGCCCGATGAATTGCTGAACGCGTTCTTCGAAGGCGCCGGACTCGATACCGCCGCCGAGTCGCATCAATGGTCGGCCGAACAGCTGTACATCGCGGGGCAGTTGCTGGCGCTGTTCGCGAACGGCACGGTCGAGCTGCTGTCGTCGCGCAGCATCCTGAAGCGTGAGGTGAAGGCGCACATGACGATGCTGCTCGATCGCGAGAACAATCCGCTGAAGCTGCTGCCGGACGGCGGCGCCGTGCTGCGCCAGATGTTCGGGCTGCCGCTGCCCGGCTTCATGTCGCCGCAGAGCGCGGTCAGCGACGCGTTCCAGGATCTGCACGCGCACCAGATCGGCATGGTCGCCGGCATGCGCGCCGCGCTGATGGACCTGCTGACGCGCTTTTCGCCGCAACGGCTGCGCGAGCGCGACGATGCGATGCGCTGGTACGAGAAGCGCGTGCCCGCGCTGTACAAGGCGAGGATGTGGGACCGCTACGCGGCGACGCATCGCGACACGGTGTTCGCGATCGAAGACGATTTCGCGTCGGTGTTCGGCAAGGCGTTTCTCGCCGCGTACGACGCGGAGGTGGAAAGCTATCGCGGCAGCAGCCGGCATTGAGCGGCGGGCGTCGCAGGTCCCGTGCGCGACGGGAACGACCGCCATTCCCGGGCGAAACCGACCGCCAGCGACGCAGAAACAACAAGGCCGGGCAGAACGCCCGGCCTTCGGCAACGCTACCCCGCGTGCGCACCGCGCAAACGGCGGCACGCGCGTGGTCGAACGGTCGTCAGACCGCCATCACCGTCACCGACTTCGTGACGAGGTACGGTTCCAGCGCTTCCGGCCCGCCTTCCGACCCGTAGCCCGAATCCTTCACGCCGCCGAACGGCATTTCCGGCCAGGGCGTCGCCGGCTGGTTGATCCACAGCATCCCGACTTCGAGGCGCTGCGTCAGCAGATGCACGTTCGCGAACGAGCGCGTGAACGCATAGCCGGCCAGCCCGAACGGCAGACGGTTCGCTTCGGCGATCGCGTCCTCGAGCTTGTCGAAACCGCGGATCGCCGCGACCGGGCCGAACGGCTCGTTGTTGAACACGTCCGCTTCGAGCGGCACGTTCGCGATCACGGTCGGCGCGAAGAAGTTGCCTTCCGAGCCGATCCGTTCGCCGCCGGTCTCGATGCTCGCGCCGACCTTGCGCGCGTTCTCGACGACCGACGCCATCGCGGTCAGCCGGCGCGGATTCGCCAGTGCGCCGAGCGTCGTGCCTTCCTCGAGGCCGTTGCCGATCTTCAGCCCCTGCGCATGCTGGACCAGCGCGCGCGTGAATTCGTCGCGAATGCTGTTGTGCACGAGGAAACGCGTCGGCGAAATGCACACCTGGCCGGCGTTGCGGAACTTCGCGCCACCGGCGGCCTTCACCGCCAGCGCGACGTCCGCGTCCTCGGCAACGATCACCGGCGCGTGGCCGCCCAGCTCCATCGTCGCGCGCTTCATGTGCTGGCCCGCGAGCGCCGCAAGCTGCTTGCCGACCGGCGTCGAGCCCGTGAACGTCACCTTGCGGATCACCGGATGCGGAATCAGGTACGACGAGATTTCCGCCGGATCGCCGTACACGAGACCGATCACACCGGCCGGCACGCCCGCGTCGACGAACGCGCGCAGCAGCGCGGCCGGCGACGCCGGGGTTTCTTCCGGCGCCTTCACGAGGAACGAGCAGCCGGTCGTGAGCGCGGCGCTCAGTTTGCGCACGACCTGGTTGACCGGGAAATTCCACGGCGTGAACGCTGCGACCGGACCGACCGGCTCCTTCACGACGGTCTGCTGCGCGCCGAGATTGCGCGGCGGGACGATCCGGCCGTACACGCGGCGGCCTTCGTCCGCGAACCATTCGATGATGTCGGCTGCTGACAGCACTTCGACACGCGCTTCCGTCAGCGGCTTGCCCTGCTCCTGCGTCATCAACTGCGCGATCGTGTCGGCGCGCTCGCGCACCAGCGCGGCCGCCTTGCGCATCGTCGCCGCGCGCTCGTGCGCGGGCACCTTGCGCCATGCTTCGAAACCGCGCTGCGCCGCGGCCAGCGCGCGGTCGAGATCGGCGATGCCCGCGTGGGCCACCTTGCCGATCGTCTTGCCGGTCGCCGGGTTCACGACGTCGATCGTCTTGCCGCTCGCGGCGTCGACCCACTCGCCGTCGATCAGCAGTTGTGTATCCGTATAAGTCACGTTAGCCATCCAGACACCCCAGTTTTGCGTCGATAAAACGCGCGCTGCCGCGTACGGCCGCACGCCGGTTGACAGAAAGCACTATGTTGCCGGGCGCCCTGCCCCCGGCAACCTTCGACGACGCGCACGCGGCACGCATGCCCGTCGTCATCCGCCACGTTCGGCCGCGCTCAGCGCGCGGCCGCCGTCGCCTTGCGGAGTTTCGCGACGTCCGCCGCCTGCACGGCCGGCGCGCCGTTGTTCCAGCCGGCGCGCATGAACGTCAGCACGTCGGCGATCTGCTGGTCATTCAGCTGGTTCGCGAACGCCGGCATCGGATACGCGGACGGCACGCCGCCGATCACGAGCGACTCGCTGCCGTTCAACGTCACGTTGATCAGCGACGATGCATCGGCCTCGAGCACGTTCGGATTGCCCGCGAGCGGTGCGAGCAGCGGCGCGTAGCCGCGACCGTCCGCGCCATGGCAATTCATGCAGAAAGCGTTATACACCTTTGCGCCCGGATCGTTCGCCGGCCGGCCCAACGCAACCTGCGTCGGTTTCGGGTCGTAACGGTAAGGCGGCGCGCCCGTGCCACCCGCCGCCGGCAGCGATTTCAAATAGCGCGAGATCGCCGCGAGATCCTCGTCGGTCAGCTCCTGCGTGCTGTGGTTGATCACGCTGACCATCGAGCCGAACGCGGTCGCATGCTGGTTCGCGCCGGTCTTCAGGAACTGCGCGACATCCGCATCGTTCCAGCGGCCGAGCCCGGTATTGTGCTCGCCGGTCAGATTCGACGCGAACCAGTTGTCGATCGGCGCACCCGACAGGAACGCCGCCCCGCTTTCGTCCAGCGCCTTCTCCTGGAAGCCGACGCCGCGCGGCGTATGGCACGACCCGCAATGCCCGAGCCCCTGCACGAGGTACGCGCCGCGGTTCCACGTCGCGTCCTTCGTCGGCTTGTCGGTGTACGGCGTCGTGTCGAGGAACACCGCGTTCCACAGCGCCAGCGGCCAGCGCATGTTGAGCGGCCACGGAATGTCGGACGCGCGGTTCGACTGCTTCACCGGCTCGACGCCGTGCATGAAGTACGCGTAAAGCGCCTTCACGTCGTCGTCGCGCAGCTTCGCGTACGACGGATACGGCATCGCCGGATACAGGTGATGGCCGTCCTTCGCGACACCCGAGCGCAGCGCGCCCGCGAACTCGGCCTCGGTATAGCCGCCGATGCCCGTGTCCGGGTCGGGCGTGATGTTGGTCGTGTAGATCGCGCCCATCGGCGTGACCATCTTCAGGCCGCCGGCGAACGGCGCGCCGCGCGGCGCGGTGTGGCACGCCACGCAATCGCCGGCCTTCGCGAGATACGCGCCGCGTGCGACCAGCGCGCTGTCGGCGGGCGCCGTTTGCGCGGCATGCGCCGCCGTGCCGGCCATCGACGCGGACAGCGCGATCAACGATGCGCCGAGTGTGCGAGCGGCGCGATTCAGGCTGTTCGGGGTGAGGTTTCGCATGGTGTGTGTCTCCCCTCAAGCCGTCTTCAGCTGGTTGCCGACCGGGAGCTTGCGCAGCCGCGTGCCGGTCGCCGCGAAGATCGCGTTCGACAGTGCCGCCGCGGTCGCAGCGGTGCCCGGTTCGCCGATTCCGCCCGGCGCCTCGGCGCTCTTCACGAGATGCACGTCGATCGGCGGCGTCTCGTTGATGCGCATCATCCGGTAGTCGGTGAAGTTGCTCTGCACGACGCGGCCGTCCTCGATCGTGATCTCGCCATACAGCGCGCCCGTGATCCCGAAGATGATGCCGCCCTGCACTTGCGCCTCGATCGTGCCCGGATTCACGGCCATCCCGCAGTCGACCGCGCACACGGCACGCTTGACCTGCACCTCGCCGCCCTCCACCGCGACGTCGACGACGATCGAGAAGAAGCTGCCGAACGCGTGCATCACGGATACGCCGCGTCCTTGCCCTTTCGGCAGCGGCGTGCCCCATCCGGCGGCCTTCGTCGCCACGTCAAGCACGTTCAGGGCGCGCGGCGTCTTGCCGAGCAGCGCGCGGCGGTACTGCACGGGATCGGTCTTGGTCTGCGCGGCGAGCTCGTCGATGAAGCTCTCGACGACGAAAGTGCTGCGCGTCGGGCCGACGCCGCGCCAGAACGCGGTCGGCACGTGACGCGGCTCCTGCCGCACGTAATCGATCAACTGGTTCGGCAGGTCGTACGGCAGGTCGGTCGCGACTTCGACCGCGTCGGGGTCGACGCCGTCCTTGAACGCGGGCGGTGCGAAGCGCGCGAGGATCGACGAACCGACGATGCGGTGCTGCCACGCGATCGGCTTGCCGTTCGCGTCGAGGCCGGCCGAAATCCGGTCGTAGTAATACGGCCGATACATGTCGTGCTGGATGTCTTCCTCGCGGGTCCACACGACCTTCACCGGCGCATTGACCTGCTTGGCGATCTTCACGGCCTGGCCGATCATGTCCGTTTCGAGCCGCCGGCCGAAGCCGCCGCCGAGCAGATGGTTGTGCACGACGATCTTTTCCGGCGGAAAGCCCGTGAGCTGCTGCACCGTGTCGCGCGCGCGCGTCGGCACCTGCGTGCCGACCCAGATTTCGCAGCCGTCGGCGCGCACGTGCACCGTGCAATTCACCGGCTCCATCGTTGCGTGCGCAAGGAGCGGCTGTTCGTAGACGGCGTCGATACGCGTCTTCGCATTCGCGAACGCGTGGCCGACGTCGCCGTCCTTGCGCGCGACCGCGCCCTTCCCGTTCGCCGCGGCCTGCGCGAGATCGGCGACGATGTCCCTGGTCGATACCTTCGCGCCCGCACCTTCGTTCCACTTCACGACGAGCGCCGACGCGCCGCGCTTCGCGGCCCACGTGTGATCGCCGACCACCGCGACCGCGTTGTCCGCGCGCACGATCTGGCGCACGCCCGGAATCTTCTTCGCGGCCGACTCGTCGACGCTCGCGACCGTGCCGCCGAACACCGGGCTGTTCACGATCACCGCGTACAGCATGCCCGGCAGACGCACGTCGAGCCCGAACTGCGCGGTGCCGTCGACCTTCTCGGGCGAATCGAGCCGCTTCACCGGCTTGCCGATCAGCTTGAAATCGGCCGGCTGCTTCAGCGCGACGTCCTTCGGCACCGGCAGCTTCGACGCGGCGTCCGCGAGCTGGCCGTACGATGCGCGCCGGCCACTCGGGGTGTGCCGCACTTCGCCGTTTTCCGCCCGGCAGGTGGCCGGATCGACGTTCCATTGCTTCGCCGCAGCGGAAACCAGCAGCGTGCGCGCGGTCGCTCCCGCGCGGCGCAGCGGTTCCCACGCGTAGCGCACCGACGTCGAGCCGCCCGTCAACTGGCCGCCGAGCAGCGGATCGAGGAACAGCTTCTCATTGGGCGGCGCGTGGTCGAGCGTGACGTTCGACAGCGGCACCTCGAGCTCCTCGGCGATCAGCATCGGCAGCGCCGTGTAGACGCCTTGCCCCATCTCGACCTTCGGCATCACCAGCGTGACCTTGCCGCTGCGGTCGATCTGCACGAACGCGTTCGGCGCGAATACGCCGGCGCGCGCACTTTCGTCCGCATCGCCGCCGATCACCGAGCGCCGTGCGTCATCGCCGGCCGCCGGCAGGCTGAAACCGAGCAGCAAGCCGCCGCCCGCCGCCGCGCCGAGCGACATGCCCGCCTTCAGAAACGAACGGCGCGACACGCCCGCGCCGGCCGCCTTACCTGCTTCGATGAGTCCTCGCGACATGTCACGCTCCCTTCGCAGCTTGCTTGACGGCCGCGCGAATCCGGTTGTACGTGCCGCAGCGGCAGATGTTGCCGGCCATCGCCGCGTCGATGTCGGCGTCGCTCGGGTTCGGATTCGACGCGATCAGCGCCGTGGCCGCCATCACCTGCCCGGACTGGCAGTAGCCGCACTGGACGACGTCGAGCTCGCGCCACGCTTCCTGAACCTTCTGCCCGGCCGGGGTCGCGCCGACGGCTTCGATCGTCGTGATCCTGCGGCCCGCGACGGCCGCGACCGGCAGCACGCACGAGCGCGCGGCGACGCCGTCGAGATGGACGGTGCACGCGCCGCATTGCGCGATCCCGCAGCCGAATTTCGTGCCGGTCAGACCCACGACGTCACGCAGGACCCACAGCAGGGGCATGTCGTCGGGGGCGTCGACCGTGCGGTTCTCGCCGTTGATATTGAGGGTGACCATTCAGACTCCGGGGCCGATGTATTGGGGAAGCGGCGCGAACGATGCACCGCGTTGTCGTTGTCATTGCCGTCGCGTCATGCGTGACGGCTGCCGCGCGGCCGGGGCGGGAGCGAGCCGCGACGACGGTGCTGCGTCGTTACTCGGCCACGTCGATGCCCGACAGCACCTTGATGACGGGCGGCGCCGCGAACCAGTCGGCCGACTTCACGCGGAATTCGGCGAAATACGGGCTGGCAAGGTGCGCGTCGAATGCGGCCTGGTCGTCGTAGATTTCGTACAGGTGCAGGTTCGGCGAACCGTCCTGCTCGCGGAACAGGTCGTAGCGCCGGTTGCCCGGTTCGACGCGCGTCTTGGCGACCATGCTGCGCAATTCGGCCTCGGCGGCCTGCGCGTGTTCGGGTTTCAGGAACAGGGAAGCAATCACGTGAAGCGCCATCTTGTCACTCCTTTCGAAACGGAATCGAGCATGCCACAAGCCGGCGTCTCGCGACGCCAGCGTGCAATCGTTGTGTGTCGTCTTGCGCCAGTGTCAGGCCAGTTCGTCCGGGCCCACGCGCACGACGACCTTGCCGAAATTCTTCCCGGCGAGCAAGCCGATCAGTGCTTGCGGTGCGTCAGCCAGGTCGGGGACCACATCTTCAAGCGTCTTCACCTTGCCCTGCGCGACCCACTCGCTCATCTCTTTGAGGAACGACGCATAACCGGTCGCATAGTGATCCAGAATGATGAACCCCTGCATCCGGATGCGCTTGCGCAGGATCGTGCCCATCAACGCCGGCACGCGGTCGCGGCCGCTCGATACCGCGGTGTCGTCGTACGCCGCGTCGTTGTAATGCGCGATGATTCCGCACACCGGCACGCGCGCGTGATCGTTGAGCAGCGGCCACACCGCGTCGAACACGGCACCGCCGACGTTCTCGAAATAGACGTCGATGCCGTTCGGGCAGGCGTCCTTCAGCCGGGCGGCAAATTGCGGATCGCGGTGATCGACGCACTCGTCGAAGCCGAGCGTGCCCTTCACGTACGCGACCTTGTCGGCGCCGCCCGCGACGCCGACCACGCGGCAGCCCTTCAGCTTCGCGATCTGGCCGACCCCCGCGCCGACGGCCCCGCTCGCGGCGGCCACGACCACGGTTTCGCCGGCCTTCGGCTCGCCGATCGTCAGCAGCCCGGTGTACGCGGTGAACCCCGGCATGCCGAGCACGCCAAGCGCATACGACGGATGCGGGAAGTCGCGGCCGAGCGGAATGAGGTCGCTGCCGTCGGACAGCGAATAGTCCTGCCAGCCGCCGCCGGCGACGACCAGGTCGCCTTCGCGATACGCGGGCAGGTTCGACGCCACGACGCGGCTGATCGTGCCGCCGACCATCACGTCGCCGAGTTCGACCGGTGGTGCATACGACGGCGCGTCGCTCATCCGGCCGCGCATGTACGGGTCGAGCGACAGCCAGACCGTGCGCAACAGCACCTGGCCGGCGCCGGGCACCGGCACGTCGCCGGTCTCGGTACGGAAGTCGTTCGGGGTGGGCGCGCCGACCGGGCGCGCGTTCAGGATGATTCTGCGGTTTGCTGCCTTGCTTTGCGGCATGGGAACCTCCGTCAACAGGAAGGGACGTGCACCGGGCACGATCGGATCAACTTGGACAACCGTGATGCGTGAGGCCGCGGGCCGTGCCGGCCAATCGGCCGGCGGAGCCGCAGCCTCGCGGGTAAGGCAACGGGATTTCAGCGTAAGTAGACCAGTCGTCTAGTGCTCATTCAAAAAACAAGGCGCGCCTGCGCGCGCCCACGTTACGACTGCGCTCCATCTGGCTCGAAGGACGGCAGGTTCAGCATCCGCCGTGTTTCGAGCATCGCGCGTTCAAGCGGTTTGCGGTTGCGGTGAATCTTCTCCAGCAGCGTCGCACCCAGCCACAGCTCGTAAAGGATCGCGGCCGTATGCGCCGGATCGTCGACACCGCTCAGCGAGCCGTCGGCCAGCCCCGCCTCGATCCCGCCCGCGAGCCGCTCGATGATCTGGCCGGTGCCGCGCCGTAGCACCGCGCGCATCGCCTCCGACAGATCGGACACTTCCGCGCCGAGCTTCACCGCGAGGCACTTGCCTTCCGGATCGTCCGCGCACTGCGTGTGCAGCCAGTTGCCCCAGTACGTCATCAGGCGCTGCGCGCCCGTGCCGGCCTGATGGCCGAGCAGGTTGTCGAGATGCGCGAGATAGCCTTCGAAATACGATTCGAGCAGCGCCTCGCCGAACGCCTCTTTCGAGCCGAAGTAATGATAGAACGAGCCCTTCGGGATGCCCGCCGCGGCGAGAATCTCGTTCAGACCGACCGCCGAGAACCCCTTGTGGAGCATGATCGGCTTCGCGATATTCAGGATGTGCTGGCGGACTTCCGCGCCTGAAGATGCATTCATGATAGCGTATCTTAGCAACGATTAGACCGGTCGTCTAGTAACGTCGAGCCGGCAAGTTGAGCGGCACTTTACCCGAATCGCGCCGCGCCGCGGATGCGTTGTCGCCGCACCGTGGCGTCCATGTCACGCGGGTTTGGGAATGCGCTTCCTGGCGACCGGTTTCGCCGCGCGCAGGCTGCCGCCCGCCGGCCGACCGGGCGCCCTGCGCACGGGCGGGCGTAATGCGCGTTCGGCACGCAATGCGTCGAGCTCGCCGACATACGCGACGTTGGCCGCGCGGGCGCCGTCGAGCTGACCTTCGAGCACGCCGCAGCGGTGCTGTGCGTCGGCCAATTGCGCTTGCAGCGCCGCGAGATCCATGCGGTGCTGCATATCGTGCTGTTCAGCGCGCGTCGCGGCCGCGTCGAGTTCCTTTTGAACGCGCGCGGCCGCGAGCCGTTCGCGGTCGATCTCCTGAAGCGCCCGCTTCTCCGATGCACGCAAGCGTTCCTCCGCCCGGCCTGCGTCGTCGCGCAACCGGTCGAGCTGTGACGTGAAGTCGGCGCGCGCCTGCGCCAGCGCACGATCGGCGTCCGCATTGTCGGACTTCAGCCTTTCGACCTCCGCCTGCAGCGCGCGGCGCGATGCTTCGTCGGCCGCCCTCGCCTGCTCGAGCTCCTGGATGCGCACCTGGGCCGCCAGCAGCGCGCTCGTGCGGTGCTCCAGCGCGGTTTCCGTGCGGGACAGGTCGGCCTGCGATGCGACGACTTCCGCCTTCGCTGTCGCCCGTTCAGCTTCGACTTCGGCGCGCAGTGCATCGAGCGCTGCGGCAGCATCGGTCGTCGAGCGGCTCCACAACGCGGCGACGAGTTCGCCGGCCGCAGCCTGCAGGTCGGCCGGCAGGTCGGGATGCTCGATGCGCACCCGGCTCTTCTCCCGCAACTCGGCCCAGAACTCGCCGAGAACCGCCGTCGGCGTGCTCATGCTGCCCTTGCGCACGAGCTGGTACAGGCGGTTCGCGGTGGGCGTGATGCCGAAGCGGAAGAACATCAATGCGCAGACCTCGCGATACAGCTCGCGGGTTTTCGGGAAATCGGCCTTCAGGCGGTCGATTTCGGCGATCAGGCGGGAATCGTCGGGGGTGAGGTCGGGCATGGCGGGTTGAGTCAGTAGTTTCGTTAATAATATAACGTAAACCGTCAAATATCCAATCATGCGCCTCTTTTGGTTTGACATTATTTCTATAATGTTGCGGTTTTTGGGGCGCGCTTCGTTATTTCCGAATGTGGCTCGCCGCCACCTCATCAAGTTCCTGTCGACAACCGCCGGTGAAACTGCGCCTCGAAAGTTGATTTGATCGCAGTGACCTGCCGATCCGGCGCCCCCGCTGCTGTCTGCTGCGCAAGCCATGCGAAACCGGCTCGGCTCGGCGCTGCGCGAAGCGAGCGGCTGGCATCTGCGCACCGACGCACTGTCCACGCTGCTGGCCGCATTCACGATCGGTGCGATCGCGATCCGGACGGGCGTCGGATGCATCGGGCGCGGTTGCGTGCAATGGCCGGCATTGCCGGCGTGGACGACGAGTCGCTCGACGCGCGAGTCATGACGATGTGTGCGGCATCGTTAGGCGTGGTGACTCGAAATGCTCGATGCCCGCCAGTGACTGCGCATGAAATGAAAGAGGCCTGCACTGCGCGAGCCTCTTGTTCATGATGCCGTGATCGCCGCAACGTACCGCACGCGCCGACCGCGGTCGATGTATCGGCAAACGGCTCCGCACGATCCCAATGCGGCTGTCTACGACGTGCCGCTCCGATCAACCGAGCGGCACCACGCTCCCGAGCAGGATCCGCACGAGCGTCGCCTGGCGCGTCACGCCCGTCTTCGAAAAAATCGCGCGCAGGTGCGTGCGTGCCGTGTTCTTGCTGATCCCCGACTCCTCCGCCGCTTCCTCGAGCGTCAGCCCGTTCGTCAGCAGCAGCGCGAGCGACGTCTCGGCCGGCGTCAGGTCGAACAGCTTGCGGATGATTTCCTGCGCGCCCTGCGGCTTGCGGTCCGGGTCGCGCAGGAACAGCGTGACGGCCGGCCGGCGCTTGTTGTCCTCCGACCAGTCGGACAGCAGCACGGTGCGCACCAGCAGCCCGAGACGCGGCTTGTCGAAACTGCGCGTGATCGGCATCGCCTCGACGGTCGCCGCCGCCGTGCCGTGATGTCCCATCACCGCGTGGCGGATCAGCCGCTTGAGCGTGCGGTTCTCCTGCGCATCGGTCGCCTCGATCGTGCCGCGCGCAATCGTCAGACCGTTGTTCTGCTTCAGGATCTCGTCGGCGACGCTGTTCATGTCGATGATCGTGCCGTTCTCGTCGAGCGTGATCGTGCCGATCTGCATCCGGTTGATCGCGTTCGCGTAGATCGACCGCTCGACCTCGGCCGTGTCGAGCCGCGAATGGAGCTCGACCGCGCGCTTCAGATGCGGCAGCAGCAGCGCGCAGATCGCCTTGTCGCGCGCGGAAAACTGCTTCGACGCATGGTTGCGGCACACGCGGAACCGGCACTCGACGCCCGACGGCGTGCGCAGGTCCGCGCCGAGGATGTAGCGCACGTCCTGCGGCTTCAGGAACTGCTTGTACAACTCGCTCGACAGCCAGCCCGTGTCGCCGAACACGTCGTCGACCGTGACCACGCGATCGGCCGGCAGGCCGACGAACGGATCGAGCGAATAGTAGTAGTTGTTGTACGACGCCTCGCCGTCACCCGGCACGACCGGGCCGTATTCCGAAGCGTGCACGGACAGCGGCGCGCGGCGGTCGCTCGCGGCCGCGCGCAGGATCAGCGTCACGTAGTTGGCCTGCAGCAACCGGCGAACCAGCTCGAGCGCCCCCGCCCACGGCGGCGTTTCCAACGGTCCCTGGTAGATGCGCGCCATCAGCTCGCTGAAATCCGCGACGCCGATGTCGGCCTCCTCGCTTGTTGACTGGCTCTCTTGCGGAGCCCATCTCGTCTCCATCAGCACGCTCCATCCTCCATGCAACTTGTGGTCGGTGCGATTCATCCGCGCCGCCATGATTAAGACGCGTCTTAATTCCGGCGTCATCGGGACATTCACTGAATGGTGAGCTTTGGCCAATCGGACGCGCGAACCATCGTCCGATCGGATGATGTGGCGCCCTGCCCGCTGCGCTGGAATGCCCGTCAGGCCGTGCCGACAAGCGTCCGGCGCGGGCTCAGGGAAAACCGCGATGCGGGTTTACCTGATTCAGACCGCATCCGATTCAGACAGGAGTTCCAATGCCGCTCGACCCTCAGGCGCAGGCGCTGCTCGCCGCGCTCGCCCAAGCGCCCGCGATCGATTTCGATCAACTGACCGTGCCCGCGTACCGCGCGAGCCTCGCCGGCGGCAGCGCGTTCGCGCCCGGCGACGCGATTGCCGCCGAAGAGGACTGGCAGATCCCGGCACCGGGTCGTCAGTTGTCCGCTCGGCTGTATCGGCCCGATGCCGACGGGCCGTTGCCGCTGACCGTGTTTTTCCACGGCGGCGGCTTCGTCGCGTGCGGTATCGACTCGCACGCGAACCTGTGCCGCAGTCTTGCCGGACGGGCGCGCACGCTCGTGCTGTCGGTCGATTACCGGCTCGCGCCCGAAGCGCGCTTCCCGGCGGCCGCGCAGGACGCATGCGATGCCGTGCGCTGGGCAGCCGCCAGTGCGCGCGATCTCGGTGCGCGCGCCGGTGCGATCGCCGTGGCCGGCGATAGCGCCGGCGGCAACCTGGCCGCGGTCGCCGCGTTGCAGCTGCGCGGCTCGGGCATCGCGATCGCGCACCAGTTGCTGCTGTATCCGGTCGCCGATTGCGCGACCGAGCATCCGTCATACGAAGCGCTCGGTGAAGGCTATTTCCTGACGGCGGACGCGATGCGCTGGTTCAAGCGCCAGTATTTCGACGACGGCGCCGACCGCGCATCGCCGCTCGCCAGCCCGCTCGCCGTGGCGGACCTGTCGGGCGCGGCGCCGGCCACGATCGTGAGCGCGGAATTCGATCCGTTGCGCGACGAGGCCGAAGCGTACGCATTGCGTCTCGCGCAGGCCGGCACGCCGGTCTCGCTCGTGCGCTGGCCGGGCCAGCTGCACGGCTTCGCGAGCATGCTCGGCGCGGTCGACGCGGCCGATCGCGCGCTGACCTTCGGCGCCGATGCGCTGCGTCGCGCATTCGACGCGACGGAGGTGCAATGACGCTCGCCAGCACGTTGGAAATCGTCGACGAGCTTCGCGCGGGGCGGATGGTCCTGCTCGTCGACGAAGAGGATCGCGAAAACGAAGGCGACCTCGTGATCGCGGCCGATCACGTGACGCCCGACGCGATCAACTTCATGGCGCGCTTCGGGCGCGGGCTGATCTGCCTGACGCTGACCGCCGAGCGCTGCGAGCAACTGCGCCTGCCGCCGATGGCCGATCACAACGGCACGCCGTTCGGCACCGCGTTCACCGTCAGCATCGAGGCGGCCGAAGGCGTGACGACCGGCATTTCCGCGGCCGATCGCGCGCGGACGATCCGCGCGGCGGTCCGCGCAGGCGCGCGCCCCGACGATCTCGTGCAGCCCGGCCACGTGTTTCCGATCGCCGCGCGCCCGGGCGGCGTGCTGGTGCGCGCGGGGCATACCGAGGCCGGCTGCGATCTCGCGGCGCTTGCCGGGCTCACGCCCGCGTCGGTGATCTGCGAGGTGATGAACGACGACGGCACGATGGCGCGGCTGCCCGAACTGAAGACGTTCGCCGCGCATCACGGGCTGAAGATCGGCACGATCGCGGACCTGATCCATTACCGCCGCGAGCACGAGTCGCTCGTCGAACGTGTCGGCGAACGGCCGCTGCATACGCCGTGGGGCCGATTCCGCGCGATCGAATATCGCGACACCGTGCATGGCGCGCCGCATCTCGCGCTGGTGCGAGGCGAGCCCGATCCGTCGACGCCCGTGCTGACGCGCGTGCACGAATGCCACTCGTTGCTCGACCTGCTCGACGCGGAGCCGTCCGCGCATTCGTGGCCGCTGCACGCGGCGCTGCAGCGGATCGATGCGGCCGGCTGCGGCGTCGCGGTGCTGCTCGACTGCGACATGCGCGGCGACGCGATGCGAACGCCCGCCGGCCACGCACGCCGCGACGGCCGCGTGACGGGGATCGGATCGCAGATCCTGCGCGACCTCGGCGTACGGCGGCTGAACGTGCTGTCGAGCCCGTTCCGGCTGCCGGCGCTGTCGGGACACGACCTGGAAATCATGGCGTTCATCCCGCTCGGCGACGACGATCCGGAAAGCGCGCGCGCCGCCCACGCGAGCCCGCTGCGGGTGGCGTGATGGCGGGCTGACGAACGCACGCCGCAGGCCCTTTCACCGATCCACTGGTTTCCGCGTGACAGGCTATCGTTTGTTTTTATTATTTACAGTCTTGGGTTTGTATTTTGACGATACATACCATAGACTGTATTTTTCGATTACAAGCGATCGCCTGTCATTTCGCGGAGAGCCCATGGCATTCCCAGTCCAGACCTTGAGCCAGTTGCGCCCGATCCTCGTCGGCTTCCGGAAGTCGGCGGGGCTCACGCAGGCGCAACTCGCCGCCCGCCTCGGCGTGACGCAACAGTCGTACGCGCAGCTCGAAGCCAATCCGTCCGCGGTCAGCATCGAACGGCTTTTCAAGGTGCTGAACGTGCTCGGCGTTCGCCTGACGCTCGTGCCGGGCACCCCGGACGACACAACGGCGCCCGACGACACCGCGCCGGCGCTCAAGCGCGCACCGGCCGCGCGCGGCCGGTCGTCCGGCTCCTCCGGTTCGTCGGATGTGCCGGCCCGCCCGCCGGCCGCCGCGAAGGCTCCATCCGCCGCCGCGCGGAAACGGCCTGCCGCGGCGACGCCCGGCAAGTCCCGGAACCCCACGCGGGAGGACTGGTGACGATGGCCCGCCGCCCCCGCCACGACCGCCTCGACCTCTGGATGAACGGCATCCCGGTCGGATACTGGGAAGTCCGGCGCGGCGTCGAGCGCCTCGTCTATCTGCCGGCGTGGGTCGACGATCCGCAAGGCCGTCCGCTGTCGCTGTCGTTGCCGTTCACGCCGGGCAACCAGCCGCATCAGGGCGCGATCGTCGCCGATTACTTCGACAACCTGCTGCCGGACAGCCAGCCGATCCGCCGCCGCATCGCGCAGCGCTACCGGCTCGGGTCGACGGCGCCGTTCGAACTGCTCGCGTCGATCGGCCGCGATTGCGTCGGGGCGCTGCAGTTGCTGCCGCCCGACGAAACCCCGGTCGACCTCGAATCGATCGACGGCACCGCGCTCGACGACGCGGCCGTGGCCGACGTGCTGCGCCACGCGACCGCCGCGCCGCTGCCCGGCCACGCGGAGCCGGACGGCGAGCTGCGCCTCTCGATCGCCGGCGCGCAGGAAAAGACCGCGCTGCTGCGCGACGGCAAGCGCTGGCTGCTGCCGGCGGGCAGCACGCCGACCACGCATATCTTCAAGCTGCCGCTGGGGCGTGTCGGAAACATGCAGGCCGACATGCGCACGTCGGTCGAGAACGAATGGCTGTGCTCGAAGATCGTCGCCGCGTACGGCCTGCCCGTCGCCGCGTGCGACATCGGCCGGTTCGACGACCAGAAGGCGCTGATCGTCGAGCGCTTCGACCGCCGCCCGTCCCGCGACGGCACGTGGATCCTGCGGCTGCCGCAGGAGGACATGTGCCAGGCGACCGGCACGCCGTCGGGCGCCAAATACGAATCCGACGGCGGCCCGGGCATCGCGACGATCATGGGCATCCTCGCGAATTCCGCCGATGCCGCGCAGGACCGGAGGAATTTCTTCGTTACGCAGTTCGTGTTCTGGGTACTCGCGGCCATCGACGGCCACGCGAAGAATTTCAGCATCGCGCACCTGCCGGGCAACACGTATCGCAGCACGCCGCTGTACGACGTGCTGTCCGCGCATCCGATCATCGGCACGCGACGCAACCAGTTGCCGCCGCGACGTGCACGGCTCGCGATGGCCGTATGCGGGAAGAATCGCCATTACGTGATCGGCGACATCCAGCCGCGTCACTGGATCGCGCAAGGCGCGCGCGTCGGTCTGACCGAACACGACGTGCGCGCGGCCATGGCCGATGTGGCCGCGCGCACCGAGCCGGCGATCGCCGCCGTCGCGTCGCGTATTCCGGCGGATTTCCCGGCGGACGTCGCCGATGCGATCTTCGACGGGATGCGTCGTCAGGCGAGCAAGCTGAGGACGGCCGAGTAGGCGGTGCGGGCACGGCCCCGGCGGCGGGTCGTCCACGTGGACGATGCAGCCCCGCACCGACTCAGCACAATGGTCGCCGTGCCCATTCCCGACGCCCGCCCGACATGGAACCCGTCACGCTCGATACCGCATTCAGCCCGCTGCAGATCGGCCCCCTGACGCTGCGCAACCGGCTGATCAAATCCGCGACCAACGAAGGGATGACGCCGAACGGCGTGCCGTCGCGCGCGCTCGTCGGGTTTCACGAGCGCATCGCCGCAGGCGGCGCCGCGCTGACGACCGTCGCGTACTGTGCGGTCAGCGACGACGGCCGCACGTTCGTCGACCAGGCGCGGCTCGATGCGCCGACGGTCCGGCAATTCCGCGCGCTGACCGACGCGGTGCATCGTCACGGCGCGGCGGCGTCCGCGCAGATCACGCATGGCGGCTGCTTCACGTTCCTGCCGTCGCTGTCGACGAAACGGCCGTTGAGCGCATCGGGCGGCTTCAACAAGGTCGGCGTGATGAGCGGCCGTTTCCTGAAGCAGGCGATGACGCGCGACCAGATGACTGCGATCGCCGACGAATTCGCCCGGGCGGCGCGACATGCGCGCGACGCGGGCTTTGACGCGGTCGAGATCCACATGGGGCACGGATATCTGCTGAGCCAGTTTTTGTCGCCGCTGTACAACCGTCGTCGCGACGCGTACGGCGGCGATGCGCCGCGCCGCGCGGCGTTTCCCGTCGAGGTGCTGGGCCGCGTGCTCGACGCGGTCGGCCGCGATCTCGCCGTGGTCTGCAAGATCGGCGTGACCGAAGGCGTGCGCGGCGGCGGAACCGCCGACGACGCGTGCGAGATCGCGCGGCGGCTCGAGGCCGAGGGCGCGCATCTGCTCGTGCTGAGCGGCGGGATGAACGTCGAGTCGGTGTGGCAACTGTTCGGCAGCCCGCTGCCCGGCGATGCGCGCGCGAACGCCGACAACGCGATCGTGCGCGCCGCGATGGCGCTGCAGAAGCTCACCGAGCCGAAGATGGGCGCGTTTCGGGAGATGTATTTCCTAGAGCATTCGAAGCAGGTGCGTGCGGCCGTCCGGATGCCGCTCGCGTATCTCGGTGGCGTGCGTTCCCGCGAGAACGTCGCGCTGGCGATGCGCGAAGGATTCGACGCGGTGGCGCTTGCCCGCGCGCTCGTGTTCGAGCCGGATTTCGTGAACGGCCTGCATGACGGCCGGCTCGCGCAGTCGGGCTGCACGTCATGCAACCGCTGCGTCGTGTCGATGTACACGCCGGGCGGCACCGCGTGCGTGCTCAAGGCACCGAACGACCCGGCGCCGAACCGCGTGCCGGCCGTGGGCGCTTGAGGTTACGCGGCCGATCGTGCGCCTGCCGCTCAGCCGGCGTCGCGGGCGCGGGCCAACGCCGCGAGGTTCCCTTCCCCGAATCCGTGGTGCCCCTGCCGCTGCACGATCTCGAAGAAGATCTCGCCGGGCCGGCGCTTCACGAAGGTCTGGAAGAACAGGCGCGGCACGCCGTCGCTGCCGATCTCGCCGTCGACCAGCACCGCGCGGCGGCGCAGCGCATCGAGATCGACGCCGTGCCCCGGCAGCCGCGCATCGATTTCGTCGTAATAGCGCGCAGGCGGCTCGATGAATTCGACACCGTTCGCACGCAGCGCATCGACGCTCGCCAGGATGTCGTCGGTCGCGAGCGCAACGTGCTGGACGCCTTCGCCCGGGTGGTCGGGCAGATACGCGTGCATCAGCTCGGTGCGCCGCGTGCCTTCCTCGTAGACCGGAATCCGCACCGCGCCGCACGGCGACACCATCACGCGCGATTCTTCCGACACATGCCAGTGCGCGTCGATTTCATGGATTTCGCGGAAGTGCAGCAGGTCGTGATAGAAGTCCAGCCACTCGCGCATGCGCCCCGCGCCGACCGTCTGCGTGAAGTGGTCGACCTGCTGCAGGCCCGTGCCGACGCACTCGACATCGGTATGGGCAGTCGCGATGTCGATCGGCCGGAAATCGATGTCGAAGATCGAGATGTCGCCGACGCCGCCGCGCTGGCCGTCCCGCCCGCGCCAGCGGTCGACGAAATAGAGGTGCGAATCGCCGATCCCCTGAATCGCGGGAATCTTCAGCTCGCCGACCCCGATCCGCTCGCCCTCGAACGCCCACGCGCCGAGCTCGATCGCACGCTCGAACGCGCGGCGCGCGCTCGCCACGCGCAGCCCGATCGCGCAGACGCCCATCCCGTATTCCTCCGCATAGCGCGCGGCGAACGAATCGGGCTCGGCATTGATCAGGAACTGCATCTGTCCCTGCCGGTACAGCGTGACGTTCTTGCTCACATGGCGCGCGATCGCCTTGAACCCGAGTTGCTCGAAACGTTGCGCGAGCGCGTCCGGCACCGGCGCCGCGAACTCGACGAATTCGAGTCCGGCCATCCCGAGCGGATTGGCGGCCGGATCGGCAACGGGCGGCGTATCGCTGGACAGGGGGTGGGAATTGCCGGGCATTCCAGTCTCCGGAGGCATGCGGTCGATGGGATGACGCCCGGCTCGCGCGGCACGCCCGACCGATGTGACGGCCGGACATCCGCCCGATTCGGGCGAGGTTTTGATGGTCCCGATTTTAACCAGATCGTTCACGGCGGCACACCCTGGCTGAACGGGATATGGGTGCCGCGCCTAGTGCAAACCCGGAAAGCGTTCGATAATCGCACACAACTGAACGATAATCGCGCATTTTGGCCGATCGGCCAATTGCCGCCGTGCGGCGTGCGCCCTATTCTCCGTTCACTCATCGACTTCAATGCAGCATCGGACGCGGCGCCGCCACGATTCCACGATGCGCCGTGCCAGGAGACATCGCCATGACCCCAACCTTCGACACCCTCGACGCCGCTGCCGGCGCCCGCGCGCGCAGCCAGGCGCGCAAGGCCGCGATCGGCAGCTTTGTCGGCGCCGTCGTCGACTGGTACGACTTCCTGCTGTACGGGATCGTCGCCGCACTCGTCTTCAATTCCGAATTCTTTCCGAAGGTCAGCCCGACCATGGGCACCCTCGCGGCGTTCGCGACCTTCGGCGTCGGTTTCCTGTTCCGCCCGCTAGGGGGCGTCGTGTTCGGCCATTACGGCGACCGGCTCGGCCGCAAGCGGATGCTCGTGCTGACCGTCATGCTGATGGGGCTGTCGACCGTCGCGATCGGTCTGCTGCCGAGCTTCGCGACGATCGGCTGGTGGGCGCCCGTGTTGCTGGTGCTGATGCGTGCGATCCAGGGCTTCGCCGTCGGCGGCGAATGGGGCGGCGCGGCGCTGATGGCCGTCGAGAGCGCGCCGAAGCAGAAGAAGGCGTTCTACAGCAGCGGCGTGCAGGTCGGCTACGGCGTCGGCCTCGTGCTGGCGACGGGGATCGTGTCGATCCTGAGCCATACGCTCGGCGAGGCCGCGTTCAAGTCGTGGGGCTGGCGCCTGCCGTTCGTGTTCAGCATCGTGCTGGTGCTGATCGGGCTGTGGGTCCGCAAGAGCATGGACGAGTCGCAGGAGTTCGTCGAGAAGGTCGAACACGGCAACCGTAAGCTGCGCCTGCCGGTGCTGGAGGCGCTGACGCGTCATCCGAAGGCGTTCCTGCTGATCGTCGCGCTGCGGCTCGCCGAGCTGTTCACGATGTATATCGTCACCGCATTCGCGCTCAGCTATTCGACGTCGAACCTCGGCATGTCACGCGACCTGTTCCTGAACATCGGCCTGCTGGTCGGCGCGGTGAGCTGCGTGACGATCCCGTGCTTCGCGTGGCTCGCCGACCGCTTCGGCCTGCGCCGCATCTACCTGATCGGCGCGCTGATCGGTCTGGCGTCGGCGGTGCCGTTCTTCGTCGCGCTGGAATCGCGCTCGATCGCGTGGATCGTGGTCTTCTCGATCCTGCTCGCCAATGCCGCGCACGACATGGTCGTGAGCGTCCAGCAGCCGCTTTTCACCGAACTGTTCGGTGCGGAATACCGCTACAGCGGCGCGGGCGTCGGCTATCAGTTCGCGAGCGTCGTCGGCGGCGGGTTCACGCCGTTCATCGCGGTGGCGCTGGTCAGCATGGCCGGCGGTTCGTGGCACTTCGTCGCCGGCTATCTCGCGGTGGGCTGCCTGATCTCGCTGGTGGTCGCCGCGCGGATGCGGGCGGCGCAGTGATGCCATGACCGGATGGCCGGCCGCGATACGCGCCGGCCGTTTCCGCACCGGCTGCCGTCGCCGGCCGAGCAAGCGGATCGCGCCCGCCCAACGTCAAACACGGTCAATCCCGCGGGCAGAAGCCCCTTTTCCCCTCTGAACATTCCACACCACCCGCCGACCAATGGCATCATATGGGCCTACGTCAGTCACAGATACGCCCCCATATCATGTCGAATCTCATCGTCCACGGCGGCACTCCGCTGCGCGGGGACATCAAGCCGTCCGCGAACAAGAACGCCGTCCTGCCGATTCTGTGCGCCACCCTGTTGACCGATCAGCCGCTGCGCCTCGTCGGCGTGCCTGACATCACCGACGTGCGCAAGATCCTCGACATCTTCCGCACGCTCGGCAGCGACGTGTCGGTCGACTTCACGACAGGCATTCTCGATCTCCACCATCGCCACACGACGTTCGACCCGGCCGTGCACCGCCTGCCCGAGGCGATGCGCTCGTCGATCATGCTGATTCCGCCGCTGCTCGCGCGCTTCGGCGTCGCGCGCCTCGAGAACGACGTGAAGGGCTGCACGCTCGGCGTGCGCGAAATCGATCCGCACGTCGAAGTGTTCGAGCGCTTCGGCGCACACATCCAGCGCACGCCCGATTCGCTGATCGTCCGTGCCGACGGCCCGCTGACCGCCAACGATCACTGGCTCGACTACGCATCGGTGACCACCACCGAAAACTTCGCGCTGTGCGCGACGGCGGCAGGCGGCACGTCCACGCTGATGAATGCGGCGTCCGAGCCGCACGTGCAGGAGTTCTGCCAGTTCCTCGCGATGATCGGCGTCGCGATCGAAGGCATCGGCACGTCGCGCCTGTGCGTGACGGGCGGCGGCAAGCTCGGCGGCGGCGAATTCCGCTTCGCCGAGGATTTCCACGAAATCGCGACGTTCCTCGCGCTCGGCGCGATCACGGGCGGCGACATCACCGTGCGCAACTCGTCGCCGGAGCATTTCCCGCTGATCGACCGCACATTCGCGAAGTTCGGCGTGACCGTCACGCACCGCGACGGCTGGTCGCGCGCGGAACGCGACGGCCCGCTGCGCGTGCGGCGGCCGTTCACGCAAAACATCCTGACCAAGGTCGAAGCCGCGCCGTGGCCGTACCTGCCGGTCGACCTGCTGCCGATCTTCATCGCGCTCGGCGTGCGCGCGGAAGGCAGCGCGATGTTCTGGAACAAGGTCTACGACGGCGCGCTCGGCTGGTCCGGCGAACTGTCGAAGTTCGGCGCGCACGTGCTGCTGTCCGATCCGCACCGGCTGATCACGTTCGGCGGGCTGCAGTTGACGCCGGCGCGCGTCGAGAGCCCGTACATCATCCGCGTCGCGATCGCGCTGCTGATGGTGGCCGCGAGCATCGAAGGACGCTCCGAAATCATGAACGCGCTGCCGATCCGCCGCGCGCACCCGCATTTCGTCGAAAACCTGCGTTCGGTCGGGGCGAACGTCGAGTGGACGAGCAGCGAGTAACGTCGATCCGGATGCGGCGTGGGCGAAGTCCGCGCCGCGTATCCTGCCTCCCCCGCATTCACCGGACGCCCCGACAATCCGCCGCGCACCCCTGACGAACAAGGACAGCGGCCACCGGTTCCAACCGGCCGTACCGTCGCCGCCCGGCACATTCCCCCTCTTCGTCGCCCGTCGCACGTCCGTCGATCGCTTTCGCACGCTTTCGGACTGCGCGATAATCGCGCATTCCCGCGCGAACACCGCGCGCCCACCCGTGCGCCACCGACGATGAAAAAGCCCGACCTCGACCGACGCGACTGGATTGCCGGCCTCGAAAAGGGCCTGATGATCCTCGAAGCATTCGACAGCCAGCACGCGCGGATGACGCCCACCCAGGCGGCCGCCCGCACCGGTCTCACGCGCACGGCCGCGCGACGCTACCTGCTGACTCTGGAATCGCTCGGCTATGTGTACACCGACGGCAAGCTGTACGGCCTCACGCCGCGCGTGCTGCGGGTCGGCTGGTCGTACTTCGACTCGGCGCGCCTGCCGCGCACGGTCCAGCCCTATCTGCAGCAGCTGAGCGCGTCGCTGAACGAATCGGCGTACGTGAGCGTGCTCGACGGCTGGGAACTCGTATTCATCGCCCGCAACGGCGTGTCGCGCGTGATGACGACCGGCTTCGTGCTCGGCGCGCGCGTGCCCGCCCCGCTGACGTCGCCGGGCGTCGTGCTGCTCGCGCATCATCCGGATCGCGAGGCCGTCCGCGCGTGGCTCGACGCCACCGAGCTCGCGCCCTTCACGCCGCACACCATCACCAACAAGGCACGCCTGCTCGAACAGGTCGACCACGCGCGCGACGCGGGCTTCGCGGTGATCGAGCAGCAACTGCAGGTCGGCGTGCGCGGCATCGCGGTGCCGCTGAAGAACCGTCACGGCGAACTCGTCGCCGCGCTGAGCACGAACATGCCGATCGGTGCGGAGTCGACCGACGCGGCCGTGCGGCGCGTGCTGCCGCATCTGCAGGAAGCCGCGCTCGCGATGCTGAACGTGCTTTAGGAATTCGCGCAAGCGGGCGCACGACGCCCGTCCGGCAGGTCACCCGATCCGCCACCACCTCGGCAACAGATCGCGCACCTCGCGCCGCCGGTAACGATCGTCGATCAGATGCACGACGCCCTCGTCGTGTTCGGTGCGGATGACGCGCCCGGCCGCCTGCACGACCTTCTGCAGGCCGGGGTACAAATACATGTAGTCGTATCCGTTGCCGAAACGCGCATCCATCGCGCGCCGCATCTGTTCGTTGACGTCGTTGACCTGCGGCAGCCCGAGCGTCGCGATGAACGCGCCGATCAGCCGCTCGCCGACGAGATCCACGCCCTCCGAGAACGCCCCGCCCAGCACCGCGAAGCCGACCCCACGCCCGCCCGCGTCGAAGCGCGCGAGAAACGCGTCGCGCTCGCTTTCGGCCATGCCGGGCGCCTGGGCCCATACGGGCACGTCCGGGTGCCGCGTCCGCATCAGCGCGACGACGCGCCCGAGATAGTCGAAGCTGCTGAGAAAACCGAGGTAGTTGCCGGGCCGCGTCGCATATTGCGTGGCGATCAGGTCCACGATCGGTTCGAGCGAACGGTCGCGGTCGCGCCAGCGCGTCGACACGTGGCTCGCGACACGCACGGTCAGTTGCTCGGCACGGAACGGTCCGTCGACGTCGAGCCAGCCCGTGTCGGCCGGCAGTCCGAGCGTGTCGCGATAGAAATGAAACGGGCTCAGCGTGCCGGAAAACAGCACGGTCGCGCGCGCGGCTTCGTAGCGCGACGCGAGAAAGCCGGCCGGAATCACGTTGCGCACGCACAGCGTCGACTGGATGCGGCGCCGGCGCGCGGCCGGCGCGACGCCGTCGAGCCCGGACTGGCGCGGCAGCGGCTCGCCGTGCAGCGTCGCGTCGAAGATCGACGCGCTGTCGAACGCGTCGGCGAGCACACCGAACTGGATCGCCTCGAAATGAAAACGCAACAGCGCATCGCCGTTCGCACGCGGCGCATCGGTCAGGTGTTCGCCGATCGCCGCGACGAGGTTCTGCACGGCCGTCACGATCGGCCCCGGAATCTCCGGATACGCCGCATAGCGCTCGGCCTGTGCGCGATTGAGCGTGCCCCACGCGCGCGCGAGCCGGTCGAACGCCTTGCGCAGCGCCGTGGGCGCCGCTTCGCGCGCGGCCGCGAACGCGAACGGGTCGAGCGATGCGCTGTACATCTTGCGGGCGCGATCGAGCAGGTTGTGCGCCTCGTCGACGAGCACGCCGACGCGCCACTGGTTCTGCAGCGCGAGCGTATGCAGCATCGCGCTGCCGTCGTAGTAGTAGTTGTAGTCACCGATCATCATGTCCGACCAGCGCGCAAGCTCCTGCGCGAGGTAGTACGGACAGACGTCATGCGCGAGGGCCGCCTCGCGCACGGTATCGCGATCGAGCAGCCCGGCGCCGATCGCCGCGTCGCGCGCCGCCGGCAACCGATCGTAGAAGCCTTGCGCGAGCGGGCACGATTCACCGTGACACGCGCGATCCGGATGCTCGCACGCCTTGTCGCGCGCGACGAGCTCCAGCACGCGCAGCGGCAGCGCCGGCGTGCCGGCGCCGAGCGTAGTCGCCGCTTCGAGCGCGAGCGCCCGGCCGGGCGTCTTCGCGGTCAGGAAGAACACGTGATCGAGCTCGCCCTCGCCGCATGCCTTCAGCAGCGGGAACACCGTGCCGAGCGTCTTGCCGATGCCGGTCGGCGCCTGCGCCATCAGGCAGCGTTCGTCGCGCGCCGCGCGATAGACGGACACGGCCAGCTCGCGCTGACCGCTGCGGAATTGCCCGTGCGGGAACGTCAACGCGCGCAGCGCCGTATCGCGCGCCGCGCGATGCGCGGTCTCGCGCTCGGCCCAGCCGACGAAGCACGCGCACTGTTCGGCGAAGAACGCGGCGAGCGCACTTGCGCCGAGCGTCTCCGTCAGCACGGTCTCGCGCTCCGACACGATGTCGAAATACACGAGCGCGACGTCGATTTCCGCGAGGCCGCGTGCGTCGCACATCAGGTGCGCATAGACCTTCGCCTGCGCCCAGTGCAGCGCGCGATGATTGGCCGGCATCGCGTCGAGGCTGCCGCGATAGGTCTTGATCTCCTCGAGCCGGTTCGCGACGGGATCGTAGCCGTCCGCGCGCCCGCGCACGGTGAGCGTGCCCCACGTGCCGGTCAGCGGAATCTCGGTTTCGTAGCGTGCGCCGCGCTTCGACGTGACGGCGCCGTGACCCGCGATGCCTTCGAGCGCGGTCGGCGCGGGCGTGAAGCGCAAGTCGAGATCGCCGCGCCGCGCGGTGAACTCGCACATCGCCCGCACCGCGACGACATAGCTCATGCGGACAACCCCGCCGCCTCGTCCTGCGGGACGCCCGCGCTCGCCCATTCGACATCGACGACGCGCACCGGCATGCCGTGCGCGATGCAGTACGCGAGCCAGCGCGTCTGGTTGTCCTGCAGCCGGTCGCCGGGCCCCTTCACCTCGATCAGTTCATAGCGCCGCTCGCCGGGCCAGAAACGGACGAGGTCGGGCAGCCCCGAGCGATTGCCGCGGATATCCGCGAGCAGGCGCGTGAACCACAGCCGCAGGTGCTCGGCCGGCAGGCATGCCAGCGCCTCGTCGAGCAGTTCGTCGGTCAGCACGCCCCAGAACACGAACGGCGATTGCAGCCCCATCTTCGTCGCGTAGTGCCGACGGATCGTGTCGCGGTACGCACCCGAATCGAGTTGCGCGAAACACGCGGCGAATGCGGCGGTGCGGCGTACCGCGAAATCGGGCGCGTGCAGGTCGGCCGGGCCGCGCTGAAACGGGTGAAAGAACGCGCCGGGCACGGCCGCGAACACGGGCTCCCAGCACAGCAACCCGAACAGCGAATTGATCAGCGTGTTCTCGACGTAGTGAACCGGCGCGTCGGGCTGCGCCAGGTAGTCGCGCACCGTGTATTCGACGCTGACGAACGCTTCAGGGCGCGCAAGCACGAGCGTTTCGCGCGGCACGTCCGGCGCGCTGCCCGCGCGTTCAACCCGCTGCCCGAGACGGCGCTGCAGGCGCGGCAGCATCCGCTCGACGCGCTGACGCTCCTCGTCGCTCTCGAAGCCGCCACGCGCCTCGAGTGCCAGCGCGAGCGCATCGTCGTCGCGTCCGCAGCGTTCGAGCACGCGAATGCGCCGGTGCCGGCTGCCCGGCCACGCGCTGCGCGCATATGCGTCGAGCGCGGCGGTCCAGTCGGCGCGCCGCTCGCAGGTCTGCCCGAGCGTGAACAGCAGCTTCGCGCGGCGCGTCGCGAGCCACGGCTGCACGCAGCCGACCGCGTCGATCGCCTGCAGCAGCGCGTCGAACGGCAGGTCGTCGGGCCACGCATCGAGTGCTTCGCGGCAGGTCTGCAGCGCAAGATACGTCTCGATGTCGTCGCGCTGCTGGAACGCGCGCGACGACGGCGCGAACGGCACGCTTTCGTACTGGAACACGCCGAGATCGGCGAGCACGAATTCGCTCCAGTCCTGATGAAGATTGCCGAAGAACATCAACCGCAGCCGGTCGCACAGCGCGCCGACCGTCACGCGCAGCACGCGATCGTCGGCCTGCGCGCACCATGCGTCGAGCGGCTGCGCCACGTCATGCGCGGGCCGCAGCCGCTCAAGCCAGTCGGGTTTGCGCTCGCCCGCGTGCGCGGCGAGCGACGGGAATACCTTCAGGAGGTCGGCCTTGGTCGACAGCGCGAACAGCTCGTCGAGCGTGAGCGCGGGCGCCGGATCGACCCAGCCGAGTTCGACGAGCGGCGCGGCGGCGTCGAGCGTGCTGCCGATCTCGTCGTACACGAGCTTGCTCGCGCGGAAGTCGGACCCGCTGCGCATCAGCATCCGCACGAGCAACGCGCGCGACGCTTTTGGCAACTGCGCGAAATCCCGAAGGAACGCGTGTTCGCGCGCATCGAGCAGGTCGTCGTAGCGCTCGCCGAGCCAGGCCAGCGCGCGTTCGAAATTGGTCAGGTAGTAAAACGCCGGGGGCGTCGGCGATGCAGGCGTCACGGGGATCGATCACTGTACGTTTGTACAGGTCGGAATCATATCAAATGTGACGAAAAATACCGCATGCCGCGCCGCGCACGGCTGCCCCCGCCGGTCCGGATCAGAACTGGTAATTCACCGACATGTCGAACACGCCATTCGTCGACTGCTGCGTGACCGGGCTGCGCCGCGCGCGGCCGACGAGCTGTTCGATCGCGCCGTCCATCGTCACGAACCAGTGCTTGTCGATGAACCAGACCATCGTCACGCCCGCGCCGAACGACTTCATCCCCGCGCCCGACGAATAGGTCGGCAGCCCCGAACGGGCGGACGCCCCCGCATTCACGCCGAACCAGCTGTTCATGTAGCGCGAATCGGCGAACGACACCGTCGGCCCGGCGAACCAGAAGAAGTGTTCGTTGCTGCCCGGCATCGGCATGTACGCGGAGAAATCGCCGACCCAGCCGTTCGAGCCGCCGATGCTGCGCCGGACATCCGCGCGCAGCACGAGCGGAAATTCCTTCGAGATCACGTAATCGGCCGCGAGCTTCATCACCGGCGCCGCGTTGATGTTGTCGAGCCCGTTCAGGTGGTCGAGGTCGTCGGCCGAGCGGCGCCCGAGGTCATAGCCGACCGACAGGCTCACTCGCCAGTTGGGCCCGCGCAGCACGTTCGCGCCGAGCCCCTCGCCCGTGGACAGGAAGAACAGGTCGCGATAGCGCACGTCGACATTCGGGCCGCCCATCACGCGGTAGCGGTCGGAACCCGCGTAGCGCGGCTGGAGCGTCATCGCCGCGCCGACGCTGACCTGCCACGTCGGGACCGTCGGACTGAACAGTTTCTGCAGCGGAACGCCCGCCGAGTATTGCCATTCGCCGAGCGGCGAAGGCGTCTGCCCCGACGCGTCGCGCGCACCCGCCGCTGCGAGCGCGGCGAAGGCCGACAGGCCGGACACGAACCGGCGAGCGCCGGGCGACAACAACGGGCGGGCAACGGTCATCAAGGCGGTCTCCGTCGGTTGCATGAAACGAACCTGAGGGAAAGCGCGTCGCATCCCGATCGGCTGCAGCGGCAGGCAGCCGACGGCGCGAACGTAGCGTGCGCTGAATAGTGAACATCCTACGCGACGCGCGCGTAGCCGCAAAGCGCCCGTTGAGCACGGGCACTTTGCCGGTTTCCGGTACGAACGGGCGCAGGATTGCGGAATCAGAAACGCTCGACGTGATAGTCGCCGGCCAGCGCGGCCGGACTGCGCTTCGCCATCATGCGCGAGAAGCCGTCGGCGAGACGCCCGAGCGCGAGCTGCTTCTGGCTCGCGTCCCAGTGCGTGTAGGTGTCGTAGGCCGTGTCGTCGAACGACACGGTGACGGCAACCGGGCGCCCGCTCGCGCGAAAACCGATATGCAGCACGCCGCCCGGCAACTCCTCGATGTGATAGCGCAGCGAACGCGACTCGAAATAGCGGCCCAGAACCTGGGCGATCGCGCGCTTGTCGGGCGATTGCACGTGAATGTCCATGATGGTCCTCCTTTCAGTGATCGCGCGGCCGGCCGTGGTTGGCTGCGCCCGCCCGGCATTCGCATCGGCGGCGGCTGCGACGGCGGATCGCCTTGCGGCAGCCCCGGGGGCACGGGCGGATCGAACGGATCGTCGTGCTCGGGCAGCGCCGGGTCGGGATCGACGTCGGGCGTCGGCTCGGGTCGGTGCAGCATGGATCGCATGCTCATGTCACTCCTGCGCGGCGGCTCGCGCGTGTCGATTGGCGCGGCGAGCGCACGCAACCGGTGTGCCTGCCCGGCGGCGCAACCGCGCACGCCGTCATGCGTCGTATGCCGCCATCACCAGCCACAAGGTGCGCCCTTCGGCGGCGAGCCGCACCGCGAGCGCGAACGGATCGGACGGCGCGCATCGCGCGACCAGCGCCCGCTGCGCGCTTTCCGGCCCCGCGTAGACGGTATGGTTCAGCTCGCGGACTTCGTCCTTCCCGTCGAACACTCGCCGCTCGGGCCGATGGATCCGCGACTCACGCTTCCACGTGTCGAACCGTTCGCGCACATCACGGAAATCGCCGCCGCACACGTTCGCGTCGTAACGTATCCTTTTCCTGGGTTCAATCATCACGATGTCCTCTCGTCCACACAGGCGGCGGGCCGCCCGCATCTGCGCCCGTCCGGCCGCCTCGACGACTGCAAGCGTCATGCCGCCCCTGCCGCGCAGGCACGGCGCTTGCGGCCGTCGTACCCGTAAGGAGGTTCGATCATGACCGCATCCGCCCCCGACAGCCGCAGCGCCGTGTCACCGGCTGCCGGCCCGCTCTCTCTGGCCGCGTCGCGCAAACCGTCCGAAGACAAGACGGAGAAACGCATCGACGAAGGGCTCGAGGAGACATTCCCGGCCAGCGATCCGCCCGCCGTCGGCGGCGCGACCCGCATCGACCCCGGCAAGCCGTCCGGCGAACGCGACCGTCGCGCGCCCGACGCCCCGCCACCGCCCCGCGATCACGGCTGACGGCGGCACCCCGGCCCGCGATGCGCGGCAGCGTGGCGACGGGCCGGCACAACCGGAGTGAAATGATGAAACGCATTGAACGTGCATGGCACGAAGTCAGCGGCGCCGCGGGCGTCGCAGCGCTGGCCGCGATCGAGAGTGCGCTGGTCCTCGCCATCGTCGTGATGACGGGGGTCGGCCACTGAGCGCGGCACGCGGCCCGGCCACGGCTGCCGCCGTGGAAGATGTACAACCCGGCTGGCAAATTTCTCCGTGGCACGGCCGCGCAGGTCCCGCGCCTGTCGATTGAACGCGGCACGCGTCCTGCTTCCGCATCGTCTCCCTCACGAAGGAGGCGTTCATGTATCGCGTCAATGAAATCATGTCGCGCGACGTAGTGTGCGTCGCGCCCACCGACACGATTCGCCATGCAGCCGAATTGATGCAGCGCTTCGACATCGGCGTGCTGCCGGTGTGCGACGGCAGCGGGCTCGTCGCGATCGTGACGGACCGCGACCTCGCGATACGCGCGCTGTCGCACGGGCATCCGCCCGACACTCCCGTGAAAGTGGTCGCATCGGCGCCGGTGCAGTGGTGCGTCGAGGATGACGGCGTCGGCGACGTGCAGCAGCGGATGGCCGACATACAGCTGCATCGGATGCCGGTGCTCGACGCCAACCACCAGATCGTCGGGATGGTGTCGCTCGGCGACATCGCGACGCGCGCGGGCGGCCCGGCACGCGACGAGCTGGCGAATACGCTCGAGGATGTGTCCCTGCCGCGCCGCCGCTGAGCGGCCACCCCAACCGCGCTGCCCGCGCGCCGTGTGCGCCGCGCCGCTTCGACCAGGAGAAAAGCGATGACAACGGACAGACCGTCGCGCACGCAGGCGCGCATTGTCGGCGACCGCGGCCGTTCGGCCGGCGGGCCCGGGCCGGACGTAATGGCCGCCGGCACGCTGGAAAACGATCGCGTGCTGACGATGGACGGCGACGACATCGGCAAGGTCACGAACATCATGCTCGACATCCGCTCGGGCCGGATCGCGTACGCGGTCCTATCGTCAGGCGGATTTGCGGGGATCGGCGACAAGCTGCTCGCGGTGCCGTGGAGCGTGCTGACGCTCGACGTCGAGCGCCGCTGCTTCGTGCTGCCCGTGCCGACCGAGCGGGTGCGCGACGCACCGGGCTTCGAGAAGGACCGCTGGCCGACGATGGCCGATCCCGCGTGGGCCGAGGCGCTGCATGCGCACTACGGCGCGTCGCCTTACTGGCTGATTGAGGAAGGCGAAACGGCGCTCGACTCGCCGCCGTACGAGGCCTCGCCGGGCGGCCCCGAGAACGACACGCGGCGGCACTGATCGCGGATCAGTGCGCGGCCGCGATCGAACGCTCGAGCGCGCGCGCGGCGCCCAGATGCGCCTTCAGCGTCGGCAGCGTGTCGGCCGCGAACGCGCGAAGCTGCGGGTCGTGGCCGTTGCGCGCTTCGGCTTCGTAGAGCCTGAGCGCCGCCTCGTGCGCGTTCGGTCCCGCCAGCGCGATGTACCCCTTGTCGAATGCGTCGCCACTCATGGTTCGAAGGGCCGTCAGCGCCGGATCGACCAGCATGCGCGTCTGCACGGGCAAGCCTTTTTGCGCGCCGAGTCGGCGCAATTCCGCGGCGACGCGACCGTGATCGTCGATCATTCGGCGCGCGAACGCCTTCACGTCCGGATTCGACGACCGATCGAGCGCGAGCTGGCTCGCCTGCAGTTCCGTCTTGCCGACGATGCCCGCCTTGTCGACGAATTCCGCGTCGATGCCGTTCGGCCGCCGCGTCATGTCCGCCTCGTCGGCGGTCTCGCCGGGACGGACGACGCCCGGCGCGACATGAACGGACGATGCAGGCGGCGCCTGCGCATGCGCCGGCGTGAATGCCGATGCGCAGAGCGCTGCGAGCACGCTGGATACCCGAAAGCAGGCCTTACCGGAAAACGGGATCCGCACGGTCAGCGGCATGCGCCCGGCGCGCGCCGGCTTGCTGCCGGTGACGTCGCGCTGCATATTGTTCGATCTCTTCATCGTGCCTCCCGGTGGGTGTTGCGGAGGCCGCCGTGCGTCAGCGGTGCCGTCCGGCGCCCGCCACGTCGACGATCACGCGGGCCAGCGTCGGCATGTCGACCGGCTTGCACAGATACGCGTCGAAGCCGGCGGCCATCACGCGGTTCCGGTCCGCCGTGCCCGCGTGTGCGGTCACCGCGACGACGGGCAGACGCCCGCTGCCGTTCTGCAAATGGCGGATGTTGTCGAGCAGCCAGAAGCCGTCGCCGTCCGGCATCGCGAGATCGGACAGCACGACGCTCGGGCGCTGCCGCGCCACCACGTCGAGCGCGTCGCGCCCCGATTGTGCGGTCGACACGTGGGCGCCCAGCGTTTCGAGCGCCGCCGCGAGACTCGCGCGCGACGTCGCGTCGTCGTCGACCACCAGCACGCGCTGGCCGTCGAGTGCGACCGCCGTCGACGCGCCGCTCGGACGTAACGGCTGGCCGGTCAGATTGTCCGCGCCCCATTCCACCGGCAGCATGACGGTCACGGTCGTGCCGCGCCCGGCGCCTTCGCTCGTGGCCGCAACCTCGCCGCCATGCAGCCGCGCGATGTTGCGCACGATCGACAGGCCGAGCCCGAGGCCGCGTTTCGGCGACGCGGACGCGCCTTCCGGCCGGTTGAACGTATCGAACAGATGCGGCAGGCGTTCCGCGGAAATGCCCTGCCCCGAATCGGCGACCGACAGCCGCACGCGCGCGCCGGCCCGGGTCAGCGACACCTTGATGTGGCCGCCCGGCGGCGTGAACTTGATCGCGTTCGACAGCAGGTTCGACAGCACCTGACGGATGCGCTCGCCGTCCGCGTAGATCACGCAGTTGGACATCGCGCACGCGGTCGACAGTTCGAGTCCGTTCGCCTCCGCAGTCGCGCCGAGCTCGCGCACCGCCTCGTTCACGACGCGCACCAGATCGACGGGCGTGCGTTCGAGCCGCATCCGGCCCGTCGCGAGCGACGACGCGTCGAGCAAGTCGCCGACCATCCGCGACAGCGACCGCGCGCTTCGATCGATCGCGTCGATCGCCTGGTGCGCGAAGTTCTGGCCGTCGGCGTTGCGCAGCACCTCGACCCAGCCGTAGATCACATTGAGCGGCGTGCGCAATTCATGCGACACGGTGGCCAGCAGTTCGTCCTTCAACCGGTTCGATTCGTCGGCCTGCACGCGCGCGTCGCGCGCGCCGCGCAGCGAGCGCAGATAGCGCCGCTCGTCGCGGCGGCGTTCGTGCGCCTCGCGCAGCGTCATCGACAGGCCGGTGCAGTTTCCTTGTGCGTCGACGATCGGCGCTGCCGCGAAAGTCGCGCGAAACCGGCCGCCGTCGCGCCGCACGCACAGAACGTCGAGCGGGCCGGCGGGCGCGCGCGCGTTCGCGAACGAAGCGGGAACGGGATGCAGCCGCAGCCAGCGCGGCGCGATCAGCGTGGTGACGTCGTGTCCGATCACCGCCGCGACCTCCATGCCGAAGAGGCGCCGCGCCGCCGGGTTCCAGCTCGTGATCCGCCGTGCGGCATCGACGCCGACGATCGCGTCGGGCGATGCTTCGACCACGCGGCGCAGCAGGATGTCGTCGAGTGCACGCGGCGCGGGCGCCGGTTCGCGGCTCGGCGTGCGCGCGTCATCCCCGTCGGCATCGTCGGCCCCGCGCAGCCGGTCGCTCGCGAGCAGCGGCTTGACGGCCAGCACGAGCATGCACTCGACGAAGCCGATCGCGGCGAAGACGCCGGCCCGCATGAGCAGCGCGGGCAGCGGCATGTCGCGCCACCACAACGCGCCGATCACGACCGCGCTGGCGGCGGTCGCCGCCAGACCGCCGCCGAACGAAGTCAGCCAGGCCGCAGCCGCGACACCGACGTACAAAGGCAGCGGTGCAACCGGTTCGCGCATGCCGACGACTTGAATCGCCCACGCCTGCAGCGCGGACGCCAGCCCGACGGCCAGCGCGACCCATGCGCCTTGCCGAAACAGCTCGCGGGTAAAAGTTCTCATCGTTTCCCTGCATCGCCTGCGACCGTCGCTCGAAGGCATGCCGCCGAGCGGACCGGGCGAGCCTATGAACGCCGCAATGCGCGTACCCGCCGCATCGCGCCCGGCAACTTCGCGGCAAAGTCCGGTGTGCGTGCCGTCGCGTCGCGTCGCTCAGCGGCCTGCCGTGCTTGGGGGGAACGCGATGGCAGATATCTTTCAATTTCTCATTCGTCGGCTGTAAAAAAGCACCGGCGGCGGCATCGTGCCCCAGCGATCGCATATTTCTTCCGTCATCGCACCGGGCATTGGAAATTTCTAAATCGCGGCACCTTCCGCGCGGTTTCGCTGTCGATGATAGATATTGCAAAGAAGGGGATGCGCGGTGCCGATTTTCAAAATGGCCCGCTGACGCCTATGGCCGAATCCGCAAACCGTCCGAAGCAACGCGCCGACGCGCGCCGGCTGTCCGGCCGCTCCGCGGCGATGCGCACGCTGCTCGGCCGTATCGAGAAAATCGCTCCGACCCGCGCCAGCGTGATGATTGCCGGCGAAAGCGGGGTCGGCAAGGATATCGTCGCGCGGCGGCTGCACGACCTGAGCGCGCAACGCAACGGGCCGTTCGTCCCCGTCAACTGCGGCGCAATTCCGGCGGACATCGCCGAAGCGCAATTGTTCGGCCACGAGAAAGGCAGCTTCACCGGCGCGATCGCGCAACGCGAGGGATTCTTCGAAGCCGCGTTCGGCGGCACGCTGCTGCTCGACGAGATCGCGGAGATGCCCGCGTCGCTGCAGGTGAAGCTGCTGCGGGCGCTCGAATCGAACACGATCGTGCGGGTCGGCGGCACCGAGTCGATTCCGCTCGACGTGCGCATCGTGTCGGCGACCCGCCACAATCCCGCCGAAGCCGTGCGCGACGGCCGGCTGCGCGAGGATCTGTTCTACCGTCTCGCCGCGTTCGCGCTGTACGTGCCGCCGCTGCGCCAGCGCAACGGCGACGTCGAGGCGATCGCGCACGAGTTCGTCGATGTGCTCAACGTGCGGCACCGCTCGCACAAGCGTCTGACCGACGCGGCGATCGCCGCGCTGCGCGCATATTCGTGGCCCGGCAACGTGCGCGAATTGCACAACACGATCGAGCGCGCGTACATCCTCGCGGACGACGGCATCGATGTCGCGCTGCCGAAGCCGACGACGTTGCCCGACCATACGTCGGACGATGCGATGGCGCTGCCGCTCGGTGCGACGCTGCACCACGCGCAGCAGCGTTTCATCGCGGCGACGCTGCAGCACTTCGACGGCAACAAGCCGCAAGCGGCGAAAGCGCTCGGCATCAGCCTGAAAACGCTCTACAACCGGCTGGCGCTGATGCGCGACGGCGGCAACGGCTGAGCATCGCCGAGGGCGTCGCGCGTGGCGCGCTCGACCTGCATCAACCGATGCAGGTCACGCGACCTTGAACTGCCCGACCGTCGTCGCGAGCGCGTTCGCCTGCGTTTGCAGCGCGGTCGCGGCCGCGGTCGACTGTTCGACGAGCGCCGCGTTCTGCTGCACCATTTCGTCGAGCTGCGTGACCGCGCGGTTCACTTCCTGGATGCCGCGCGTCTGCTCGTTCGCCGCGTGCGTGATCTCGGAGATGATCGTCGTCACGTTGGCGACGTTCGACACGATTTCGCGCATCGTGTCGCCGGCCTGGCGCACCTGCCCCGACCCGGCCGACACGCTCGCCACCGTCGACTCGACCAGCACCTTCACCTCGCGCGCGGCCTGCGCGCTGCGTTGCGCGAGACTGCGCACTTCCTGCGCGACGACCGCGAAACCACGCCCTTGCTCGCCGGCACGCGCGGCTTCCACGGCCGCGTTCAGCGCGAGGATGTTGGTCTGGAACGCGATCCCGTCGATCACGCCGATGATGTCGCCGATCCGGCCCGACGCCTCCTCGATCTTCCCCATCGTCGACACGACATCCGATACGACCACGCCGCCGTGCGACGCGATCCGCGACGCCGCGGCCGCCCGTTCGTCGGCCTGGCCGGCGGCGGCGGCCGACTGGCCGACCGTCGCGGTGATCTCTTCCATCGATGCGGCCGTTTGCTCGAGGCTCGCCGCCGCCGATTCGGTCCGCGACGACAGGTCCTGGTTGCCCGCGGCGATTTCGTTCGCGGCCGTGCGCACCGATTCGCTCGCATCGCGAATCTGCCGCATCACGTCGTTCAGCTTGTCGACGAAGCTGTTGAACGAGCGCGCGATGTCGGCCACCTCGTCGCGGCCGTCGGCCGGCAGGCGCTGCGTCAGGTCGCCGGTGCCCGAGCCGATCGACGCCATCGCCTGACGCACCTGCGACAGCCGGCGGAACGCGGTTGCCGTGATCGCGCCGACGATCAGCGACGCGACGCCGACGATCACCACCAGCGTGATCAGCGACGCGGTCAGCAGCGAGCGCATCCCTGCCGTCGCTTCCGATTTGTCGAGCAGGACCAGCGCGTACCAGTCGGTACCGGGCACGGCCTGCGCGCGCACGAGCTTCGCGTCGCCGCCCACCTGCACCTCGACCGGCGCGACGGCCGCGGCCAGCGACGCGGCGCTCACAGCGCCGAGGTCGGGCGACACGTCGGCGACCGGCTTCAGCGTGAGCTTCGCATCCGGATGCGCGACGACGTGGCCGCTGCTGTCGATCAACATCCCGAAGCTCGCGAGCGTCGGGCGGATCGACTTCACGTTCGCGATCACGCTGTCCATCGCGACGTCGGCCGCGACGACGCCCTTCAGCGCGCCGTCGCGCAGGATCGGCACCGCGAACGTGACGACCAGGTTGCCGGTGCCGGCATCGACGTACGGCGGCGTGACGACCGGCTTGCCGGCCTGTGCGGCCTGCTTGTACCACGGGCGGCCGGTCGGGTCGTAGTCGGGCGGGATGCCGGTCGGGTCGGAGAAACGAAACACCTTGTCCGCATAGCCCGCGTAGACGTTCGTGAAGCCGCCGGCCGCGGCCATCTGCTTGAACACAGGCAGCGGATCGGGCGACAGCGCGGCGTCCTGCAGCGATGCGATCATCCGGCTCCGGGTCGCAACCCAGTCGCCGATGCCGACCACATGGCCGCTGGCGACGGATTTCAGGTTGCGGTCGATCGCATCGTCGTTGTACGCATGCGCGATGAAGTAATTGATCAGCGTGGTGGCGACGAGCGCGAATACGACGATGGCGACGCACGCTGCAAGAATGCGGGTGCGGATGGACGAGAACATGGCAACGACTCGGTAAGGGAGCGCGAACGCCCGGTGGACGGATTCACCGGGTAAACGGCATTCGCGCCGCTTACTTGAGGCCGTTGTGTCGATTCGATGAAACGTATGACGAAAAACGCCGACGGCCACAGGGGCGTTGTCCGCAAGCTTGCGCGCGGCGGTTGCCTATGCGGCATGGCGCGTCGGCGGTGGTGGCGCCGGCCGCGGCCGGCCCCCCTTCACAGACGGCGACTGGTATTCGTGTCCGGCTCCCGGTTCGGCGTACTGGCTGGCGTGTCGCGCTCGAGGTCGTCCTGTCTGCGCATGCGTTCGCGCAAGTGGCGGATCGCGAACACGTGAATGTAGTCGTGCACGCGCGCATCGGACGACAACGCACGCACTTCGTCGTCGAGCATCGTGCGCAACTGGTCGGCGCCGATCGCGCGCGCTTCGGCGACGGCCTTCAAAGCATCAAGCAGATTGTCCTGTGACATCGACGGGCTCCTGGCGGTCGAGGAACGAAAGGCAAAGATGACTTACCGGAAGATTAGAGACTGGATAGCCGCTCGGCGTGCGATGCGCCGAAGCGTGTTTGCGCGCGATCAACGGCACGTTGCGTGCCGCCGCGCCGATCCGTCGCTGGATCGGCTCGCGCGCAGGATTCGCGGCGCGCGTGGCCCGCGAACGACTGGAAGGATTGCCCACGCCCCCCGAGGCGCGGCGTCGCCGATTGCGCGGAAGACGACCGTCGCGCGACGGCGATGCACTCAGAAACTTAGACCGGCCGAAATCCTGCGTCAAGCGACGCTCGCCGGCGGCGATTCGTCTGTTCGAATGCACCGGATCGGGGCGCCGCACATCGCGTGCCGTCCGTTCTTGTCAGCGGATTCCGATACCTCGCACGCAATGTCTGACAGCGACTTCAGCGCGCGCCGATTGGCAGCGCGGCCTGCGCGGCGGATACTGACGTCATGAACAAAGCGTTCATACCCGGTCATCGCTCAGCCGGCCATCGAGCCGGCACGCGGGGTCGGGCGCAGGAGACCATCATGGCCCATCGCAACTTCCCGGCGCGGGACGGACAGCGGCGCACGCGCATGCTGTCCGCGCCTGCCGTGCCGGTCGCAATCCGCCCGCCCGACGATCTCGACGCGTTACTCGCGCTCGCGCGCGAATCGGGCTTGCTCGTCACGCTCGACGGGCAGATCGGCCGCGAGAAATACCAGAGCGTCATGGGATCGGTGCTCGCGCTGCAGCGCTTCGCCGCCGCCCTTTGCGCGCGGGCCCGTGCCGACGCACCGGTCGTCGTCAGGCCGCGCCGCAAGGCGCGCCCCGGCTGGCCACGGCTGCGCAATCGCACGCCGGGCGGACGAGGACGGCTGAATGGCGCGCGTCGGCGCGCACGCGGATGCCGCGGCGGCCGCAGTCGGCACGACCTGCGAGCGCCTCGCCTCGCGTAAAAGCCGAACGCAGCCGACGCGGCACGAGGCCGCGCGATGGTTGCGAAGGCTGTCACCTCAATCGGCGGCGACCGCCGCGCGCCGACCGCGCGACGGCACATCGCGTGCCGCCACACGCCGTTCCGCACGGCGATATCGACCAAAAAGTACCTGCGAGGAAAGTAGTCTGCACGGGGCCAGGAAGCGGACGGGGTGAAAATCACCCCGTCCGTCATTCCAAGGCAGCCGTCGGCTGCCTACCCTCGCGCCAGAGAGTTCGTGATCGGCGATGCGCCACGCGCTGCGTGGCACGGCGCCGGAAATCGGTTGAAGCGGGCGCAACCGCGTCGGATATGCGCCCGTTCGCGCGGTTCTGGACCCGACGTATCGAATCGTCGCGCCCCAAAACAGGACGACGGACGTTCTGTCACTATCTCATGCGAGGTGCACGGCGATTCTGATGCAGGTCAATGAAAGGCCGCTTCGCCACCATCGCGTCGCGACGTTCACTCCGCGCCGCGCACGAGCAGCACCGGCACCTGCGCGAGATGTGCGATCCGGCGCGCCACGCTGCCGATCAGCCAGGCCGCGATGCCGCGCCGGCCATGCGTGCCGACCACCAGCAGTTCCGCATGCCAGTGCACCGCGTCGCGCATCAATGCATGGGCGACGTCGTCGCTGGTCGGACGGGTTTCGACGATGCCGCGCTTGGTCGGATTCCCCATTGCATGGAACAGCGGGCCGACGCGCGCCAGTGCATCCTCGCCCTCCGCGCGATACGCATCCTCGAGCGCGCGCACCGGCACGAGATCCGTCAGACGAACCGCCCGATCGACGACATAGGCTGCATACAGCAGCGTCGTCGGCGCCGCGAAGCCGAGCCCGACGCGCACCGCATGCAGCGACGGCTCGCTGCCGTCCACGGCGAACATCAGGCGCTGCAGCGGTCCCTCCGAAGGCCGCGTGTAGTCGGCGGGTACGATCAGCAGCGCGCAGCGTGCGCGCGAGGCCAGCGTGTCGGACACCGCGCCCTCGACGAGCCGCAGCAGTCCATGGTGCGGATTGGCGCCGACCACGAGCACGTCGGCGCGCGATGCCGACGTGTCGTTCGCGAGTGCATCGGCCACCGTGCCGCCCGTGACCGACGTATCGATGATCACCTGCTCGATCTCCGCGCCGCTCCCGGCGAACAGCGCCGCGATGCGCTCGAGCGTCGCCTGCGCCTCGCGCGTCATCTCCTCGCGCGCCGAGGTCAGCAGCGCGTCGACGCGCGGAATGTCGGGCAGCACGAGACGCGGATTGTCGATCGCGCAGACGATGCGCACCTGCATGCCGGGACGCAGCAGCGTGCGCATGTAGCGCGCGGCGGCCAGCGACTCCGGCGTCAGGTCGACGGCCAGCGAAATTCGGGCGAGCGGCGGGATGGTCGGGCTGGATGGCATGGCGAAGATCTCCTGGCGGACGCGTCGTCGCGGACGACGACCGGAGCTTCGCGCGGGCAGCGGCGCGCGGCGGACGAACGGCCGACGCGGTCGCAGGGATGGGCGGACGGCCACGCGAAGCGCGGACAAGCGATTCAGACAGCATATGTCGTCCGGCCCGCACGTGCATGATCGTAATCAATGCCCGTGCGGGCCGCGATGCGCGGCGCGGCGACTTTTGCCCTGCCCGCTTACGACTTCGTCGACGCGGGCGCTCCTGCTCGGTTCGCGTAGAACACCGCGTATGCGATGCCGAGCAGCACGATCCACGCCGGGCCGATCACGAGCGCGACACGCGTGTCCGGCGTGAATGCCATCAGCACGACGACCAGCGCGAGAAACCCGAGCGCGACGAACGAGCCGAGCGGATAGAACGGTACGCGGATCGGCAGGCGCGCGATCCTGTCGGCCGACAGCGTGCGGCGAAAGCGCATCTGCGCGATCAGGATCACGCACCACGTCCAGATCGCGCCGAACGTCGACACCGACGTCAGCCACGTGAACACCTGCTGCGGCGCCAGATAGTTGAGCAGCACGCCAATCAGCAGCAGCGCGACCGACACGGCGACGCCGTACACCGGCACGCCGTTGCGGTTCACGCGACCGAGGCTGGCCGGCGCCTGGCCCTGCTGCGCGAGGTTGTAGAGCATCCGCGCGGTGCTGAACAGGCCGCTGTTGCACGACGACAGCGCCGCGGTCAGCACGACGAAGTTGATGATGCCGGCGGCGGCCGGGATCCCGAGTCGCGAGAACGTCATCACGAACGGGCTGCCCTGCGTGCCGATCTGGTCCCACGGATAGAGCGACATGATCACGAACAGCGCGCCGATGTAGAAGATCAGCACGCGCCAGAATACCGAGTTCACCGCCTTCGTCAGCGACTTCTCCGGATTGCGCGCCTCGCCGGCCGTGAGGCCGAGCATCTCGACGCCGAGATACGCGAACATCACGATCGGCAGCGCGCCGATGACGCCGTCGATGCCGTTCGGCATGAAGCCGCCATGGGCCCACAGGTTCGAGATGCCCGTCGCGACGCCGCCGTTACCGATGCCGAATGCGATCATGAGGCCGCCGCCGATGATCATCAGCACGATCGTGACGATCTTGATCAGCGCGAACCAGAATTCGAATTCGCCGTACAGCTTGACCGCGACGAAGTTCACCGCGCCCATCGCCGTGAGCGCCGCGAGCGCCCAGATCCAGTTCGGCACGCCTGGGAACCACATGTGCATGTAGACGCCGACCGCGGTGATCTCCGCCATGCAGGTGACGATCCACACGAACCAGTAGGTCCAGCCGGTCAGGTAGCCCGCGAGCGGGCCGAGGTAGTCGCGCGCATAGCGGCTGAACGCGCCGGCGACCGGATTGGAGATCGCCATTTCGCCGAGCGCGCGCATGATCAGGAAAATGGCGATGCCGCCCAACAGGTAGGTCAGCAGGATGGCCGGGCCGGCCGTGCGGATCGCTGTGGCCGAGCCGAGGAACAGGCCGACGCCGATCGTCGCGCCGAGCGCCATCAGGTTGATGTGTCGCTCCTCCAGCCCGCGGTGCAGCTGGTCTTCTGGTTGTTTCAAGTCCGTCTCCTGGCAGCCGCGAACGGGCCGCCGTCATTGTGGATGTCAATGCGCGGCCGTTCATGCCGATACCGGCAAACCGAAAACGAAAAATCCCACCCGCTGTTTTTCGGTGAAAAACGTTGCGGATATTGCATCACTCCGATTGGAATCGCCGTTGATTATCGACATTTTCCGGAACAATCCGGAAAACGGATCGGGCCTTTCACGGAATACGCCCGTCTGGCCCGCGCGACGCGGCTGTGCGCGTGACGGGCAGCAACGGGATCAATCGCTTTCGGTGCGAACGAACGCACGTCGAATGTGCGCGGTCAAGCGCACGCAATATGCAGGCGGGATTATATGAATAATCGGATGTTTTGCGCCAGCCGGTTTTACGGGGAAATCGGGAGCGTGAAGTCGGGAATTTGACTAGTGAAGTTTTCTCGCCGCGTTACAACGTGTGTTGTCGGACATCGACGCTTTGGATCTGCATTCGTCATTCGAATCCGGCCGGCAACCGAGCGATTGGGAAACGGGACAACCCGTCGACAGCCCGCATCACTTGCACAACAGAACGACAACGCCGCCAATTCCGTCCGTGTTGGGCAACGTCGCGGATTAACCGACGGCGGTCAACGGCTGAGTCGCATCGTGCCCGACGGCCGATTGAACGGACAACTGCCCCGTTTTCGACACCCCGTTCTACGGCGCCTGCACGTTCGTCATGCGTGTATGGCGTGTTCTTCGGATTGATCGACAGGCTCAGGTTAATGTGTGTCCGGGTCGTGAGATCGACCGAGTGCCGCGCAAGCGGCGACAGCCCGCGAAACATCCCGAAAGTTTCCGTATCGAGCACGAAGTCAGAACTGCGCCGTAACCTGAAATCCGACCGTCACGCACGCTGTCGGGAATCCGGACGGCTTGTAGACCGGGGCTCCTGCGAACAGGTCGTACCCATAGCCGCCGAAACGTGTCGTTACACTGCCCTTGACGCCGATTACTGCCCCGGCCAACTGCGTACCGAGCAGCGCGACCGGCTGTGGCCCCCAAACGCGGCCGTAATCGAGTCCTGCGTAAATCACCTGTCCGGTCTGTCCGATGGGCATTTGCAATTCGTTGCGCAAGTAGAAGCCGCGTGCCGCCGCCAGCATCGTTTCGCCGTCGAACCCGCGCACGGTATAGCGACTTCCGATGGTCATGTCATCGATGTAGTACAGCGTGTTGCCGGTGAACTGCCCGTGGGCGGTTGCAACGTAGCGGAACGGTTGCTGCGCGATTGCGAACGGCACTGCAAGGTTTGCATCGAGCACGGCCATTTTGTAGCGGTACGTCGGGCCGCCACCGGCAGCGAGTACATCGTCTTGCGCCCCGAATCCACCAACGCCCTGCCGGTACGCGAGGGAGCCATCGAATTGCGCGCCGCCGAAATAGTGCCGGTCCGTCAATCCGAGTTCGATCAGTGTGGTGTTACGGCGCTGCTGAGGAATTTCCGTATCCTCGATGAAGCTCTGGCCGAAGCGGCGCGACAAGCGGACATAGCTGCCGAATACGTCGTTCTGGCGACGTGCAAGCACACGTGCGAGCTTGAAATCGACCGTCTTCGAGTTACCACTCGCGACGAATGTCTGATTGACTCCGGCGATTTGCTGGTAGTACGTGTTCGTATACGCGGAAAGGGTTGCCGTCCAATAACCCCATGGAATCGAGTAGAAACCGTTCCAACCGTGAGAACCCAGGCGCTTGTCGCCGAGTTCAAGATCTTGGCTCACACCGATGTTGAAGATGTCGTTCAGGCCAAGCGGATTGTCGATACCGATCGACAGATTGCCCTGCAACCTGCCAGTCGCGCGCGTACCCGAATTGTCGATCGATGCGACAACCGTCCACGGTTTGCCACGCTTCACCTCGAGCACGACATCGCTTTCGCCAGGAACGTCCGCCGGAACGATCTGCATCGACACGTCCTGACTCGTGACGCGCTTCATCTGCTCCAGACCTTGCTCAAGGTCGCGCACGTTCAACAGTGCACCGTCGCGCGTCGGAAACGCGGTTTTCCATGTGCCGCGTAGCGGCTCGTCGGCGAAATGTACGTGCCGAATCGTGCCGGGAATCAGTGCGACTTTCAGCGTGCCCGTCGACAGGTCCTGTTCGGGCAGCAGCACGCGCGTCGTGATGTAGCCGCGCGACAGAATGTCTTGCGACAACGCCTTGACGAGACGATCGAGCCCTTGTTTGCCGACGCATTGCCCCGTGTAGTGTTCAAGCCATTCGCGCGCAAATGCGAAGCGATCCATCGGCAACGCGGATGCGCCCTGCGCTTTCACGCCGTCCGGCAGTGAATCGGGAACGTCGACCATGAACCGATCAATGCGGAAGCACGGTGTTTCGGTCGGAAGCAGCGGATGGCCCGCACTCGCTGCGACACTCGAACGAACTCCCGGCGCGGAAACGGCTCGTTCACGCTCGCGCGCTTCTTCCTGCTGACGGGCCCGTTGTTCGTTACCAAGCGGCTGTACCGACTGCGCCATCGCGCAGGTCGATGCGATAAGCAACGATCCGGCGACAAAGTTACCCCCTCGGATTTTCTTCTTCATGTATTTGATTCTCGATTACGCGTACCACGTGACCATCCAGACCCCGATCAGGATGACGACAGCGCCGACGGCCTGCATCGGCTGCAAAAGGTGTTCGTGTAACGCCGTGAACGACAGCACCACAAGCATGGAAATCGCCACCATCGTTGGGTACGCAACGCCAAGCGTTGTTTTGCGCAGCGCAATCGCGTAAAGGACAAACCCGGCACCGTAGGCGCCGACGGCCGCGCCGCGTGCGATCCACGGCAATATGCTCGACTCGCCAAGCGTGATTCCCTTCAGGGCGGCAATTCGGAGCATTATGCTCGCGAGACCGCCGAAAAAACCACTTGCGACAACGCTCACCCAGTTCACCTTGCGGCCTCCGTTACTACTGCCGCATCGGGCCGTGGATTGGCATTTATGCTGGTGTCATCGGTTGCGCCCGCGTTCCCACCAAAAATCGCATTGAACCGATTCGCGCCATGAAGGGCGATCAGCACGATGGCAGGGAATACGACCGAAAAGTTTCGCGCTTCGTCTCGGTAGCCGAAAAAGAGGAACAACACCAGAACCGGCAGGAATGCCGCAAAAAAGTAGATGCGATATCGATGTGGCGTCGCACGCCACGCCGAGCCGAAGAACACCGTCAGCGGCACAAGCATCAGCGGATTTTCGAGACTTGGCGTAAAGATGCCTTTGCCGATCAGGTTGTAGAACGACAGGTAAGACAAGGGATTGAGCCAGAATTTCAGGTTGTCCCACACATGAAATTCGACGAAACCGCCTGCATTCGTGTCGTATCCGCTCATGATGAAATGGCGAGTGCCGACGCAGATTGCAAGTTGCAGCATCAGCCAACCGACTCTCTTCCATAACGGGACTTCTCGCTCATGCAGGAAGAACAGCGCAAGCGGAACAAGGAAGAACGTTTCCTTGTTCAGGGAGAAGATGGAGACCATCAACGTGCATGCCAGCATCCGCTTCTTCAACAAGAAGTAGCATGCCCCAAGTACACCTAGCAGCTCGAAGAAATCATAGTAATACCCCCCCTGCTGAAACGTCAGCGGATAGGCAAAACTAAACGCCGTCAGAAAGCCGACGGAATGCCCAAAGCTCAGTCCGTGCAGCCTGGCGAACTTGTAGACCAGCAACAACGAAAACAAGGTCGACAGTACAATCGCGATGTACGTCAAGTGATAGACGAGCGCTACGACCGGCGTCCAGTATTCATCCGGCACACTTGTGAAGTACGCGGTGCGCAGCGAATCGTGCCGTTTGATCGATCTGAAAAGTTTTTCCTGCTTTTCCTGACCAAGCCGCATGGCGATCCATTTTGCGGCCCTCGGAAACGACGAGCGGTAAACATACGGCTTCGGTGCCTCGCCGTTCATCATGCCAACGAGGCTGTAGCTTGTTGCAAAGTCGCCCTTCTGATCGTCGCGGAACCCCCACTTCAGCAACATGCTGTTGGTAATGTTTCCCGCGCACACGAACAGCAGCACATAGATGATGGCGAAGCGGCAGAACGCCAGCATGCGGTTTCGGTTTTGTTCTGTCATAGGAATTGTGCCGCTCACGGCGTTGGCAAGAAGTGAGCAGCCAGCACGATCGCTACCATGACGCAAAGCATGCTGAAGCTACCGCGATTTTCGAGAATATGAACTATCGGATCGTCGTGCATCGTGCCGCGCACTGTTGCGATCCATAGTCGGCCGAACAAGTAGATCAAGCCGATCTGTACAAACCAGAGAAGGTGAGGAATCGCGTAACGGGCCGCCGTTTCCGGGGCATTGATGAACAGACCGAACACGACCACCGCAGCAAGCGATGCGCCGATGCCAAACGGCCAAAGCACTTCGAGATCACCCACGCGGTAATCCCGTCCGGCCGATGCGGCCTTGTCGCTCTGTCGCAAGAACACCAATTCAGAACAGCGTTTCACGAGCGCGAGGCTCAGGAAGGCGAACACGGAGAACGCAAGAAGCCAACGGCTGACCTCGATTTCCGCCGCGACGGCTCCTGCACCAATGCGCAACGTGTATAGCAACGACAACACAATGACATCGAGTAGCACAATCGATTTCAGGTACCAGCTATACGCGGACGTGAGCAACAGATACAGCACAAACATGCCAGCAAATTTCGCCGACACCGCGAACGCCAGGACAAACGCCAATGTCAGCAACAGCACTGCGCAGCCAACGCCTTGGGTGATCGACAACACTCCGCTTGCAAAGGCACGATTGCACTTTCTTGGATGGCGGCGATCGTTGTCCAAATCCCAAAGATCGTTGCCGATGTAGGTCGCCGACGCGCCGAGCGACATTGACAAGAACGCAAGCGCAAGCAAACCGACCTTGTCGATATCGAGGAATTCAAAGGCCGTCAATAGTGGGACCAACAACAGCAGATTCTTGAGCCATTGGTGAACACGCAGGGCCTTGCACCATGTGGTGAACGTTGCGCGTACATTCGCGAATTCGTGCTCGATGGGAACGTGTCTCCGGACATCGGCGGCGACATCAGATGAAACGCCAGCAAGGACGGCACCTCTCGCGCCAGCCCAAACCGGCAAATCGGTTTTGCTATCGCCCGCATACACGAAGTCGTTGCCGATTTGCTGGCGAATGCTGGCCAGTTTGGCCTCTCCCTTCAGATTCGTGTCGTCACTGGTAGCGATGACGCGATCGAACAGGCCAAGATGCATACTCACACGCTCTGCGATCGAACGATGTGCTGCAGTTGCGAGTACGATTTTCCGACCGCCCTCACGTTCGCGGGCGAGGTAGTCGATCAGCGATTCGCGATATGGAAGGGTTTCCACTCGAAAGTCGGCATGCTCTGCGACCTTAGCCTTAAACGCAGCGCGACCGCCCGCGAGCCAGAAAGGCAGGCGCAGTAGGTTTTCAGGTTTTCGCTTGACGACACATATCACGGATTCCATCAAGGTATCCGAGACCGTCAACGTGCCATCCAGATCAACGACGAGCGGAAGTTTTTTGGTCTCTCGCATTTTTTATGACTTGACCTTAATAGACCATACCGTCGATTTCACTTCGCCGATTTGATCGGTCATTCCGTGAACTCATATTCAGGTGTAATTTTCCAATCATCACTTGGAAATTTTGGCCAACCGAAGCGAGGACCGCGATAAGCCCTTTTGACGTCATACATTAAACCATCGAAGAAATTCGACGGGTCTTGAAGATCGATTCCAGCATGAATTAATCCCGATTTCGCTGTCAACGCATCCCATTTTCGCCATCGCTGATTCATAAAGATCCATTGCCCCTTCGAGAGATTGCATTCTCTTATCGAATGCCTCGCCTTGATCTCTCTTCCAATTGATATGCCATTCGTTATCATCTTTTCGTACACTGCAGGAATTCAACTCAGCATCCGTCAAACCGCGCAACAGCGCCAAGTCCCGTAACAAGGTTTTTATTCGATTCAACTCCAAATCTTTCAATTGCCCCTCATGTTTGCGAGCAACGGATTTTTCTCATCGAAGCATGTTTCTTGATCCGGCATTTTTCTGATGTAGAAGCCCTCAAAGACCATGCGGATTCGCTCGCGCAAATCATAAACTTTCTCACGATCAAGATTTTCCATCTCGTACAGATCATTCTGGTCGAGATGAGAAAAAAATAGCATTTGTCACGAAATTGAAAATCCGAAAAACCGCCGCATATAGATCGACTTCGATCGCCTCTTCGTGGGCAAGCGCATACAACGCCAATTCCAGCAGCCAATATTGTTACTCGTGCCAGATTCCTCGCTCATGCAAGACACTAGCAAAGGATTTTTCATCGTAGGCGGACAATGAGAAAACATTTTTTGCAACAAGCGCTCTCGGATCCATGTTCGGGTCTTGACAGGAAATCCATGTTGCACACACCTTTCAATCCATCCAATTAATTAGTAAATATACTCAATCATCGCCATTTCACCCTACCCCCATTGAATAAAAGTTTCACATTACCCATTCTCACTTAAATTCATCCGGAATATTTTCTAACTGATTCTCACAATCCCAATCCAATGGCCTACTCTTCGGCTCAAACCACTTGCATCCATCGGCAAACCACCGGTTTCGTTTATTTTTGACACTTACCAAAGTGCAATCCTCATAACCAAATTCGGTGCCGCAGCATGGACATATATCCCAAGATGGAGTATCTCCATCATCCCCCCAAGGGGCAGATGACAACTCATAGCCACATACTCGACAGTTATTTTTGCGCATTGAAGTAGTCCAGATTAGTTGGATATCCGTGCTGGGCAGGATCGGGTTTAAACATTGTCTTCGGAGCACCGTCCTGTGTTTTTACAGCAAAGGTGTTCGTTGAAGGATCGTAATACAGTGTATCGCCGTTCGGTCGGTTTTTGATTAACGTTCCTGGTGGCGGGTTATTCACAAAGTCCTGCGCACCCTTAACATATTGTACGGAATTTTGATGCTCCGTAAACTCGCCGCCGTGCTTGGTCGAATGGCCATATGCATTTTCAACCGGCGTCTTATTCTTTGTAGAAGACCAGAATGGGCTACCGTCACCATCCCCTCCGATCGCATTCACAACCGCCTGCACAAGCTGCTTGATACTATCTGGCACAGCCGCTGTAATCAGCGCCTCGAGCATCTTCGGCCCCGGATTCGGCGTAATGATCGGCCCCGCCTTCGCACTTGGATCAAGCTCCGTCGCATTGTCAACGATCACACCTTCGCCCTTCTGCCCCGCTTCTCCTTTATAGCCCGGAATCCCCGGCGGCAATAATTGCGGCGCTCCGCCAACCATCGCCGCCCAATTGTTCTCCCCCTCGATCTTCGCCGCATTCCCCGCTATCGCCGCATCCAGCCCGCCCACCGTCGCGATCCCAGCCACGATGCTCGTTACCAGATCGATCCGCGCTTGCCGCTCCCGCTCCGTCAGCCCTTCAGCCGAGCCAAGCGCCGAGCCAATCAACGAACTGGCCGCCGCACCCATCGCGCCAGAACCACATCCTTGACCTCCGGCTACGGCTCCCACACATCCCACAATCGTATGCAGCGCCGCTCGCGCTGATTCCGCCGATGGCGTTCCCTGACCGAACGAATCCGCCAGTTCCTTGACCTTGTTCGCCCCAAGGCTTTGGACGTAGCCGATCGCGGCATTCGCCGCAAACTGCCCCGTTCCTCCCGTTACATTTCCACCAGCCGCCGCCGTCAACGCCGTCATGATCTGACGCCCTGGCTTCCCCGGCCCCCAGGTCTGTTCGATATCGTTCGCTTGTGCGAGCATCTGCTGACGCTGCGTATCTGTCAGCGGGTTGCCGCTCGCATCCTTCGCATTCGGGTCGTTCGCCGTCTGTTTGAGTCTATCGATCTCGCTCGTCTTGTTCGATACAAACGTCCCAACCTGATTGACGAACTGGCTCGTGATATCAAACCCAGCCTGAATCTTGTCCTTATCGAAAATCGGCGCAAGCGCGCCACCCGTGTCGGACGTATCGCGGTTGATGCTCGCGACGGCTTCGACTGCAGTCTGGCCCGTCAACTGCTGCTGCTTCTCGCTGTCGGTAATCGTCAGTGCGCCGCCGCTCACACCGCTGCGGGTTACCGAACTGGCATCATCGGACGCGCTCATCGCGATCGGTGGCGCGACTTGCAAACCCGGCGCACTGCCGCCGTTGGTCTTCGGCAACGTCGTGCCCGAAACGGGATTGACGTTGTCAGCGGTGCCCTTCTGGTTTTTACCGATACCCCCGCCGTAGCCGCCCGAAATCCCGGCCGAGGACGCGTCGTAGGACGCGTGATTCTGGATATCGCTCGAAGTGAGCGTTGCCGTCGTCAGGTTGTTCACACCATCGCGAACAGCTTTATCGCTGCTCGCAATCACCCCGCCTTTCAGATCGGTATTACCGTTCACATTGACCTGAAATCCGCCGTCGCCAGCTTTGATACCCGACTGTTCGCCAACCGCTGCGTAGTCGCTGTTCATCTTCTGCTGACTGATGTTCCCGGACACACTCGATGCGCCGTAGCAAATCGGCGGCACGCAAACGCTGACAGACACACCACCGCTCGCCTGCTTCGAATCGTAATGGCTCGTGTCTTGCAGGCTCTTGATATTTAGATCGCCACCAACGTCGGCGATTACCTGCTTACCGCTCGCAACAGCGCCGGTCAGGTTCGTATCGCCGCCCGATTGCAGCGTGAGTTTGTTGCCCGCCGCAACGTTTGTGTTCGTCCACGTCGTATCGCTGCCGTCGCCATGACCCTTCGTACCAGAGACACCCGCCTGAAACGAAATGCCGTTCGATTTGCCGACTCCGAACGTCACGCCGATACTGGCGCTCGAGCCGCTGTTCCTGCTCTGTTGGCTATCGGTATTTTGCGCAGCTTGCAGATTGATATCGCCCTGCGCGTTCAACGTCGCATTGTGGCCTGCGCTGAGCGTGCTGCCTGTCACATTGATATCGCTATCGGCCCCTGCACCGGCTGCGGCGATGTTCAGATTATGGCCAGCCGATACCGTACTGCCGACTGCCGTATTGGACGACGCCGACGAACTGCTATTGCTGTGGCTCGTTCCAAGCGACACATTGATACCGACACCTCCCGCACTCGTCGGATCGCTCGCGACAGCATCGTAGGCATTCTTCGCCGCAAGGCCGGTCGTTGCCGCCGCCAGCGCAGTCAGTCGTGCATCACCCTTCGTCTGCTTGACGTCCTTGCGCATCTGGTTTGCCGTCTGCACTGCCGCGATAACGGGATTGCTGATGCCTGCGGAGATTGCCGTCTGACTGAACGATTGTTGTTCGCTTTGTGTCGCGATGTTTCGCGCCTCATCAATGGTTACTTTCTTGGCGCCGAGATTGATGTCGTTCCCTGCGTGCAGCGTGCTGCCGGTGACATGCAAACCCTCGCCCGCACTGATGTTCAGGTTGCCATTCAGCGAACCGATCATGCTGGCGTTGTTCGTGACCTGCGTTGCCTGCTGTGCATCCGTGGTCTTGCGCACGCCGATCGTGTAACCCTGCAATCCGCCGTCGAGCTGATTCAACGGATTCAGGCCCGACAGGAAACCATATTCGCGCTTCGAATAGTAGCTTTCGGAAGTTTGCGTGTCCTGCGACGTGGTGACATTCACATTGCCCGCAGCAGCGAGCCTCACGTCGTTGGTCCCGACGACATTACTGCCTTGCACCGTCAGATCCTTCCCCGAACGGATCGAAACAGTATCGCCCGACACGGTGCTCGCGATGCCGACATTCGCGTGGGTGTCCTGCATCGTGTCCGTGGTGGAACCCGAAACGAAGCTACCGCGTTTAGCTTGCGTCTGAACGAAATTATCGTGCTGCTCGCGACCTTCATCGATGGTGACATTGCCCGTTGCCGCGATGCTGGCCGTACCCGTGCCGTTGTCCTTCCCGTTCGTGACACCTGCCGTCAACGACGAACCGGTCAACGTCATGTTGCCTTTGTTCGTGTCCGCGCTGACTGCTGCGAGCGTGGCATTCCCGCCAGACGAGAAAGTCGTGCCGACCGCGCGCTCATCGTAAGTTCGATCGACTTCCTTGCGGGCCTTGCCGTCAGTCGCGACGTTGTTGTATCGCGCAGTGTCGGTGACGGTCGTCGCCGTGAGATTGCCACGGGCAATAACGCTCAGCTCTTTCCCGGCCGATACGTCCGCGCCATTGAACGTCGCATCGTTGCCGCTCTGAACCGCGAGATTGCCGCTCGCGGAAATTGCGCTCGTCTCGTTGATCGTACTGTTTTCTTCCCAATGGTGATTGGCATTCTTCGTCACGGATTGCGAAGTGTTCGACTGAACCGCATCGACGTTGATATCGCGCGCCGCCGTTATCAGTGCGTCACCGCCCGCCGACAGATTCGCACCGTGTATCGTGAGGTCGCGACCGGCGCCGACGATCATGTCGCCGGTTGAAGCAATAGTGCCTTGCTGCCCCAACAGGCCGGTCTTGACTTTGCTATCGCCAGAGGCAGCCGAAACGCCCTTCGTATCGACCAACGTGGTATTGAAGATATCGCGGCCAGCAATTACGGCGACTCGATTTCCGGAAATCTGCCCGGATGCATTGACCACATCGTTGCTAGCCGACACGACCGTCGTGCCATTCTTGCCGCTACTCGAAATCGTGCCGCCGCGGTTCAAAATATCCGTCGCCGTCAGCACGGTCTTTGTGCCGCCCTTGATTACACCCGAGTTCGTCGTGCTGCCGGCCGTATGAATCTCGACATCGTCCGCCGCGATCAGCGTGCCGGTCGGTTGCAGATCGTTCGCGTGCGTCTGCGCCATGTAGACAACTGGGGCCAGCACATGCGTCGTGCTGCCATCCGGCAAAGTCACGGTCTGGTCGACCAACCATACGATATCGCTCGTCAGTGCATCCATCTGCGCGTCCGTCAATGCCATCCCCGGCATCAACCCGAATTCCTTCGCATAATTCGCGCCGTTCGTCATCAGCGCGCGATATTCGTCTTCAGCACTTTCGTAACCCGGCAGGAAGGTACGCCCCGTCAACTGTGTAATCTGGTTACGCACCATCTGCTGCTCATACATCCCGTCACCCAAGCGCTTTTGGATACTCGCCGGGTTCAGGTTCAGCTGGCCGAGCATGTAGTCGCTGGAAATGAAGTTCGTGTAACTCGTGAGGCGCGTATCGGTGGCGATCAAATACGGTTGCCCTGGCGCGGGATGAATCGAATACATCCCGCTTGTCGGCAGCGCAATCGACAAAGCGCCCGTCGCGCTCGCGACCGATTGCAATGCAGGTACATTCGTCGTTCCGTCGGCAGCGCCGACCCTGGACGGATTGCTGCCCGATACGCGCTGGTTGGCCGCGTTGTTGCCAAGCGTGCCCCCCGTCGCGCCAGTCGCGGAATTTTGCGCGGCGACGTTCTGGTTATTGACGTTCTGCGCGTCGATCGACACCGACTGATTTGCGATGATCGTGCCACCCGTTCCACCGATCGCAATCGGCATGTGAACTACGGACGGCTCAACAACGGTGCCGCGATCCTGAGTCGTGTCCTCGTTCCACGCGTACATCGACACGATATTGTCAGTCTGATACTGATACAGCGTTCGGCCGACGTTGTTCACGACCGTGCCACCATAGCTCCCGCTGCCGACTGAGCCGTTTTGCTGCGTGCTGCCGATTTGAATCGACTTGCCGGCCGTGATGGCGCTGTAGTTGTTGTTGAGCGTCCCGACGTTCGCCATCGTGATGCTTCCGCCGGCTACCAACTGCGCTTGTTTCGCTTCGCTCGTTACCTTGTCTTGCTGAGTCGTGGACGTGGTATCGCGCCAGATTTCGACGCGCTGATAGCCGTTGTGACCGTCGCTGCGCGTCGTGTATTCCGTATCCGGAACATAGTTGACGTGCGGATCGTACGCATCCCAATAGTTGACCGTAACCGTGCCGTCCACGTTGGTCGTCAGCGTGTTGTAGTAAATCGTCTGCTGCTTGCCGTTCACGTTCACGACCAATACCTTGTCTGTCGCGTTCGGTCCGGACGTTTCGGATACAACCTGCGAAGGGCTATAGGTTGTAGTGAGCGGAGTCTTATAGCCGTTCACCCACATCGCCTGCGAACAGCCTCCGTTCGGGTCCGCGTTCATCGTCGCGCAAACGATGTATTTCTGGCGCTTGGTTTCGTGCTTGGTCGTCGTGCCGGTGGTTTCGGTCGTCACGGTCGGCGCGGGGCGCGAATTGGTGAACGTCCCCGCAGCGAGTTCGATGTTGCCTTGCGCTTCGATCGTCGACTGGTCGTTCAGCACGTTCTGCGCGCGGTTGGCAAGCAAGCCGTTGGCATCGCGCTGACCATTTGCGGCGATATTGATATCGCCGACGCTGAACAGGCTCGCTCCACCCGTGTTCGACAACTGATTCGTCGCGTACAGATTCAGCCGATTGGCCGCGGCGAATACGGCAGCGGCGCCCGTATTCGTGATCGTGTTGGCAATCGCGGTGACATTGGCTCCGATCACGGTGCCCGTGTTGTTCAGCGTCGAACTGTTGGTCGTAACCGAATCGCCCTCGATCCGGCCCGCGTTATCGATCGTGCCGCCGCTCGCGTTGACCGTCGTGTTTGCGGAATTCAAACCCGCGCCGCTCTGGTTTTCGACGTTCGCGGCATTCACCGTCAACGCGCCGTTGGCATCCAGCACACCTTGGTTCGTCAGCTTGCCCGACGTGGAGAAACTCAGATCGCCGTTCGCGTGCAGCTTGTTCGCTGCTGTCTGTGTGTAGTCACTGGCGAGCGCCACGGTGCCGTTTCGACCGGCTACGATCGCGCCATCGCCCGTTAACGTGCCGGTGCTCAGCGACAGGTCCTGATCGCTTCCGATGGCGCCATTCTGGTTGGCAAGCGCACCGGTCTGGATTGAAACGCTGCCCCCGCTGCCTGCGTCGTTACCGATTTTGCCGGACGAGTTGTCGATCGATGCGGTATTCAGCGACAGCGCACCATTTGCACGTATCGCCCCGGCCTGGTTCGATAGCGCAGCGTTTGCCGCAATCAATTTGAGGTTGTTCGCAGCCGACAGTACGCCATTCGCATTATTTATGCTGTTTGCCACGTTCAGCGTCAGATCGTGCCCGGAAAGCGTCTGGCCGCCTTGAGCATTCGTCAACGTTTGCGCGCTGAGCGTAACATCGCCATTACCGCCGATCGTACCCGCCCCCGCTTTGCCGGACGCGTTCGTGTTTATGATCGATGAGCCGCCATCGACCGTTGTTGCTCCGTTACCGATATTGACGATGCGGCCATCCGTGTTGTCGACGCTGCTCCCCGACAATGCGAGCGTCGAATTCGGACCGTTCGCTTCGATTTGTCCTGCGTGGTTGTCGATCATGCCTTGTGCTCGCAGCGCCAAATTTCCATTCGCTTGAACGAGCCCTGCCGCATTCGTGATTGCGCCATTCGACTGCACGGAAAGCGCTCGGCCCGCCAGCAACGAACCGCTGGAATTATCGACGCTGCCCGCCGACAACGTAACATCACCATTCCCGCCGATCGTGCCACCAGCCGTATTCGTCAACGTGTTTGCCGTCGTAACCGACAATGCGCTCGTACCGATATTTTTGACCGAACCACCGTCGTTCGCGACGCTGTCCGCCGTCACCAAAACGCCGTTGTTTGCTTCGAGCGTGCCTGCACGGTTATCGACTGGGCCTTGCGCCTTCAACGTTATGCTGTCGGCGCCGATGTAACCGCCGGCGTGGTTATCGAGCGATTGCACGTCGAGCGCAGCCTGTCGCTGTGCGGCCAGCGTACCGGCGCTATTCGAAACGGCGGCGGCCTTCACGCTCAACGCACCGTTGGTCGCAATCGTGCCACCCTGATTCGACAGTGCACCGGTTGCGATCAACAACGTGCCGCTGCCGGCGTGGGTGATTTTCCCGTGGTCGTTGACGAGCGTCGCGGGCGTCAGGTTCAGGTCCATGCTGTTGGTCTGAATAACGCCGTTGCTCGAATTATCGAGCGTGTTCGAGACGGCGACATTCATTGCGCCGGTCCCGGTTTGTGTAATCGAGCCGCCGTGGTTCGATAAATTCGTCGCGGCAAGAGACAACTGCGCTGCCTGTATCGAACCCGCATCATTGCTCAGCGTCGCCGCACTGACCGTGGCCGATTGCCCGGCCGCGATACTGCCCGAGCCGTTCGTCAGTTGCGCGCCCACATTGATCACCGCGTTTTGGGTAGCCGACAACGCACCGCTGCCGTTGTCGAGTGATTGTGAATCGACCTGCAGATTCGTTTGCGCACTGACCATGCCGTGGTTCACGACGCTGCCCGACTGAATTGTCACGTCACCGTTGCCGCCAATGACGCCGCCCGGTGCACCGAGTACAGTCGTGCCGGCTGCGTTCGTCAGTTGGCCTGTCGTCGTGATCGACAAACCATCCGAATTCAGCGACGTAACGCGACCGGCGCTGTTGTCCAGCGAGCTTCCCGAAATGCTCATTCCCGCGGCGCTCTGGATCGTGCCCTGGGTGTTCGCGATCGCACCGCCGCGCACGCGCATCGAACTTTCGGAAACCAACGTGCCGCCCTGGTTGGAGATTGCGCCGTTCGACTGCACGTTCAGCGGACCGCGCGCCGATATCTTGCCGCCCTGGTTCGAAATACTGCCTGCGGCCAGTGTTGCATTGCCCTGGCTCGACAGCGTGCCGTGATCGTTCATCAGAGCGCCGGCCGCATTTGCATTGACGGCGCCTTGGGCACTCACTGTCGCGTTCGAAAGATTCAGATTCCCGGCGTTCGCGCTCAACGACACATTACCGTTCGCCGCCGTCTGGCTACCTGCAAGATTCACGGCACCGCCTGAAATCGACGCATTACCGCCGGCAATGTTCTGCCCGGTCGCCGTCAGTTGGCCGGTGCTCGACAGATTCAGGTCGCCACTTCCTCGGACTGAACCATCGCTGTTTGCGCCCGCGCCGAGTGTTCCCGTCGAATCGATCGCGCCCGCATTGACCGTCGTATTCTGTTGCGCAGCCAGCGTGCCGCTGTTCGACAACACACCGACCGCCGAAACATTCGCGCTCTGTTGCGCATACGTCGTACCGCTGTTTTGAATACTGTTCGCGGTTGCACCAAGGTTACCGCTTGCCGTTGTCTTGCCGGTCAGCACGAGCTGGCCGTTCGACTGCAACGTCAGGTCGCCTGCCTGTGCTGCAATCGTCCCCGCGTTCGCGACCCCGACACCAAACTCGTTGCTTACGAGAAACACGCGGTTTGCGTACATCCCGCCGAGTTGGCTCACGTCGATTGCGATAGCGCGTGCCGCACCGTCACCCGCTATCGAAGTTGCCGCCAGCGTGTCATGATTGACCCGGTTCGCACCGGCAATAACGTTCAGATTTTTCGCATAGATCGCCGCATTGGCTTGCACCGCGCGCGAGATCAGATCGACCTGGTCGACGTTCGACGCATTGAGACCCGCGCCTTGCACGGTGATGAGACCGCGATTGACGTTGTACCCGGCAAGCGAGCCTTCTGCGCCGTAGTAAGGTTGTCCTGTCGTCAACGTGGCACGTGACGTATTGATGAAGCCCCCTCCATCTACGACAATGCCTGCCGGATTGGCGATCACGACCTCCGCTCGATTTCCCGCAACCTCGACGTAACCGCGAATCTGACTCGCGGCCGTGCTGTTGACCTGGTTGACAATGATCCGCGCGGACTGGCCTGCACCGAAATTCGGGTTGCCGTTGATCATCCCCGCCTGCTGCGTGTTCACGATCGTCGGCGAATTGTTCAGGATCGCGCCGGGTTTTTGAACATCGAACTGGTTGTAGGTGTTCACCGACACGCCCGCACCAGATGGCGCGGCAATATTCACTTGCGGAATGCCGTTCTGCGTCTGGATCACGTGTGCGCTCGTGCCCGGAGTCGGCGCGATTTGCGCGAAGCTGAATAACGGTACACCGAACAGCAACGCAGCCGCCGTCGCGATCGGTTGCCAAACGATGCACAACCTCCGCGGCGCGCTTATGCCCTGCGAATTCCCGGCTGCATGCGGCAAACTACAGTTTTCCTGAACAACCATCATCGCGCCTCGTGCGCGATTGAACACAACCCGATAGCGGTTTTTATTCATTAGTCATTCGACGCAAATCACGTCGCTGCTTCAATTTTTCTTGAAATCGACATCCGGGGCGAATCGATCGTCGCTTTGCACAGCCATGGCCGGGGCTGTGCAGGACTCGCGAGGTAATGGCTGCTCCCCCCGTTATGCATCCAAACTCCGAATGCGCATGCTATTGGTCTCCCGCAATCCGTGGACGCGAGCGTACCAGAAGGCGGCTATGCCACGGTGTCAGAAATCATCAGATTGACTGACGCGGGATGATTTTCCACGCTGGAATGCGGTTGATTATTTTTGAGAAAATCAGAATTAACATTTCCATATAATTTTTCGGATGTTAATTCGAGATAGCCGGCGCCCCATCCGTCGATGGATGCACATTTACTCAATGCACAGCGCGAATCAAAGAAAATACTATGCAGGCGCGTCTGATCGACGACTGCCCGCTTGACCAGTACGCGGTTCGCTTACGCGACACGGCCCAAATTTGAGATGTTGGGCCGTCAGCAAATGACAAATCGGGGTAGCAAGTTGCTCCACGGCAAATGTCGAGACCGGCTGCCGTCTGCAGCACAACATCATCGGAGCAGTGTGGTAATCGCGCGACACATTTGCAGTGCCGCGCTCACGATGCCGACATACGTTTGATGAAAGTCCGGAACAGCCTCCGGACATCACTTCGACAACGTCGCGCGCACCGTATATTCGCCTTCCAGCGCGACGCCATGTTCCGGCCGCACGAAATACCGCGATGAATCGAGATCGGCCGGCAGCGGCTCGACCGGATAGCCGTGCTTTTCCCACGCATCGAGGCCGCCCTTCAGCGCGCGGATGTTGTGGATCATCTTCTTGCGCTGCATCTTCGCGATCAAACGCTTGGCCGTGGCCTCGTTCGGGCACACGCAATACACGACGATCGGCCGCTTCAGCAGCTCAGGATCCAGCAGGTCCGGCGAATCGAGATCGACCGGCACCGCGCCGGCGATCCGGTACGGCTCGCGTTCGCGAATCGCGCGCGGTCGCGCATCGAAGATCAGCGGCGGCTCGCTCGACGTCATCATTTCGACGAGCTGCGGCGGGGAGATGCGCACCTGCGCGAGATAGCGGCGGAACTGCACGCGGCGCACCCAGCGGTACAGCAGGAACGTGATGAAGATCGCGAGGAACGCATCGAGGATCGTGCCGCCGCTCGCGCGCACCCACAGCACGAACTGCACGATCTGGTCATGCACGGCCGCGCCGCCGACGAGCCAGAACGCAGCCCACAGCGACGCGCCGGCCAGATCCCAGAACAGGAACACGCCGATGCCGATCGCGGTCGTGCCGAGCAGCGGCGCCGACACGAGGCCGAGGCCCGGCAGGAATTTGGAAAGGACGAGCAGCGGCGCGCCGTATCTTTCGAATACGTTACGTGCGAAGCGCAGCGTCGTGTCGAGCGACAGCGAGAATCGCACGAGCCCGTTCAGCAAGCGCCGGCCGCGCGTGCGGCCCATGAAGAACCACAGCGAATCGGCAAGCATCGTCGCCCCGATCGCCGCCGCGAACATGCTCGTCCAGGACGCCTGCCCCATCGCCGCCATCGTACCGCCGAGGATCAGCATCGGCACGGCCGGCACCGGCACGCCGAGCTGCGTGATCAGTACGCTCGCGAACACGGCCCACGGGCCGAGCGACGAGGGAATCGCAATGGGAAAGTGCCACACGGCGGCGCTCCTGGAAGACATGCTGACCGTGCGACGGAGGCGGCCGTCGATACGGCTGGCAGCGATCGCCGCGGTACGTCCGCGGCCGATCCCGCACCATCGTGCATTCTAAACGGGTTTGGCCGGGACCGCGCGCAACGGCTACCGTTGGAGGCGGCCGCCGCGCTCACGCGTCGGGGCGCTGCGCGAGCGCCGCGACGTATTCCGCGTACTCGGGGAACGCGGCGGCCAGCGCCGTCGCGTCCGCAAGCTCGAATTCCGCGAACTCGAACCCCGGCGCGACCGTGCAGCCGACGAGCGCGACATGCTCCGGCGACGCGCAGCGCGCACCGAACCAGCGCCCGGCCGGCACGACCGCCTGGAATACGGTGCCGGGGTGCGTGAGCGGGTTGCCGAGCCGGTGGATCGTCAGGCCGTCGTGCTCGTCGAGCACCCACACTTCGAGCGGATCGCCCGCGTAGAAATGCCAGACCTCGTCGGAACGGATCCGGTGCCACGACGAATACGCGCCGTCGCACAACAGGTAGTAGATCGCGGTCGACGCCGCGCGCGGCGCGCCGTCGGCCGGACGCACGACCGTGTCGGCCGCGCGGTAGGTTTCCCGGAAATAGCCGCCCTCGGGGTGCGGTTGCAGATCGAACTGGTGAATCAGGTCGGCGGCGGAGATCGGCATGGCGGATGACGTCGGTGAAGGAATGAACCGGGCACGCGGCACACGCCCCGGCCGTTCGGGAATCCCGTCGGCCGACGTCGCGTGCCGCTGCGTCGATCGCCGCGACCATGCACGCGGCGACTGAATCGCGCGCGAAACGCGGCGCGCGACGATGAAGCGAACACCGGCCGATGCTGCCAGAAGTGCGGGCCGCGATGCAACCGGCGCTGCGCGATCACACCATAGCGACGCCAGATATCGGCCGCACGTCGATCGATGCAGCGGACGCACCGCCGCACGCGCCATCACACCGGCATCTGCGCGGCAACCACCCGCCCGCCGCTCACGGCGCGACGCCGCACCGCCCCGTTACGCGGATGCCGCCGCGGCCGGCTCGTCGTGGCGCACCAGCAGCACGGGCCGGTCGGCCGCGCGCAGCAGCGATTCCGCGACACTGCCGAGCAGCAGCCGGCGCAGGCCGTGCCGCCCGCTCGTGCCCATCACGATCAGATCGGCGCCGGCCTCGGCCGCCGTGCGCATCAGCACCGCGGCGATGTCCTCGCCGTACGCGTCGAGCGCGCGCACGGTGCCCGGCACGTTCCGCTGCGCGAGCGCCGCCTTCGCATCGTCGAGCACGGGCGTCGCCGCATCGGTTGCCGCCGCGTCGCCGTCGTGTTCGGCCGCGAAGCCCGCATCGACGTCGACGAGCTGCGGCCGGTGCTCGACGACATACGCGCACGTCACCTCGCCGCCGGACGCCGCCGCGATCCTGATCGCTTCGTTCAGCGCGAGACGCGCACTCGGGCTGCCATCGAGCCCGACGAAAATCCGCTTGTACATGGTCCACCCTCCGACCGGGCGCGCGTCGCGCATCGCGCGCACGACGCCCCCGTCATCGCAAGCCGGCCCGATGCCGGCTCGCCTGCCGAACAGTCTGCCCCACGTGCCGACACGCCGGTTGACGCGTGTCAATCGCGGCCGGGACGCCCGCTGCACCGCCCGGCTATCTCATTTTTAGCTGACCCTATTACAAAAAACGCATAAAACGCGCACAATTTCATCTTGAAAATAGACGCCGTACGCGGCCGGTGCGATTTTTCCCGGTTATGCCGCGCCGCCCGAGTGCCACGGGCGGCCCCGACACCAGAATGGCCATCGAATGACCGCCAGTGGAACCCCGCCGCGTGACGCCCGAGGGCCCACGCGCTTCCAGATCATGTTACGCCAGCCGCTCGCGGCTGGCGTCGTTACGCTGTTCGCCGGCGCGGCGCTGTCGCTCGGCGTCGCGCTGCTCGTTCGCGAGCAGTGGCAAGGCGCCGTCCATACGCGCTTCGAGCGACGCACCACGCACGTGACGGCGATGCTGCGCCACGAGCTGCAAGCCGGCGTCGCCGTGCTCGAAAGCACGCGCGGCGCGTTCGCGCTCGCGCCGCAGATGACGCCCGAGCAATGGCGCCGCTATGCCGACACGCTCGAGCTCGACAGCGGGCGTTCGCCGATCCGGCAGTTCGGCTATGCGCCGCTGTCGCCCGCGGCGCGCAGCGCCCTCGCCGGTCACGCGCCGATACCGGCCGGCCCGCTCGCGGTGGCGACGCTCGGCGCGCCCGCGTCGAGCTCGGCCGGCGTGCGCTTCGGCGCGCCGGATCGGGCCCCGCTCGCGCGCGCGCTGCGGACCGGCGATGTCGCACTCGGCATCCATTCGGCCGACGACGACACCTCCCGCGATGCGCGCACCCTCACGCTGTTCCTACCCGCGACGGCGTCACAGCGCACGACCGCCGCACCGGCCGGCGCCCATGAAACCGGCACCGACGGCGTGCTGTTCGCGCAAGTGAGCCCGAATCGCCTGATCGAGCGCGCGCTCGACACGGAACGCGGGCTCGACCTGCGGATCAGCGCCGGCGACGATCCTCGGCCGATCGCGAGCGCCGAGACGACGACCGACGAGGCCTCCGCGTCGCCCGATCTGATGCGGCGCACCGACCAGCTGATTTTCGGCGGGACCGTGCTGACGCTCGCCTATTCCGCGGACGGCCGCCCGAGCGCAACCGGCGCGCAGCGCGCGGCGGGCACGGTGCTCGCGGCGGGGCTGATCGCGTCGTTCGCGTTCGCGGCACTCGTCCATGCGCTGCTGCGCGGCCGCGCCGGCACCGCCGATACGGGCGCCAGCAGCCGCGGCATCCTGAACGAGGCGCGGATGATGGGCATCATCCGTTCGTCGATGGAAGCGATCATCACGATCGACGAGAAGCAGACGGTCGTGATCTTCAACCCGATGGCCGAGCAGGTATTCGGCGTGTCGGCGATGGAGGCGATCGGCGCGCCGCTGTCGCGCTTCATCCCCGAGCGGTTTCGTGCCGCGCATGCGAAGCACGTCGACCAGTTCGGCGTGACGGGCGTATCCGAGCGGCAGATGGGCCGTCAGCGCGTGCTGTTCGGGCTGCGCGGCAACGGCGAGGAATTCCCGATCGAGGCGTCGATCTCGCAGATCCGCGACGCATCGGGCAAGCTCTATACGGTGATGTTGCGCGACATCACCGAGCGGCAGCGCGCCGAGAATGCGCTGAAGCAGTCGCGCGAGGAACTGCGCGAACTGTCGGCGAACCTGCAGAACGTGCGCGAGGAGGAAAAGACCCGCATCGCGCGCGAACTGCACGACGATCTCGGCCAGCAACTCACCGCGCTGAAGATGGATCTGTCGGTCATCGAGCAGCAACTGCGCGCACCGAACCGTGCGCAACCCGACGACGACGTGCTGTCGCAACTGCAGGGCATGCGCCGGCTGATCGACGCGACCGTCGCGTCGGTGCGGCGCATCGCAGCCGACCTGCGCCCCGTGATGCTCGACGATCTCGGCCTCGTGCCCGCGATCGAGTGGCTGGCGAACGACTTCACGAACCGCTACGGCATCGACGTCGAACGCCACATCGAAACGGGCGGGCTCACGTTCACCAGCACCGGGGCGACCACGCTGTTCCGGATCGTCCAGGAAGCGCTGACGAACGTCGCACGCCATGCGGATGCGACCCGCGTCGCGCTGCGGCTCGACATCGAGGAAGGCTTCTGCGTGCTGCGCGTCGCGGACAACGGCCGCGGCGCGGCACCCGGCGGCACCGCCCACGAGGACAAGTCGTTCGGCCTGATCGGCATTCGCGAACGCGCACACATGCTGGGCGGCAGCGTGACGATCGATACCGCGCTCGCGCGCGGCTTCTCGATCACGGTCGCGTTCCCGCTCGGCACCGTTCAACAGGAAACCACCCTCACATGATCAAGGTGCTCATCGCCGACGACCATACGCTCGTGCGCGACGGTCTGCGGCACATTCTCCAGAACGCGACCGCCTTCGAAGTGGCCGGCGAAGCGTGCGACGGGCCGTCGACGATCGCGCTGATTCGTTCGATGCCCGCGCAGGTGCTGGTGCTCGACCTGTCGATGCCGGGCCGCAACGGCGTCGAACTGATCAAGCAGATCAAGGACGAGAAGCCCACGCTGCGCGTGCTCGTGCTGACCATGCATGCGGAGCAGCAATACGCGGTGCGCGCGTTCCGCGCCGGTGCGTCGGGCTACCTGACCAAGGAAAGCGCGAGCGCCGAACTGGTCGGCGCGGTGACCAAGGTTGCATCGGGCGGCGTCTACGTGAGTCTCGCGATGGCCGAGCAGTTCGCGCAGAGCCTGAACGAACCGGCCGAGACGCTGCCGCACCAGCGGCTGTCCGATCGCGAGTTCGACGTGTTCCGCCGGATCGCCGCCGGACAGACGCTGACCGAGATCGCGCAGGCGCTGTGCGTAAGCGCGAAGACGGTCAGCACCTACAAGACCCGGATTCTGGAAAAGATGCAGATGCCGCACGAAGCGGCGCTGGTCCGCTACGCGATGCGGCACAAGCTGCTCGACGAAACGGACGACGTCTAGGGAAACACTGATTTATCCGGCTCTGTGGTCATCGCTGACGCAGCCGAGGACGTTGTAGAAGATAGTTCACGGAACGGGTCCACGACGATGAAACGGCAAATGAGCTTTGCGGAAGCGGAAAGCACGGGCAAGAAGCGCATGACTCGGCGCCAGCGTTTCCTGGAAGAGATGGAGAAGCTCGTGCCGTGGTCGCGATTGCTGACG